>CAIYZC010000286.1 GCA_903930565.1 uncultured Pedosphaera sp.
GGTCGGCCGACCCTCTTCCAACGTCAGCTCCAACCCCCAAAAGCCCGTATCCGTGCCGTCGCTGCGGTGGCAGACCACCGCATTCGTCAGTCCCGCCGGCAGCCCCAACCAATGGACCACGGTGAACGCTTCCCACGGCTGCGCCCCGAAGCCGGGCACGGGGAAACTCAATTCGTCGTCCCCGTCGAACTCCACCGCCCCGCCCGTCCGCCCCGTCGCGACGGTATTGCGCCGCAACGCCCCGCTGAAGCGGTTCGTGCCCACCAGCCCGGGAAACCGGTTTTCGGACAAGGATTGGTCAAAGTTAAACCACGCCGCGGGACCGGCCGGCTCAACCGGACACACGGGGGGTTGGTGCAACCAGGCTTGGAACCCCGGTTCCGCCCCCTGCCGCGCCCGTGCGGCGGCCGCGCGCGCCGCGGCCAGTTCGGCCGCGGTGGTGGTCAACGCCCGTTCCTGCTCCGGCGTCGGCAGCAGCAGCGCCGGCGTCGGCACGTGGTTGGGCGCGCCCCACAGATACAGCCCGTTCTCGTCGATACTGTTGAAATAGGCCGCCAGTCGGTAGTAATCCCGCTGCGCCAAGGGGTCGTATTTGTGGTCATGACAGCGGCAGCATTCGAGCGTCAGCGCCAGAAAAGTCGTGCCGAAGGTGTGGACGCGGTCGGCGATATATTCATGCCGCCATTCCTCCGCGATGCTCCCGCCCTCGTTGGTCTGGCGGTGCAGCCGGTTGAACGCCGTGGCCAGCCGTTGCTTCCGCGTGGCGCCGGGGAGCAAATCACCCGCCAATTGTTCGGTCAGGAATTGGTCGAAGGGCAGGTTGCGGTTGAACGCCTCCACCACCCAATCCCGGTACGGCCAGGCGGGGCACAATTGATCGCTTTGGTACCCGTAACTATCCGCGTAACGGGCCGCATCGAGCCAGGGCGTGGCCAGCCGCTCCCCAAAATGCGGCGAGGCCAGCAACCGATCCACGACCCGTTCAAACGCCGTCACGGAATTATCCCGCTCAAAGGCGCTGATCTCGTCCACGCTCGGCGGCAGCCCGGTGAGATCGTACGTCACCCGGCGCAACCAACGGTCCCGGTCCGCCGGCGGGGAGGGCGCGAGCTTTTCCCGCTCCAGACGCGCCAGCACAAATTGATCGATGGGATTCCGCGGCCATTCCGTTTGCCGGATGGCGGGCGGCTGAATCGAATCCGCGGGCGGCAGCCAAGCCCAATGCGGTTGGTATTCCGCCCCGGCGGCGATCCACCGCCGCAGCGTTTCCTTTTCCGCGGCGTCCAGGGTGAGATGCGAGTCCGGCGGGGGCATCTGGCGCTCCGGGTCCGGGCTGAGGATGCGCTCCATCACCAAACTGGCCGCCGGCGCGCCGGGCACGATCGGATGAGTGCCCGCGGCCCGGCCGGGGCCGTAAGCGGCGGCCGGAAGGTCCAAGCGCAAACCGGCTTTGCGCGCGCCGGCGTCCGGACCGTGGCAGCGGAAACAGCGGTCCGACAAAATGGGCCGGATCTCCCGGTTGAACCCGGGCGGCTCCGCACCGATGGTCCGGCGGTCGGCCCCCGCCACGACGAGCGCGGCGGCGCAAGCCAGAATACGTATGCGCTGCTTCATGCCCCGCCAACATGCCCGGAACCCGGGCGGGAGGCAATCCGGCAACCACGCGGTGTCAAAAATAAGGCGGGGCGGGCCGCCCGCCGGCCCGCCCCGCCGCCAACTCAACCCGTCGTCGCCAACCGTGACGCCAGCAGCGGCGTCAATACCCCGCCCGAGCTGCCCGCCGGCACGAAGGTGAGTTTGGCCTGGCTCGCCAGCAGATTCTGCGTTTCCAGGATTTCAAACAACGCCGCCGCCACCTCCGGATCCCGCGAGAGTAGGTCCAGCGCCCGGCCCACGATTTCCGGCCGCATCGCGGCCGCCTTGGCGAATTCCACCGCGGCCTGCCGCTCGGCCGTGCTCCGGATGATGCTCACTTGGTTCGCCCCGCCTTGCTTGATGGCCGAGGTCACCTGGCGCAACCGGTTGACCACCTTTTCCTCAATCTGCTTGATCATGCCGCCGTCCCGGAAATGGACCTTGCGGATGTACACCGAGCCCAGTTGGTAGCCCCACTCGTTGGAGATCGCCGTCACCTCCGCCCGCACGGTTTGGCTCATGGAATGCCGGTTTTCCAGCATGTCCGCCAATTTCAGGTTGCTCAGGCAACGCACGGTCGAATTGCTGACGTTCGCGGCCAAAGAACCCCGGGGATCCGCGTTCTTGAACAAATAGGAAACCGGATCGCTGATTTGCATCTCATACCAAATCCCGATGCCCATCGGCGCGCCCTCCTCGGAATTCACCGGCTGGCTGCGCAGGTAATCCTGGTCCAACCGCAGGTCGATCACCCGCCGCGCCCCGAAGAACGGCACCAAAGGCGCCCGCCACCCGAGGCGGAACAGCAGCACGTGCAACCCCGGCTCATCGATCGTGGCGATCACCTTGCCGAACAAGAGGTACACCTGGCACTCCCGCTCCCGCACGATGGTGTAAACCCCGAACCCCACCAGCAACCGCAAGAGCGCGGGCACCACCACAAAACACCCGGCGAACGTCACCAAGGCCGTCGCCCCCACCGTCATCAGGTTGATCATACGTTGGCCTCCACAATCGCTTGTCCGGCTTGCCGGTATAATTTGAGCCGCACATTCCTAACATACGTGGGCAGCGCCTGCGGCCGGCCCGCTTTCAATTCCCCCAATTGCTTGGCCAGCGCGTTCAGCGGCTCCACTTCCGCCAACGCGTTCAGGGTTTCGATCTCCACCGCCCGACGGGATTGTTCGATCCGCTGATCCGCCGAGGCCTGCGCCAGACTGATGTCCGAGGACACGGCGTTGTGCGCGGTGTTGATCGCCGCCAAGGCCGATTCCACTTCCACTGGCGGATCGATGCCGGTGATCAGCGAGGCGTCCAGCACAATCCCGTACCGCGCCGCCGAGGCCGCGCATTCCCGGTCCATGTGCTCGTTCAAATCCCGCAGGTTCTTGCGGAGATCGTTGATGGAAATGCCGGTCACCGCCGCCGATTCCGTCGCCCCCTCCTCCGTCGGGGCGGGCGGCACCTCGAAATTCGCGATCCGCTCCCGCAACACCGAGACAAAATAACCCATCACATGCGAAATCGGCCGCTTCACGCCGAAGGCGTAGGCATACATGTTGCGCTCGGACACCCGGTAGCGGATTTGGCCGGTCAAACCGGTGTTCAATTGATCCTTGGTCACCGCCTCCAAATAGGTGCCGCTCACGTTGGCACTCGGATTGTCCGGATCGTACGCCATGTTCAAGGTCTCCGTCGCGATGGAAATCCGGTAAACCCGCTCCCAAGGCCACTTGAAATACGGCCCCCCGGGCGGGATCACCCGCACCTGCGGGTAACAGTAGCGCTCCCGCTCCTCCGGGAGGAGGGACGCCGAAATCGGGTCGTCCAGCGAGGTCACCCCCTCCACCCGTTCGGCCCGGCCAAAGCGGGTCTTCACCGCCCGCTCATTCTGGTCGACCGAATAAAACCCGCCCACGCCGTAGCGCAGGATGAACCAGGCAAAAACACCAAGCAGGAAGCCAAGCAATATGGGCATAGGTTTTTAGGGGATTAAGGATAAAGTTGAACATTTTTGGAACCGCATGTCCAAAATCTACCACCCCGCCCAACCGCCTGCCATGGTAAAACCGCCGGCCCTTTGTAATCTCCCCGCCGCCCACGGCTCAGGTAATTCCGCGCTGCAACCGCTCAATCCGGTCTTCCAGCGGGGGATGGTCGGCAAAGAGCAAGGCAAAGCTGGGCGCCCCCTCGATCTTGAACGCCGCAAACGCCGGCGCCCGCCGCGACTCCTCCAACACCACCGCCGGATCATTGAGGCGCTGCAACGCCTGCAAAGCCTGAATCATGTTCTGCCGCCCCGCCAGTTTGGCCCCGCCCGCGTCGGCCGCATATTCCCGCACCCGCGAGAACCACGCCACCACGATGAAACCCAGCACGGAAAAGACCATTTGGAACAATTGAATCAACAAAAACTCGATCCAAAAGCCGCCGCCGCGTTCCCGGTCGTCACTGTCCCGCGAACGCATCGCCTGCATCACGAAAAACGCCAGCACCCGCGCCAAAAACATGACAAATGCGTTGATCACCCCCTGCATCAGGGTCATGGTGACCATATCCCCGTTGGCCACGTGCGTGATTTCATGCCCCAGCACCCCGGCCAGTTCGTTGGCCCGCATCCGCGCCAGCAGGCCCGTGGACACGGCCACCAAGGCGCGCGCCCGCGTGGGCCCCGTGGCAAACGCGTTGATTTCTTCGGATTCGTAAACCCCGACTTCCGGCATTGCCGGCAGGTCCGCCGCCCGCGCCAATTGATGCACCGTCCGCACCAATTCCCGCAACTCGGGGTCGGTGGCGTCCGCCGGAATGACCTGCACCCCCAGCATCCATTTGGCCATGATCCGCGAGAGCCCCAGCGAAATGAACGCGCCGACCATACCCCAGATCAGGCAGATCACCGCCAAGCCCCCCAACCCGCCCCGCGGGAAGTAGCGTCCCACCCCCAACAGCCCCAAAATGATGGAGACCGTCACCACCACCAACACATTGACCGCCATCAACAAAAATATTCGCTTTGCAAATTGCATAAAATTGTTCGGTTTTACATCCCATTTCCGCCGCCCCGCCACCCCGTCGCGGCCGCACCCCAATATAACGCAATCCACGCCCCCGGCAAGCGCCCCCCCCCTGCGGCGTGCGGCTTCGGAAGGATGGAGAAGGGGATACACTATGGTTTGACCCCCATACGCTAATTCGCCAAACCCGCGGCGTCAAACCTGCTGAACGATCCACCTTGCACTTTCGCCACCCACCCGGGCGCTTCCCACCCACCATGGAATTCCACCAGCGTGAACGGCTCTAAAAATTCAGGCCGTAGTGTAACCTTGGCTTGGCTTCCGTCGTCTGGGTGGTCAGATTGCCTGTATTTCCGTGCGGTCCATGGTGGGCCACACGGGCGCAGCAAACAACTAAACCGATCGCAACGTAAGAATATTATGCAACGCCTCAGCCTCCGTTCCTTTGTCAAAGCCGGCCTGTGCGCCCTCCTCGCCTTGGGCCTCGTCGTCACGACCCGCGCCGAAGACGCCAAAGTTTCCCCCGTCGGCACTTGGACTTTCGCCGGCGCCGGCCGTGGCGGCAATCCCGGGCCCACCCAAACCCTCAAGTTCAAGATGGATGGCGACAAATTGATGGGCACGATCAGCGGGGGCATGGGCCGCCGCAACGCCAACGCCGATGCCGGCGCCACCCCTGCCGCCCCCCGCGAAACCAAGCTCGAAGAGGTCAAACTCGCCGGTGACATGATCAGCTTCAAGGTCACCCGCGCCGGCCGCAACGGCGGCGCCGCCACCGTCCAGAAATTCTCCGGCAAAATCAGCGGCGACAGCATCAAGGGCAAAATCGAGATCGAACGCGAAGGCCAGGACCCCCGCTCCAACGACTGGGAAGCCAAGCGCGCCACGGAAACCCCGGCCGCTCCCGCCGCTCCCGCCGCCGCCAAGTAAGCCAATCCGTTCCGCGGAACGGCCGACTTAACTCTTTCGCAAACCGGCTCGGACTTCCCTTCGGGGAGGTTCCGCGCCGGTTCTTTTTTGCCCGGCGCCGCGGGGCCGTTTGTCACGCCGTTTTCACCCGGTGGTCGCACTCCCGCCACCCGCCTGCCCCCAATTCTTCACCGCACACATGCCGTGCCGCATGAAGAAACTAACCCTATTGCTTTTGGTTGCCGTGGTGTGTTCCGCCGGCATCTTTGCTTTTACCCGGCGCGGTGGCAGCCCGCCCCTGCCCGTGGTGGCACCGGCAGCGCCCGCCGCCGCCTTGGATTTGGCCGCCGTTCAAACCCAGGCGGCCACCGGATCGGCGCCCGCCCAAGCCCGCCTGGCCCAGGCGCTGGCCAAAGGGGAGGCGGGCAAACGTGATTTCGCGGCCGCCGCGGAGTGGTTCCGCAAAGCCGCGGAACAAGGCAACGCCGACGGACAGGTCGGACTCGCCGAATTGCTGGAAGCGGGCCAGGGGGTGAAAAAGGACCTTTCCCGCGCCGTGGAGCTTTACCGCCAGGCGGCGACGAACGGGCATGCGGGGGCGCAATACAACCTGGCGTTTATGAACGAGTCCGGCCGCATCGGCCAAGTGGACCATCGCGCGGCCGCGCACTGGTATCAATTGGCCGCCGAGGGCGGCGAGACCCTGGCGCAATATGATCTCGCCCAACGCTACGAGCGGGGGGTGGGCGTGAAAGCGGACTTGGTGGAGGCCGCCAAATGGTTCCGCCTCGCCGCCGCGCACGGCCAACTTGAGGCCCGGGCCAGGCTCGCCGGCGTGGAATCCAAACTGACCTCCGCCGAACGCCTGGAAGCAGCCCGCCGGGCGAATGAATTCACGCCCCGCCCGGCCGCCCCGGCCCATTGATCCTCGCCGCCACGGCCTCAGGCTGCGGCCAAGGCCCCTTTCGCGGCGCCCACGAACGCGCGCATTTTGACCGGATCCTTCCGCCCGGGAGCCGCTTCCACCCCGCTGGAAACATCCACGGCGTACGGCCGCACTTGCCGAATGGCGGCGCCGACGTTTTCCGGCGTCAAACCGCCCGCCAGAAAAATTGGGCGTCCCAAATTGCCCGCTTGCCGCGCCAATTCCCAATTGAAGGTCGCCCCCGTGCCGCCGTGGCGGTCGGGCGTGTAGGCGTCCAGCAACCAGGCGCTGGTGGGATATGTCGGCAATTCCGCCAAAGTTTCCGGGCCTTTCATCCGGAAGGCCTTGATCGTCATCACGGGAAAGGACTGGCAGTACTCCGGCGTCTCAGCGCCATGAAATTGCAGCACATTCAAGCCGCATTCGGCGACGGCCTGGAGCACCAACTCGGCCGGGGCGTCCACAAACACCCCCACTTTGATAATGAATGGCGGCAGGGCCCGGGCGATCGCGGCCGCGGCGGGAACGGTGACGTAACGGGGGCTGGGGGCGTAAAACATCAACCCCACCGCGTCGGCGCCCGCCGCCGCCGCCGCTTCGCCGTCCGCGGGCGTGGTGATCCCGCATATTTTCACAATGGTGCTCATGCGCTGTTCGCGGCCGCAATCTACCCGCGGCCCGCCCGCGCGGCGACAGGAAAAAACTCACCCGCCCGCCCGTCGGCGGCTTGCACGCGGCCGGATTTGTGGTTCATTAGGGCCGTGACCCGGAGCCCAACTGGAAACCCAGCCGAACCTTGATATGGCCAAACATCTTTGCCTGCATTGCGACCGCCGTTTTGAAGTGCCGGAGGCGATGGAGATGGCGGAAATCACCTGCCCCCATTGCGGCCATCGGACCCGCCTGATCCCCCTCACCCCGGGCGCCGGGCGCGGCTTGAAGCTGCCCGCGCTGGAGGCCCCCACCGGTTTGACCCTGGCCGACGTGAGCGCCACCGCCGCGGACCTGATTGCCAACGTGGAAAAGGTGATCGTGGGCAAACGGGAAGCGGTGGTGCTGACCGTGGCGACCCTGCTCGCCGAGGGCCATTTGCTGCTGGAAGACGTGCCCGGGGTCGCCAAAACGATGCTGGCACGGGCGCTGGCGGTGAGCGCCGGCTGCACCTTTAAACGCATCCAATGCACCCCCGACCTGCAACCCTCGGATGTCCTGGGCCAGCCCGTGCTGGATCCGAAGACCGGCCGCACGGAGTTCAGCTTCGGCCCCTTGTTCGCCCAATTGGTGCTCGTCGATGAAATCAACCGCGCCAGCCCCCGCACCCAGGCCGCGATGCTGGAGGCCATGGGCGAGCGCACCGTGACCGACGGCCGGATCACTTACGACCTGGAACGTCCGTTCATGGTGCTCGCCACCCAAAACCCCATCGAACAACAGGGCACGTATCAACTGCCCGAAGCCCAACTGGACCGCTTCCTCATCCGCCTGAGCCTCGGCTACCCCGCCCCGGCGGATGAAAAGCGGATGTGCGAACGGTTCCAACTACGGCATCCCATAGAAACCCTCACCCCGGTCACCGCGGCGGACCGGATCACGCAGTGCCAGGCCGCGGTGCGCGCGGTGCCCATCCCGGAGGCGGTCACCGACGCCGTATTGCAGCTCGTGCTGGCCACCCGGCGCCACGCGGCATTGCTGCTCGGGGCCAGTCCGCGCGGTTCGCTGGGCTTGCTGCGCATGGCCCAAGCCCTGGCCGTGATCCGCGGTCAAACCCAGGTGACGCTCGATTTGGTGCGGGAATTGGCGCCGTTCGTGATCACCCACCGCTTGCTGCCGCAGCGCCACCTGCCGCCCACCACCGCGGCGGCGGCCATGGCGGAAATCCTCGGCGGACCCATCGCCGCGCCGGCCGCTTAAGCCCGCTCCGCCGGCAGCCGCCGGAGCAAGGCGCGCCCCCGGCGCACCCACACCCGGTCCCGGCGGCGTTGGTAGGCCGGCGCGTGCGCGTCGTCAGCGATCACATCCCGCAGCTCCGCGCGGGCGGGCTCCGGCTCCCCGCGCGCCACGTACAATTCGGCCAGTTGCACCTTGGCCCGCGGATAGGCGTGACGCGCGGTGACCTGCTGCCACAGCGCCAAGGCGGCCTCCTGCTCCCCCAATACCGTCAGCGTTTCCGCCAGCCCCATGAGGGAGTGCCCGTACTCGTGCTGCGGATTCTCCGCGCACACCCCTTCCAGCCACGGCCGCGCCGCCGCCGCCTGCCCCTGCCGCAGCAGGCATTGGCCGAAATGCGCCCGGGCGTCAATATCTTGCGGCTCCCGCTCCAAGGACGCCCGGTAGCTCGCGGCGGCCTTCTCCAAGCGCCCCTGTTGGAAGTAAATGTCGGCCAGTTGGAGATGGTGATGGGCCTTGTCCAAGTGGTGGATTTTCGCCTGCAACTCCCGGATGCGTTTCCGGTGGTGCGCCCCGGGCAGCTCGAAACCCCGCGTGGCCGAAGGCGCCTCCCGGTAAACCGCGAAGTAATACCACAACGCCGAAATGCCGAACCCGGCGAAAATAAACAGGGCCCACAACCATTCCCGCCGCCGGATGGCGTCCACCCCCATCCACAACTGAAACAGCCCGATCAGCGCCGCCACGGGGTGCTGGGTGTAGAACTGCCACTCGGTCAGTTGGGTGAGAAACGACGCGACCATGTTCCCCCAGATTAATGCGCCCGGTCGGAGCCGGCAATCATTCTCCCGAATCGACTTGTTTTTTCCCGCCTTTTGGGCAACTTTACGCCCGGCCTTGCCCGATGAAAAAGACCCTCGTCATAGTACCGACGTATAATGAACGCGACAACCTGCCGCTGCTGGCGAAACGGTTGTTGGCGCTGCCTGTTTCCATTGAACTGCTCGTGGTCGATGACAATTCCCCGGATGGCACGGGGCAACTGGCCGATGAACTGGCCGCCCGGGAACCCCGCATCCATGTGCTTCACCGCACCAAAAAGCAGGGGCTGGGCCGAGCGTACTGCGCGGGCTTCGGCTGGGCTCTGGAGCGGGACTACGAGTTCGTCGTGCAAATGGATGGGGATTTCTCCCACAACCCGGACGACGTGCCCCGGTTGGTCGAGGCCGCCGCGGGCGCCGACCTGGCCCTCGGCTCCCGTTATTGCAACGGCATCCGCGTCATCAACTGGCCCCTCAGCCGCTTGATGCTCAGCAAGAGCGCTGCGGAATATGTCCGTATCATTCTCGGCATGCCCTTCACGGATCCCACCGGCGGCTTCAAATGCTTCCGCCGCTCCGCCCTGCTCTCCATCCATTTGGACGACGTGCAGTCGAATGGCTACTGCTTCCAGATTGAAACCACCCACCGGGTGTGGCGCGACGGCATGAGGGTCGTGGAGGTCCCCATCATTTTCACCGACCGCTTCCAGGGCAACTCCAAGATGTCCGGCGGCATCGTCAGCGAAGCCCTTTGGCGCGTCTGGCGCCTGCTCATGCAAAACGGTTTCCGCCGCAGCCCCCGCAAGCCCGCCCGCGGTTAGTCCCCCCTTCGGCTTTCCCGCCCCTTGGGTCGGCCGCGCTTCCGTCCGCCGCCCCCGCACCCGGGCCGGTGGCGGCAAACCGTCCCCCCCTTCCGCAGACCCGCCTGGACGGACCGTTTCCCCGGACGGAGGCCCTCCGCCGCGCCCCGGCTTCCCCGCCGCCGGTTTCCACCACGTTTTGCTATTCTGTTACATTCGTCACCCGTTTGCCATGGTTTGGTTGCCGAGATGTCAAACGTTCGCCACCACGCCTCCACAAACCCGCGAAAGACTGGCCACGCCAAAGTATGGACCGGTTTCAGCGCGGCGGACGGTGTCGTCCGCCGCCCGGGCACACTTTGGCGGGCCGGCTGGGGAACCAGCCGCCGGAAACAACCGAACACAGAACTATGAACCGAAACCAATTCCATCAACCGGCCCGCGGCCGCGCCCTCCTCCGGGCGCTGGCGGGCTTGTCCGCCGCGGCGCTGTCCGCGCGCGCGGACCTCGTCTTCCTCGGCGTGGCCGCGGGTGACGCCACCAGCACTGACGCCATCCTCTGGACCCGCGCCGTGGACACCAACGCCCCCGCCGCCGTGGCTTTGACCGCCCAAGTCGCCACCGACCCGGCGATCACGGCCAACGTGCTGACCTTCCCGGTCAGCACCGACGCCACCAAGGATTACACCGCCAAAGTTGTGGCCACTGGTTTGACGGCCGGCACGAAGTATTATTACCAGTTCACGGCCGGCACGAACGCGAGCATCGTCGGCACCTTCAAGACGGCGCCCGCCCCGACGACGGCGGCCCCGGTGCATTTCGCCTTCAGCGGCGACTTGGACGGCCTGATGCGCCCGTACGTGGCCACGCACGATTTCAACCTGTATGGCTTGGATTTCTTTGTGTTCCTCGGCGACACGATTTATGAAACGGCCAGCACCGGTTCCCCGGCGGTGACCAGCACTGGCACGACGCCCGCGCCCTCGGCCACCGGCGCCACGCAGACGCAGTTGTTCAACGACTTCTCCAAGAAATACCGCGAGCAATTCCTGCCCGTG
Source organism: uncultured Pedosphaera sp. (assembly GCA_903930565.1). Taxonomy (GTDB): domain Bacteria; phylum Verrucomicrobiota; class Verrucomicrobiia; order Limisphaerales; family Pedosphaeraceae; genus CAIXFN01. The sequence continues at coordinate 11,050 of CAIYZC010000286.1, forward strand.
AACGTGGGCGGCCAAAATGGCCTGCAAACGCTGTTCGCCGCCCAGGGCAACTACACGCTCTTGGACAACCACGAGCTGGGCAACAAGCAGTACATCAACGGCGGCGCCCCCGCCGGCGGCGCCGTGGGCGGCATGGCCTCAGGCGCGGGCGTGGATGCCCGGCAAGTGGCGAATGATGTCACCACGAACGGCCTGTTCATGAACCAGTCCACGGGCTTCCAGACGCTGGAACAGGTTTACCTGAACTACCAACCCATTCGCGAGCGCGGTTTGATCAACACCGGCGGCGCGGATCCCCGCTCGGAAGGCACCCCGCAAACCTTTTTCGCCCAGCAGTGGGGCAAGAACGCCCTGTTCGTGAACGTGGATGACCGCACCTACCGCGACATCCGCATGAAGACGAGCAGCAACGCGGACGACACCGGCCCGCGCGGGGATAATCCCGCCCGCACGATGCTCGGCGCCACGCAATTGGCTTGGCTGGAGCAGACCTTGCTGACCGCCCAGAGCAACCACGTGCCTTGGAAAATCGTCGCCGTCTCCTCCCCGATCGACCAATTGGGTCCCATTGGCGGCGCCCTCTCCGGGGTTTACAACGGCGGCAACCCCGCCTACGCCCCGGTCGCCAGCGACGGCGGCAAATCATGGATCGGCCAATATCGCGCCGAACGCAACGCCCTGCTCAAGTTCATCGCGGACAACCACATCCTCAACGTGGTGTTCCTGTCCACCGATGACCACCAAAACCGCGTGAACGAGCTGCTCTACTCCACCAACAGCCAAACCGCGGTCCAGGCCACCTACGCCCGCGTGCCCGCCTGCTTCGAAATCGTCTGCGGCCCCATGGCCGCCACCGGCCCCGACTTGGTGACCAACCACACCTTCGCGAACAACAAGCTCATCGCCGACAGCCTCGCCGCCGCCCAGGTGGCCGCCGGCCTCGACCCGATCGGCCTGGACCCCAACTACCCCGGTTTGCACAACGTCACCCGTGAAAGCGACCCCGCCGCCGATTTCGTGCGCCAGCCCATCGACTTCTACTCCCCCGACACCTTCAACTTCAACACCCTCGACATCAGCGCGGACGGCCGCACCTTGACGGTGAAAACCTTCGGCGTGAACTCCACGGCCGTGAACACCTTCGGCGAGTATGATGCCGTCAACAACCCCATCCGCCAAATCCTGAGCTTCCAAGTCGATGCGGCGACGGATTTCGCCGGCATTGATCATATCATCCTGGTCTATCAGGAAAACTGGAGCTTTGACGCCCTCTACGGCAACTTCCCCGGCGCCAACGGGATTGCCAACGCCAGCGCCACCTCCTTGAACCAAATCGACCGCCTCACGGGCAATCCCTTGAGCTCGCTGCCCGCTTACGACCCGGTCTCCCGGGCCATTCCCGTCCAAAACCCGCCCGTGCCGCTGAATCCGACGAACACGCCGGATGTGCGCTTCCTCGCGGATACCACCATGCCGAACGGCCCCATCATTGCGGGCTTGAACACCCTGCTGCCCTACGACCTCACGCCGTATCTCACCACCGCCGACTTGACGGGCGACATCGTCCACCGCTATTGGCAGGAACAGTTCCAAATCAACGGCGGCGCGATGAACGAGTTCGTCACCTGGAGTGACAACCCGGGCTTGGTCATGAGCCATTTCGACGCCACCCCCCTGCCGGAAGGCGTGCTCGCGCAACAGTACACCATGTGCGACAATTTCTTCCACTCGGCCTTCGGCGGTTCCTTCCTGAACCATCAGTTTCTGGTGGCCGCCCGTGCCCCGGTTTATCCGAACGCGGCGACCCTGTTGCCCACCGGCGTGGCCTTGCTCGACGGCCGCGGCGTTCTCCAATTGTCCAACGTGACCGGCCGCCTCGTGCGCGACGGCAACATCACCCCGATCGGCGGCGTGGTTTACGCCAACACCAACCTGGTATTCGATCAGAATTACGCGGTGAACACGATTTACTCCACGAACCTGCCCGCCTCCGGCAACCCGGCCGCCCCGGCGCTGCTGCCCTCCCAGAACGACAGCGACCCGAACGACCCCGTCCGCCCCTACATCCCCACCATCGGTGATCGCATGGACGACGCCGGCGTGAGCTGGAAGTGGTACTCCGGCGGCTGGAATGACGCGGTGCTCAGCTCCCCCGCCAACCCGGCGCACTTCGGCGTGACCCTCACGAATGTGAGCCCGCTGTTCCAATGGCACCACCAGGCCTTCGCGTTCTACGATCATTACGCCCCCTGGACCAACGGCGTGCCCAACGCCCGTTCCGCCGCCCACCTGCAGGACGAGCAGAACTTCTTCAGCGACGTGGCGAGCAACACCCTCCCCTCCGTCTGCTTCATCAAGCCGCTCGGCCCCGACAACGAGCACCCCGGCTACGCCTCCCTCCTCCGCGGCCAGTTGCACGTGTCCAACATCGTCGCCGCCGTCCAGGCGAATCCCGCCCTCTGGGCGCACACCGCGATCATCATCACTTACGACGAGCACGGCGGCCGTTGGGACCACGTCACGCCCCCCGTCCGCGACCTCTGGGGCCCCGGCGCCCGCGTGCCCGGCATCATCATCTCGCCCCTGGGCCGGACCAACTGCGTGGACCACAACCAATACGAAACCCTGTCCATCCTGAGCACGATCGAAACCCGCTTCGGCCTCCAACCGTTGACCGCGGTGGACGCCAACGCGCCCACCTTCGCCCCCGCGTTCAATCCCGCCCTCGCGTCCGTGCCCGAGGCCGTCAGCGCCGCCCCGCAAATCAACGCCGTCAAGAATGCGGGCGTCGTCACGCTCACCTGGCAGCCCGGCTTCGGCAGCTTTGTGCTCCAAGCCCAAACCAACTCGCTCACCACCGGAATCAGCGGTAACTGGTCCGTGGTGCCCGGGGTGACCAACAACTCCTACACCCTCCCGGTCGATCCCGCGCAGCCCGCGGTGTTCTACCGCTTGGTGCGTCCGTAATCCGCCCTCCCTGACCGTGCGCAACCGCGCGTCGGCCCTCCGGCCGGCGCGCGGTCTTTTTTTGTCAAGTGCCCGTCGGCGCGAATGGTCCCGTCCCCTTGTAAATGAGCCAACCGACCCGCTCGATGTGTTCGTGCAAGGCGGGCAGGCGCACCTGCTCGAAAACCACAACGTCGAAAAGATAGGGCAGCGGCAATTCGTCCAACTCGGCGGCGATGGCGGCGGCCCCCAGTTCGTTCAACTCCCCCGACAGCGCCAGATCGACATCCGACCACGGTTTGTGCGTGCCCTTGGCCCGGGAACCAAACAGCCTGACCGCCCGCACCTCGGGATGCGCGCCAAATACTCGTCCGAGCAGACCAACTTCGAGTTCGGTCAATCCCGGCGGAGTCATGCGGAACTCCTTTGCCGGCAATAGGTGTGGAACTCGCGCAGCGCCGGCAAATAACGTTCGGCGATCGCCGCCGGCACCTCGGCCAAGAGCGCCGCATTGTAAAGATGCGCGATCTGAGTTCGGTGCTCCAGCATGGCAATCCAGGTCGCGCCGTCGGTCAGCACGCGGGCCGCGAAACCTTGCTTGATCACGTTCCGCGGCGCGACCGGGTTCAAGTCCAGGCCGATGGCTTCGAGATGGTCTTGCAGCGTCTTCCACGCGAGTTCGAAGGTGTATTCAAAGCGATGCACCACGCCTTCTTGTTCCAAAGGCGACAATTCCTCGACGGGTACCTTCAACGCTGCTCCCAGCAGCGTCAAGGCACGGTCGAAATTATCCAACCTTTGTTGCCAACGGATGTCCGAACTCATCCGGGAAATATATGCCGAAGGAACCATTGGGCGAGCCAATTTGTCCCCCTCCGGAATCACCCGGCCGCACATTGCGCAAATGGTGTCCCCGCGTTGGTCGGTCTTGCCCTGCCGCCGCCTGGTTCGGGGGGAGGCCATTTCGGACCGCAAAGCGGCGGGAATGCTTCCGAGGATTGGGCGACCGCCGGGCTGGAAAGCAGGCCGCGCATTTTGCCGGTGCCGCGCTCAAGCAAACCCGCCCGGCGGAGTCGGAATCCGCCGGGCGGGACCGGGCCGGGGTGGCGCGGTCAACCCGACCGGCCAACCCCGGCTTGATGAACCGCACGATTAGAAGTGATAGGTGACGTCCGTCGCCAGGGTGACCTGGCTCTTCCGGGTGTAGTTGTCAAAACTCGGCTGTTGGAACGAGTGTTCAAAGCGGATTTCCGGGCGGAGCACCAGCAGTTTGTTGGCCCACCAGGTGATGCCCACGGACCCTTCGTAGTACGAAGTGGAGGCGCCCGTGCGGGCGCCCGCGGGATCATCATACCACTCGTTGCGGATGGTCAGAAACGCGTTGTCCGCGAGCCGACGCATCGTATAGTTCAAGATGCCGCCCTCGGAGACAAACCCGCCGTGGGAGGGAAAGAATCCATCCTGATAAGGCACCTGGTAGGTGGGAGCGGTGGAGGCGTTCTTGGTGTACATGAACTGACCTTCGAACGTGGTCCACCATTTCTCATTGAACTTGTGCGTGTAGCTGGCGATCGACTCCTGGAGGTTGTTGTACCCGAAGTTGCCGTTGTTCAAGGAATTCATCCCGGCGTACCACGAATCGTGCCCGCCCGAGGAGATCCATTGGATCATCAACGAACCGGTGACCTGGCGGCCCACGTCGTTCTGCCACGGGGCGATGTCCACGCCGTCCGCGATGCCCGCCTGCACGGTCCAGTTCGCGTTTAATTTGGTGGTCGTCCACAGGCCCCACATGGTGTAGTTGTCGAACCCGTAAAGGATGGAATGGCTGGCCATCAGGTTGTTCGGCGCGAGCTGTTGTTCGATGTCCGGCTCCGAGATGATGCGGCCCAGGATGATGTTCATGCCCTGGGCGACCCAGGGGATGTATACGTTCGCGTACATCATCGGCAGGTCATAGCCGTAGTAGTTGTTGCGGATCACCGGGTTGGCGGTGGTCTGCGAGCTCACATTGTTCCCATACAACTGGTTGCTGAGGAAACCACGGGTGCTCATGAACCGGTAGTCCAAACCGTAAACGCCGGCGAAACGGAAACCCCAATCGACGTGGTCGGTCTGGCTCTCGTCGGCCATCCGTTCCAAATAGAGCACGAATTGCTCCTGCTCCACCCGGTTGGGGCGTTCGTCATAGATCTCCGGAAAATTCGCGGCTTGGCCCTTGGCCGTGTTCCGCGACGTGCTCAGGTTCCCGCTGATGGTTTCCCAACCATACAATTGGATGCGGCTGTCATACCAAGCCTTGCCGCCGGGGCCGTCATAAATGGCCTGCATCAAGGGATACGGGTTGTCACGCAAGGCGCCGGGATCGCCGATCACGTTCGGTCCCCCGCCAATCTGCCAGTCACCTGTGGGGAACGGGGGGCCGTCAAACGGTTGGGGCCCGATGCGCCGGGGCGGCGGAGGCGGGTCACCGGGCTTGGGGGCCGTGTAAACGGCATTGCCGTTCTGCTCGGCAAACGCTTCATTCAAACGCTTGAAAAAGCCCTTGTCGGCTTTCTTGCCGTAGGGCTGCGCAGCCGCGGCGGGCGGGGCGTTCGTGCCGGGTTCGGCCGCGGGCGCGGGCGCGCCCAGGCTAACCAGCCCGAGGGCCGCCAGCCCAAGGGTCCAACCCTTCAGCGGAGATTTGTTGGTGTTCGGTTTGATAGGTATCCTTTTCATTCCCGTGGCGGGAGGTGGTTGTGTTTTCGATTGGATGGACTGCTTCCCCGAGCCGATGCCGGTGAAAAGCAGTACCGTCATATAAACGCCCCCAGCCTGCCCCGGTCGACCGGGAGTTCTCTAATCAAAAGTAGGGGTAAAAGCGTTAATAGTTTGTAAAAACGGCGGGACGGCTTGCGGGCGGATCGGGACCGAAGGCGGTCTTCAGGGCCGCGATCAACCCGGGATCCGGGAATCCAAACGGCTCCGGAACCCGCCGTGGGCGCCGGAGCGGCCGGCCGGACAGTTCCCTGAGGAAGTGCCCATCGTGCGGGTGAAGCATTCGTAGTCAGCCATTGCCACGCCCCCCCGGGGACGGACCGAGTTCCCGGGAAACTCGCGAATTCTTTTCCGCTTTGGATGTCGGGCCGCAAACCAGGAGAACTGCGACCTCAAAAATTCCTCAATGGCCCGCTGGTGCCCCCGAGATTGGAAGCGTTCCTCCGGGAGCAGGAATCGGCCATCCGGACTTTTGCGCGCGGGGTTGAGCAATGGCCGAGCGGTGCCCGTAGCCGGCTGGTTTTGGGAATTAAGCGCTGGACGCACTCCGGGTGGCGGGGGGGCGCCACCGGCCCGCCACGGGTTGGTCGGAACCGAAGCCCGGCGGGAGAAACCCCACCCGGGTTTACGAAGCCCCCCAGGGGACGGGGATAACAACGAGGGCCACCAAAGGTAGGCACACCGGCTAAACTGCAAAAACCCCTCCGCCTTGCCCGGAAGACCGCACCAGGCTGGCAATTTCAGCCCGCAAGCACGCCGGGCAGCCAGTTTCCTCAATGATGGATCATCGGGCTGGGCATGGCGCGAATTTTGTCCCCGGGCTTGTCCGCCTTTTCCCGGCGCTGGCCAGCCTGGCGGGCGGCAATTTCGGACAACAACGCCTCGACGCTGCTGTACTTGGTGAATTCCTCGGGCGGTTGGAACAAGTGCGGTGACAATTGCTCCAGGCGCAGGTCGGCCAAGTCCAAAGTATAAGGGGCGTTGGTGTCCCGCGCCTTGATGCGGACGGGAAAATCCCCGAAATCATTGGCGCAGAATACTTTGTATTTGTCCGCCGCCCCCGTGTTCAGCAGCACGGTAACTTCGGTGGGCCGGGCGGGATGGCCGTTCACGGGGGCGGCCGCACTACCCGCGGAGGTCTCCTCCGTGGCGACAATATTCGTGATCAGGCCCGGGGCCGAAAACGGCGCGTAGCCCTGCAGCGCCTCATGCACCAGGTAGCCGCGCCGCTGGACGACATCCCACAAAAAGATCTCTTTGCCATTGCCCGGGGCGTAAAGGAGTTTGCTCCCCTGGCCGAGGAGGCGGTCGGGGTTGCGGCCGGCCGGCCGGTTGGTGCCCGATTCCGTCACCACGAGGTGCGCGCTGAAGCCGTTGGTGTACAGCAGCAAGGCCGTGGCGGACCCCGTCAGAAAAGCGGGCGGCTTGGCGGCCTCGAAATCCGCCATCAAATCAATGTTGGCCGAGGGGCCGGCCGCACAACCGGCCAAGGTGGCCAAGCCCAGCGCCGCGGCGAGATTTCGTCCATGTTGGACGCAAAAGGCGGCCGTCCGCCGACCGCAAGTGTGCCAGAAATTCATACTTCAGTTTGCCAGTACGACCCGTCCGGTTCAAAAGAAATCCCGCCCGGCGGGGTCGGAATCCGCCGGGCGGGACAAGGTCCGGGGGCGGCGCGGTCAACGGGACCGGCCACCCCCGGATTGCTAACCATGAGGATTAGAAGTGATAGGTCGCGTCCATCGCCAGGGTGACCTGGTTTTTGCGCGTCTGGTTGTCGAAACCGTATTGTTGGAACGAGTGCTCAAACCGGATTTCCGGGCGGAGGCACAGCAGCCGGTTGGGGAACCAGGTGATGCCGGCGGAGGTCTCGTAGTACGAGGTCGAGGAGCCGGTGCGGGCGCCCGCGGGATCATCATACCACTCATTCCGGAAGGTTACGAACGCGTTGTCCGCAATCCGGCGCATGGTGTAGTTCAAGATGCCGCCTTCGGACACGAAGCCGCCGTGCGAGGGCCAGAACCCGTCCTGGTAGGGCACCTGGTAGGTGGGTCCCGTGGAGGCGTTCTTGGTATACATGAACTGGCCTTCGAACGTGGTCCACCACTTCTCGTTGAACTTGTGGGTGTAGCTCAGGATCGACTCCTGCAGGTTGTTATACCCGAAGTTGCCGTTGTTGAGCGAATTCATGCCGCCGTAAACGGAATCGTGGCCGCCCGAGGAAATCCATTGAATCAACAGGGAGCCGGTGACCTGGCGACCCACGTCGTTCTGCCACGGGGCCATGTCCACGCCGTCCGCGATGCCCGCCTGCACGGTCCAGTTCGCGTTCAGCTTGGTGGTCGTCCAGAGGCCCCACATGGTGTAGTTGTCGAACCCGTAGAGGATCGAATGGCTCGCCATCAGGTTGTTCGGCGCGAGCTGTTGCTCGATGTCGGGCATGGAGATGATGCGCCCGAGGGTGATATTCATGCCCTGCGCGACCCAGGGGATGTACATGTTCGCGTACAACATGGGAATATCGTAGCCCAGGTAGTTGTTACGCACCACGGGATTGGCCGTGGTCTGCGAGCTCACATTGTTGCCGTACAGCTGGTTGCTGAGGAAACCGCGGGTGCTCATGAACCGGTAGTCCAAACCGTAAACGCCGGCGATCCGGAAGCCCCAATCGACGTGGTCGGTTTGGCTTTCGTCGGCCATCCGTTCCAAATAGAGCACGAATTGTTCCTGCTCCACCCGGTTCGGCCGCTCGTCATAAACTTCGGGGAAGTTCGCCGCCTGGCCTTTGGAGGTGTTGCGCGAGGTGCTCAAGTTGCCGCTCACGGTTTCCCAGCCGTACAATTGAATGCGGCTGTCATACCACGCCTTGCCCCCGGGGCCGTCATAAATGGCCTGCATCAAGGGATAGGGGCTGTCACGCAGGGCGCCGGGATCACCGATGACGTTCGGACCGCCGCCGATCTGCCAGTCACCCGTGGGGTAGGGGGGGCCATCAAAGGGTTGGGGTCCGATGCGTCGGGGCGTCGGGGGTGGATCGCCGGGCTTGGGCGCGGTGTAAATCGCGGTGGCGTTCTGTTCGGCATACGCCTCATTCAGACGCTTGAAAAAGCCCATGCCGGCCTTTTTGCCGTAGGGCTGCGCGGCCGGGGCGTTGGTGCTGGCCATGGCGGGAGCGGCGTTCGTGGCCGGTTCCGCCGCGTGCGCCGTCGCACCCAAGCTGACCAGCCCGAGGGCCGCCAGCCCGAGGGTCCAACCCTTCAGCTGTGATTTGTTGGTGTTCGGTTTAATAGGTATCCTTTTCATTCCCCTAAGGGTTTGGTTGTGATTTCTGTTTGGTTGTCTGCTTACTGCTTCCGCACGGTCAACTGCCTGTCTGCCAAATCCGCGGGTTCCGGCCCGCACGGTTCGCTTCCGACCGCACGCTTCGGCGGCTCGGTCCGCTGCCCCCACCGCGGTCATCTTTGGTTCAGCAACTGCGTGGGGCTTCAAGCAGCCACGGTGCCAACTCTCCACCGCCGCCGAAAAACTTCTCCCCAAGCCGCTGATCGCCTCCTATTTGACGCCGCTTTCACCCGTCACAAATCACAAGTCTTTGGACAAATTTGGCGCCGGGGACGAGAGCGCGGCAGGTGCTTCCGGACGATACCCACCGTTGCGCCAAACATAGCCCAAACGGCGTAATTGGCGGCGCAGCGTCGCGGGCGAAACCGCGGGCCGGCCCAAGGATTGCAGCCGCTCACACAACTCCCGTGCCGTCCAACCGCCCAAAGTACGCCCCCCGGAGTGCTCGCCCCCCGCCAACAGCCCGGCCAGCAGGTGCTCCAGATCCCCCACCGGCAGCCGCGGCCGGCCGGGGCGGGTGGCGTCCTGCAAATTGGCCACCTCGTCCGCCGCGCCGTACGTGGCCACCCAGTTATAGATGCTCTGGCGGCTCACGCCCAGCAGGCGGGCGGCCTGTTGCACCGACTCCCCGTGATGCAGCGCCAACAGCGCCGCCGCCCGCCGGTACACCGCCACGTCCCGACTCCGCCGCAATTCCGTGCGCAATCTCGCCAACTGGCCGACCGTGAGCACCACGGGATTCATGCGGTTCGCGCCCCCCCCGGCGGTGAAAATCGCCGGAACATGTAAAATGATTTATGGTTTTTTAATATCATACACCCCGCCTCCGCCGAGCCGCCGCGGCCGCCGCTTTCCGCCCGCACCCACGGCAACAAAGGGTGAACGGCCATCCTAGCTGTTGCTTTTTGCGCGCCATGGTTAATAAAAATAGCCTAAATGGCTCCAATGGATGCCTGCGGGTCCACTTCCGACCGGCCACCCCAACCCCTGCCTTTTCTAACGGTTGGCCCCGCGCTTTCCAATCGCAGAATCCGCGACCGCCGGCATTAGCAAAATTTTATCGGGGCGACACCCCAAATTGATTCCCGGGTTCCGGCCGCCCGCGCTTAAGTTGCAGCGTGGTTGGCCGCCGGGGACGAGTTCCCCGACCGGCCGACCCCAACGGGGGCGCGGACCATTTACCGCGCTTTCCGGGCCGTAACGACCAAACCAGAACTGAAATCATATGACCCAATTGTCCATCCCTCATCGGACCCTCGCCCTGGCCGCCTTGGGTGTGCTGGGGGCCGCTGCCGGCGCGCACGCCGAAGGCACCAATACCACCACCACCCCGGGCTTCTTCCGCCGTTTTGATCAGGCCATGCGGGAGCAGTTGGCCTCCCCGGCCTACGAGGCGCCGGCCACCAATGCCCCGGCGCCCTCGCGCCGCGGTCTTCCCACCCCGTTCGATTCCCCCCCTTATCCCACCGGCGAATGGCAAATCGGTGGCACCGTCATCATCGGCGATCCCAACACCATCCCCACGTATCCCTTGATGCAAGCGCTCGACGGCAACCCCACTTGGGGCGAGGCCTTGAAGAAAAGCCGCATCAACTTCTACGGCTGGGAGGATTTTTCGGGCAATCTCAGTACCTCCCGCAACACTGCGAAGGGCCAGAGCGCGAATTTCCCCGAAGTGTATTCCGTCCGCCCCAACCGCCTCGAGCAGGATCAATTCGTCTTGTACGCCGAACGCACCCCCGACGAATTTCAAACCGACCATATTGATTGGGGCTTCCGCGTCTCCGGGGTCTACGGCGAGGATTACCGGTACATGATCTCGCGCGGCCTGTTCGACCAGCAATTGCTCCATCGCAACGCCTACCAAGGCTATGACATGCCCATGGTGTACGCCGATATTTACCTGCCCATGATCGCCCAAGGCATGAATATCCGCATCGGCCGGATCATTTCCGAGGCGGACATTGAGGCCCAATTGGCGCCCAACAACCCCATGTCCACCCACTCCCTGTTGTACGGTTTCGACCCCTACACCCAGGAAGGCATCTTCACCACCACGAAACTGAACGCCAATTGGACCGTGCAGGCGGGCATTGCGAACGGCAACGACGTGGCCATCTGGCAAAAGGACCCCGGCAACCAGCCCACCGGCACCGTCATGGTCCAATACACGTCGAGCAACAACAAATTCTCCTTCTACGGCGGCGCCAACTCCTTCAACAACGGCACCTTCGGCTACAACAACCTCCAGCAATACGTCGGCACCCTCTCCTACAAATTCAACGAGCGAATTTGGACCAGTTGGGAAAGCTGGTACATGTACATGAATCATGCCACCACCGGCCCGACCGCCGCCGTGCCGTACCAAAATGGCTTCTTCCCCGTTAAAGCGGGTTACGCGCCGGAATGGGCCTCGGTCGATTACGTGATGATCCGTCTGGCCGGCAACACGTTCTTCACCATCCGCAACGAAATCTTTGACGATATCGTCGGCAGCCGCACCGGTTACGCCACGGTGTACACCGAACATGCCCTCGGGCTCACTTGGTGGCCCACCAAGTTGATCACCATCCGCCCGGAGCTGCGCTTCGAGCACTCCTATGCGGCGATGGCGTATGACAACGGCACCCGCCATAACCAAGTCACCCTCGGCGCGGATGTGATCTTCCACTTCTGAGGCCCCGCACCTGCCCCCCATGTCGCCGCCCGGTTCGCCGGGCGGCACCCAACTTATTTTGTCACGCTGAAAAAAAAGCGACAGTTGCCGCCGGTTCATCAGCCCTTGTGCCGGGGCTGCCCGGGTCACCACCCCGATCTGGAGAAAGTTTCTTCCGGCCCCTTATCGCCTCCCTCCACGCCAATTTCCCGGGCGAAAGCTCCGTTTCGCCGGTACCGCCGGCCACCCATGAGCCGGGATCCTGGGGTCGCCCAAATCGCACCCAGGCTCCCCAGGGGGGAGCGAAATCGCCAGTGCCAGCTGGCTTCCCAAAGCCTCCCGGACGGCTGGTTGGCCACGCGGTTGGGGCGGGGCGCAGCCGCCGGCGGGGTGGGGAAATCCCCACCTCCCCCCGAGCGGATACTGTGGCTGCAGCTCAATCCAAGCCCCCTCATCGCCGTTCGGGCGCGGCGCTCAAACGATTGGCACTGCAATTGCTTGCCATGCCGCGCAGGCCGCCGGCGGGCCGACCAAGCCGCGGAGATGGGTCTCCGCGTTGGCCCACCGACGGAGGGTGTGACGGCAAATTTGCAGCTCAAGAATCGTGACGGCATGACTAAAACTTTGGATAATAAATTCGGCCTTGCCTGCCGGCAGGGGAACTCCGGGCGGGACGCCGGCAACGGGCGCTTGCCCGCATGGACGGCGGCATTGGTAGCGCTGGGCTGCTTGGGCGGGGGCTCAGGAGTCCATGCCGAGGGCACAAACCGGCACGATGGGTTTTTCACCCGGTTTGACAAAGCCTACCGGGAACAACTCTCCTCCCCGGCTTATGAGGCGCCCGCGACCAACGCGCCACCCGCTCAACGCCGCGGCTTGCCCGCCCCCTTCGATGCCCCGCCGTACCCCACCGCCGAATGGCAATTGGGCGGCACCCCGATCATCGGCGACCCCAATACCATCCCCACCTTCCCGCTCAGCCAAGCGCTGTTCGGCAATCCCAATTGGGGCGACGCGCTCAAGAACAGCGGGGTCAAAATCTACGGCTGGGAGGACATTTCCGGCAACCTGAGTTCCTCCCACAATACCGCCAACGGACAGCTCGCCAATTTTCCCATGGCTTACGACAGCCGGGCCAATCGGATCGAGCAAAACCAACTCGTGCTCTATATTGATAAGACCCCCGACGAATTCCAGACCGACCACGTGGACTGGGGCTTCCGTTACTCCGCCGTTTACGGCTTGGACTACCGCTACATGATTTCCCGCGGGTTCATTAGCGGCCAATTGATCCGTTCCGGCCCCCCCGGCACGCTGGGGCAACCGGCCGGCCAAATCGGCTCCATTTACGGCTTGGACATGCCCATGATGTACGGGGACATCTACATTCCCAGCGTCGCCGAGGGGATGAACATCCGCATTGGCCGCATGATCTCCGCCGCGGACATTGAAGCGCAATTGGCGCCCAACAACCTCATGTCCAGCCACTCACTGCTGTACGCCTACGACCCGTACACCCAGTGGGGCGTGCTCAGCACCATCAAACTCAACAATCAATGGACGATTCAACTGGGGTTGTCCGATGGCAACGATGTCGCCCCCTGGCAGAGCGATCCCGGCCGGCAATTGACCGGCACGGTGATGGTGCAATACCAGTCCCCGGACGGCAAACTGAGCTTCTACGGAGGCGGCAACGCCTTCAACAACGGCCAGTTCGGGTACAACAACCTGCAACAATACGTGGGCACTTGGACCTACAAGTTCAACGAGCGCATCTGGACCAGTTGGGAGACTTGGTACATGTACCAGAACAACGCTACCACCGGCCCCACCTATGCCGTGCCCTATCAAAACGGCTCCTTCCCCGTGCGGCCCGGCTACGCCCCTGAATGGGCCACCCTTGATTACACCATGGTCCGGCTCGGCGCGGCCACTTTCTTGACCTTCCGCAACGAATATTTCGACGATTGTGTCGGCAACCGGACCGGCTATGCCACCTGCTATGAGGAAAACGCCGTGGGCATCACTTGGTGGCCGAGCAAATTGCTCACCATCCGCCCGGAAATCCGCTTCGACCATGCGTTCAACCTGCCGGCGTACGACAACGGTACCCGCAAAAATCAATTCACCGCCTCCGTGGACGCCGTGTTTTACTTTTGAACCGGGACTTGTTAATTCAACGCCCATGGCGGGAGGCGCCCGGCGCGCATGCCCACCAGCCTGCAAGATGCGGTACCGCGAAATGAATCACACTGAATCGGCCATTGCCCCCGCCGGCCCCCGGCGGCGCCGGGGGCTCGTCGGGCCACGGAATTTGGGTGCCGGGGTAACGCCCTCGGGGCGCGGAAGCTTCCCCTCTGGTTGGTTCCGCGATTCGAAGCCCGGCACCCATTCCGCCGACCGGTGCGCCGCTTTGGCGGCGGCAGGTATCACCGCCGGAGACCGGTCGATCGCCCCTTAATCAGCCCCAAACATTTCCCATGGTCAAGCTACTTTCCACCTTCGTTTTGTGTTCCTTGGTCCTCACGCGCGCCGGGGCGCAGGGCACCAACCCGCCCTCCCCCGCCGCGCCCTTGTTGGGCCTTGCCGAAGCCCGGCAAGCCGCTTTCGAGCGCAACTGGGATCTTTTGGCCGCCCACAGCGGCATGGATGCCGCGGCCGCCCAACTGCTCGTCGCCAAAGAGTTCCCCAACCCCTCCCTCGCCCTCTCCGCGGTCAAACTCGGCAACCGTCAGGCCGGCACGGTCGCCGGGAACGGCTTGGGCACGCGCAATTACGACTCCATCGCCGCCGTCACCCAACTGATTGAAATCGGCGGGAAGCGCCATAGCCGCCAAGCCTCCGCCCGCGCCGGCCTGACCGGCGCCCGCGCGCGGTTTCTGGATGCCCGCCGTTCCTTGGACCAAGGGGTGACCAAAGCCTACATCGGCGTCCTGCTGGCGGAGGAAAACGCGCACATCCTGACCGAGTCCGCCCACTCCCTGCACCGCGAAGCGGAAATCGGCCTGGCCCGCTTCCGCGCCGGCGACATCAAGGAATCCGATCTCAAACAGATTCAAAACAACGAAGCCCAGTTCGACTTGCAGGCCAAGGCGGCCGAAACGGCCGCGACGCAGGCGCGCATCATGGTCGAACTGTTGCTCGGCGTGCCCCGCCCCACCGGTGGCTGGACCCCGCGCGAAACCCTCGCCGGGCTCGCGCAAAGCAGCCCCGCGGCGGTGGCCGCGGCGGCCCTTAATGGCGCCGCCCGCCCGGATGTCTGGGCGGCGGAAGCGGATTTGAAACGCGCCCAAGCCGACCTCAAATTGCAAAAAGCCATCCGCATCCCCGATCCGTCGGTCACGCTGCAGGTGGAACACAACCCGCCCGGCGGCGGACCGGCCACCGACACCTTGGGCCTCGGCGTCTCCTTTCCGCTGCCGCTCTGGAACCGCAATGGCGGCGCCATCAAGGCCGCCGAAGCCAACCGCGATCAGGCCGCCCTGGCCGCCGCCAAGGCCCGGGCCCAGGCGCAAGCCGACCTCGCCGCGGCCGATTTGGAATACGCGGAAGCCGCCGCCCGCTCCCGGCGCTACCAGGACCAAATCCGTCCCCGTTCCTCCCAGGTGCGCGAATCCATCGCCTACGCCTACAACAAGGGCGGCGCCTCCTTGGTCGATTTGTTGACCGCGGAACGGGATGACAACAACGTCCGCCTTTCCGCGGCGCAGTCCTTGGCCGACACCGCCGCCGCCCTGGCCGACTTGGCCGCCGCCCGCCTGACCGTCACCACTGCTGAACTCGACCGCGTCAAATAATTCCTCCCGCCCCTTATCAAATTTAGCATGAAAGCCATCCTGTACCCGACCCGTCTGCCCTCCTTGCGACAAGCCCTCGCCGGCTGCGCCTTGATCACCTTGCTGGGCTGCGCCAAAGAGGAGAAACCCAAAGCCGTGGCCGAAGCCCCCGCCGCCAAGGTGGAAGGGGAAAAGATCACCTTCCCGACCGGCGCCCCGCAATTGGGCTTTGTGGCCACCCAGGAGGCGCTGCCCCGCACTTACTCCATCACCCACCTCACCGGTCGGTTGTACTGGAATGATGAAACCACCGTGCGGATCTTCACCCCGGTGGCCGGCCGGGTGACGGCCTTGCATGCCGACCTGGGGGACGCGGTCACCGCCGGGCAGCCGCTGGCCGAAATCGATTCCCCGGATTTCAACCTCGCCCTCGCCAATGCGCGCACCGCCATCGGCAATGTGGCCCAAGCCGACAAAGCCCTCACCCGGGCCCAGGATTTGCTGGCGCACGGCGCCCTGGCGCAAAAAGACGTGGAGGCCGCCGAGGCCGCCGCCGTGGCCGCCCGCGCCGAGCGCGACCGCGCCCAGGCGGTGTTGCGCAACTACGGCGGCAACGACAAGACCACCAACGGCATTTACTCGCTTCGCTCCCCCCTCGCGGGCTTCCTGGTTGAGAAAAACATTAATCCCGGCCAGGAGCTGCGTGCGGACTTGATGCTCGCCAACGCCCCCACCCTTTTTCTCCCCCAATTCGTGGTGACGGACCCGACAAAATTGTGGCTCCAAGTGGATGTGGCGGAGGCCGATCTGGCCCTGCTCCAAGAGGGCTTGCCGCTCCGCATCCGCTCCCGCGCCTGGCCCGACCAAATCTTCGAGGGGGTCATCAGCAAACTCGGCGGCTCCATGGACCCCGTCACCCGCACCGTCCGCGTTCGTGGCGTGGTCAACAACCCCGACCGCCGCCTCAAGGCGGAGATGTATGTGGGCGTGGACGTGGCGCAAGACGTGGCCAAAGTGGCCACCGCCGGCGTCGACATCCCCTCGCGCGCGGTCTTTATGAAGGGCAACGACTCCTTCCTGTTCGTCGAACTGGCCCCCGGCACCTTCGAACGCAAAATGGTGACCCTCGGAACCGAAAAAGACGGCACCGTGCCCGTTTTCACCGGCGTGAAGGCCGGACAAAAGGTGGTCACCGAAGGCGCGCTGCTCCTCCAAGCCATCGTCGAACCCGGCGCCTAACGCCCAAGGTAACCGTGCCCCCCGAACCGACGTAATCCTCATGATCGAAAAACTCGCCTCCCTCGTCCTGCGCAACCGGGCGATCGTGCTCGCGCTGCTCGGCGGCTTTATCTGCCTCGGCATCAACGCGTTCCGCGAACTGCCCGTGGAAGCCTACCCCGACGTGACGAACGTCTCCGTCACGATCATCACCATTTTTCCCGGCCACGCCGCCGAAGAAGTCGAGCGCTTGGTGACCATCCCGCTCGAAAACGTGATGAACGCCATCCCCAAGCGGGTGTCGATGCGTTCCATCTCCATCTTCGGCCTCTCCCAAATCACCTTGGTCTTCGAGGACGACGCCATCAACCGGGACGTGCGCAATTTGGCCAATCAATTTATTGGCACGGTGAGCCTCCCCGCCGGCGCCCAGGTCGGCCTGTCCCCGGATGCCACCCCGATCGGGGAAGTCTTCCGCTACACCCTGCGGGCCCCGCCCGGATTCTCCAGCGTGGAAATCAAGGCGCTGGAAGACTGGGTGCTGGAAAAGAAGTTCCGCCAAGTGCCCGGCATCGTGGACGTCAACGGCTTCGGCGGTCTCACCAAGCAATACCAAGTCTTGGTGGATCCCGCCAAACTCCGGTCCTACAACCTCTCCCTCCAACAGATTTTTACCGCTCTCTCCAATGGCAACAACAACGCCGGCGGCTCTTACGTCGAGCATGGCTCCGAGTTGTACGTGGTCCGCGGGTTGGGCGTGGTGCGCGACCTGGCCGATATTGAAAACATCGCCGTGGACACCCGCAACGGCACCCCCATCCTGATCCGGGACGTGGGCAAGGTCGTGATTGGGAACGCCATCCGCCTCGGCCGCGTCGGTCGCACCGACGGCGACCACGGCAAAATTGTCCGCGACGCCAACGACGTGTCCGAGGGCATTGTGATCATGCGCCGCGGCGAAAACGCCATGGAAGTGTGCCAGCGCGTTAAGAAAATGGCGGACTTGATCAACGCCAACTACCTCCCGCCCGGGGTGAGTCTGCAAATGTATTACGACCGCACGGCGCTGATGGACCGCACCCTGCATACCGTGGGCCACAACATGATCGAAGGCATCGTCCTGGTGTTGATCGTGTTGACCATGTTTCTCGGCATCGCCAATTGGCGTTCCGCCTTGGTGGTCGCCCTGGCGGTGCCCTTCGCGCTGCTGGGCGCTTTCACGCTGCTGGATTGGGAACACATCCCGGCGAACCTCATCTCCATGGGCGCTATCGACTTCGGCATCATCGTTGATTCCGCCGTGGTGGTCATCGAAAACATCCTCCGCTTGTTGGAGGAACGCAAAGGCAAATACCGTTCCCTCGGCGCGGTGATTGTGGAAGGCGTCGAAGAAATGGGCCGCCCGGTCTTGTTTTCCAAAGTCATTCTCCTGACCGCTTTCATCCCCCTCTACACCCTGCAGCGCGTGGAAGGCCGCATCTTCAAGCCCATGGCCCTCACGTTGACCTTTGCCCTCTTGGCGGGCACCCTCTTCGCCATCCTCATCGTTCCCGCCCTGGCGACCTTTTCCGTCAGCGGCAAAATCGGCGAGCACGAATCCCTCGTCGTCCGCTGGTTGCTCCGTTTGTACCGCCCGGCGCTGGCCTTCGCCTTGCGCTTCAAAGCCCTCGTTTACGTCGTGGCCGGGGTGCTGTTGGTCGGCAGCATCTGGATTTACTTGGGGCTGGGCAGCGAATTCCTGCCGAAACTCGATGAAGGCGATCTCTGGGTGCGCACCTTCGCCCCCCAATCCATTGCGCCTTCCGAATCCGCCAAAATCACCCAGCAAGTCCGCCAAAAAATGGCCGCCTTCCCCGAAGTGCGCTACGTCGTCAGCCAGTTGGGCCGCCCCGACGACGGCACCGATGTGAACGGCTGGGATGTCACCGAATACAGCGTGGGCTTGCTGCCGCACGACCAATGGACCTCCGCCCATTCGCGCGACGAGTTGGTGGACAAGATGGACCGCAGCCTCAAAGAGATCCCCGGCTTGGGCACCCAATTCAGCCAGTACATCGAGGACAACGTGAACGAAGCGGTCTCCGGTGTGAAAAGCGAATTGGCCATTAAGCTGTACGGCGAGAATCCCGAAAAGCTCCAAAAAATCGCCGATCAAATCGTCGATATTCTCAAGGTCATTCCCGGCGCGAAGGACGTCTCCACGGACCTCCTGATGGGTCAGCCGCAAATTCAAATCATCGTCAATCGGGCGGCCATCGCCCGTTACGGGCTCGCGGTCCAGGATGTGCAAAACATCATTGCCACCGCCATGGGCGGCCAATCCGCCACGCAGGTGCTCGAAGGGGAACGCACCTTTGATCTCGTCGTCAAAATGGCCCCCCGCACCGTGGCCGACTTGGAATCCATCCGGAGCATCCCCGTCTTCGGCGCGAATGGTGAACGCATCACCCTGGGCACCTTGGCGGCCGTCGAAATGCGCCCCGGCCTCGCCCGCATTGTGCGCGAAGAAAATGAACGCCGCACCTCCATCAAAATCAGCGTTCGCGACCGCGACCTCGGCTCGCTGGTGGCCGAAATGCAGCAAAAAGTCGGCGCGGCCGTCCATCTCCCCAAAGGTTACCGCCTCGAATGGACCGGCTCCTTTGAAAGTCAGCAGCGCGCGGTTCGCCGCCTCGCTTTCATCGTCCCCATCACCATGGTCATGATCTTCTTCTTGCTCTTCATGGCCTTCGACTCCGGCAAGTTCGCCACCTTGATCCTCCTGACCGTACCCTTCTCCGCCGCGGGCGGGATTCTGGGTCTGCCCGTCGCCGGACTTAACATGTCGGTTTCCGCCTTGGTGGGCTTTGTCGCCCTCTTCGGCGTCTCCATTCAAAACAGTGTGATCCTGGTGACCCGCATCGCCGATTTGCGGCGCGAGGGCATGGGGTTGATGGAGGCGATCACTGAAGGTGCCGCCTCCCGCATTCGTCCAATGATCATGACCGCTTTGATGGCCATGTTGGGGCTCTTGCCCATGGCGCTCTCCACCGGGGTCGGCGCCGAAACGGCCCGCCCGTTCGCGGTCGTCATTATCGGCGGCCTGATCACTGGAACGGTCTTGACCCTGTTCATCCTGCCCTTGCTCTACCCCTTCTTTGAACCCAAACCCAGCGCCGGACAAGAGGCGCTGCCAGCATAACCCCTGCGCCCACCGGTGACTGCTTCCGGGGCGCCTCCACCACGGCGATACCGGACCACAATGAAAAGAATTGAAGCCATCATCAAACCCTTCAAAATCGAAGAAGTGCGCGAAGCCGTCGTCGACCTCGGAATTCACGGTCTGACCGTGACCGAAGTCCAAGGCTACGGATCGCAAAAATCGTCCACGGAAATTTATCATGGCGGGGAACCCTTCGCCGAGCCCATGGGCCGCGTAAAGGTGGACTTGGTGGTGTCCGAAGACCAAGTTCAATCCACGGTGCGGGCGATCTTGCAAGCCGCCCGCACCGGCCGCCTGGGGGATGGCAAAATCTTCGTTTCCCATGTCGAGCAAGTGGTGCGTATCCGCACTGGCGAACGGGACCACGCCGCGCTCTGAGCCTTCCGCCCCCTCGCTGGGATCGAGATGCCGGCCGGGATCCACGGTCGGTGCTTACCTGGCCGGTCGCCAACCCTTGGTTTGGCCTTGCCTCCACCCGGCATCGGGGCATCCGCAAGGAGGAACGCACCAAAACCTCCCGAGAGATGGGCGATTCGGGATCAATTGCTTAAGTTTGGGGCGTCAACCGCCCTCCTCCCCGTCCGCCTTCCGAATTAATCATTCGCCCGGCAGGACGCCCGCCCAAACGGTAGTCCCACCTTGATTTTAAGCCCATCGGCGCATCGGCCGAAAGGAACCTACCAAGGCAGCCACCAAGCAAGCAGCGACACCAACTTGTCGCCCGGGCAGCCCACTGCCCCACCGGCAAAACAAAAATCGCCGCAGCGGGGGCCATTGGCCCTTTTCCGTAGCGGCGATTCGGTCTCCACCGGGACCATACCCCGGCGGCTAAGACGCAAAAACGGGTTTTCTCAGCGATGGATAAACACCGAGCGGCGCGTGGTTGGCTTGACCGAGGTCGTGGTGTTTGGCAGGACCGCCACTTGAATCTCGGGCGCCTTGGCCGTCACTTTGGCCGTGGCTTGGGCGGCGGATTTATCCGTGCAACAGTCACCCGCCACGGGGCACTGTTTCGGAGCGCGGGACGTCTTGATTTGCGTGCTGCCCGCCTGAGCGGTTGACGCCGCGGTGCTCAACAGCACCAACGCCGCAACCGATCCCATCACCGACTTAAAAATGTTTGCTTTCATTCTGAGCCTTTCTTTGAGGAGGAACCCTTCGTTGTTGCCTCATCAATGATGTTGATAAAATATTAACGTACTGTTGCCTTTTGGTCAACATGCTTTTTTTGATTTTTGCACAAATCGCATTTTTCTGCTCAAAAAGCAACACGGCTTCCCATTAAGTGATCAAATATAGCCACTTAAGCGATGGTGGCTTCCGCGGAACATTACTGCGCAAAGCATTGCTGCGCAGGCGTTTAAGCGCCCTTCTACCCGCCGGCATACCGGCTGCTTTGTAGGTCCTTGATGAATTTGCTGCTTTTCCTTCCCGCGCATCGATTTTTTAATAAAATCGTGGCCGGGATTGCCATTTTCGCCCGCACACCGGGGCGGGATGAGGTTTACTCGTGATTGCCTGGCACCAAACCGCCGGCCGTCTCTCGAGATTCGCCTTGGCAGCCTTCGCGTTGTTGGCCGGCCCCATCGCCGCCCGCACCGCGGAGCCCGTCACTTACCCTTTCCAATTTCAAGCGGGTTTGATCTTTGTGCAGGTCGCCTGCCCCGGCAGTCCGAAGCCCCTCGAATTCCTGCTCGATTCGGGGGCCGAGGCGAGTGTTATTGATCTCCGGGCCGCGCGGCGCCTGCATCTCGAGCGCGGACAAGCTGTCACGGTCCGCGGGGTAACCGGCACGTCCCGCGGCTACTGGCCCGAGCACCTCCGCGCCACCCTCGGCGAAGTCCCCCTCCCGACCAATTACCTGGCCATGGACCTGGCCTCCCTGGGCGCCGCCTGTCACCACCATGTGGATGGCCTGATTGGCGCCGAATTCTTCGCGGGAAGGGTCGTTCGGATTAATTTCACGCACCGGACGTTGGAATTGCTCGACGCCTCCCCGGCAACCAATGCGGAGGATGAAGTCCTGCCCCTCCAAGTCACGGCCCAACGTTTGCGCGTCCCCGTCACCGTCGCGGGGTTGGGGTCCGCTTGGGCGCGTTTGGACACTGGCTGCGCCTCGGCGCTGCACTGGACCATCGCCCCGGCGGCGACGGGCAGCCCCGCCACGCCGGAAGTTGCCGTCGGCGTCGGGGTCACCAGCGAACAAGTCCGCGAGAACAATCAAACCGTGCACCTCGGCCGCCTCGCGTTAGCGAATATCCCCACCGGTCTGCATCCCGAAAAGCTGCTCACGGACGAAACTGGTCTGTTGGGTTCCGGTCTGCTCTCCCGCTTCTCCGTCGTTACCATCGACACCCTCACCGGCCGGCTCTTGCTCACCGGCCTCCGGCCTTGATCCGGCCCCGCCCGACCTCGTTCACTTTCACCCTCCGCAAGCCCTAGGCAGCGTTTACGCGCGTGCCGAAGTGATTTCACGCGCTTGGCGGAACGGGTTTCAGCCAGCCCGCCCCCCCGCGACAGCGGCGACGGAAAAGGAGGCGATGGGATTTCACGAAGTCGGCAATCGCCAAGAATTATATCCGGCTTTGCATTCGCCCGGGGATGCCTTACCGTGGGGGCCATGAATCGCAGCGCTACGGGCGCCTCGGTGGCAGGGCGCGGAAATGACGGGGGGCGGCTTCGACTCCTCCTCTTACTCATGTTTTTGGCCGGTGGGCTGGCGGCGGTCGGCGCCCGGGCCGCGGAATACCCGACCCCGCATCAGGCGGACGCGGTGTTGGCGGATTTCCAATTTCAAACGGGCGAGAAATTGCCGGAGCTGCGCCTTCATTATCGCACCATCGGCACGCTGCGCCGCGATGCGGCGGGGCGGGTGACCAATGCGGTGCTGATCCTGCACGGCACGACCGGCCAGGGCGGGAACTTCCTGCGGGAAGAATTCGCGGGGGCGCTGTTTGGATCGGGACAGTTGTTGGACGCCACCCGTTACTTCATCATCCTGCCGGACGGCATCGGCCATGGCAAATCCTCCAAACCCAGCGATGGCTTGCACGCGCACTTTCCCCAATACGGCTACCGGGACATGGTGTCGGCGCAATACCGATTGGTCACCGAGGCCCTCCAAATCAACCACCTGCGTTTGGTCATGGGGACTTCCATGGGGGGAATGCACACCTGGTTGTGGGGTGGGACGCACCCGGAGTTCATGGACGCGCTGTTCCCGCTGGCCAGCCTGCCGACCCAAATCTCGGGGCGCAACCGGGTGTGGCGGCGGACGATCATGGATGCGATCCGGCTCGACCCGGATTGGCGGGACGGGGAATACCACACTCAACCCGGCGGGTTGAAAGTGGCGGCGGAGATGTTGTTCTTTATGGCGAGTAATCCGGTGCTGCGCCAAAAGGAAGCCCCCACGCGCGCCGACGCCGACCGCGTGCTCGATGCGGCGGCGGCCAATTCGCTCAAGACCTTGGATGCCAATGACGTGCTCTACGCCCTGTCCGCGTCGCGCGATTATGATCCCGGCCCGAACTTGGAAAAGATCAGCGCCCCGCTGGTGGCGGTGAATTCGGCGGATGACCTCATCAATCCGCCCGAGTTGGGTATTCTCGAACGGGAGATCCACCGGGTGCCCCATGGGCGGGCGGTGCTGCTGCCCCTGACGGACCAAACGCGCGGTCATGGCAGCCACACGATCGCCGCGCTCTGGCAAAAAGAGCTGGCCCAACTCCTCGCCGACGCCCCCCTCCGCCCATGACCCGTCGTTTTCGTCAGCCCATCTGGATTCTGCCGCTGGCTTTCGCGGGGTTGGTCGCCTTGGTCGGTTGGTGGGGCAACCTGCGACTGCGCCAAACCATTGAGGCCCAATTGCACGCGGAATTGCAGGGAACACTCAAGGCGAACGTGTCCGCCCTGGAGTTCTGGATGACCAACCAGATGAAGTTGGCCAAGCTGCTGGCCGAAGAGCCGCAGATCAAGAAACTGGGCGCCACCATTCTGGAACATGCCGCGACCAATCGGTTGGGCGTGGGCGGGGGGCGCCAGGGTTTCGGGGAATTCGGCCGCTATTTGGACCCGCGCCTGCGGGAGGTCGGGTATGACGCCGCCCAGCTGGTGGTGAACCGGTACAACACCAATTATCTGGTGGCGGCCAATATCGGTTTCGGCGGCGGCTGGCTGGTGGGCACACCGGTGGCCGAAGCCCACACCAACAAATTCGCCGAGTTGTTCGCCTCGGGTGAACCGGTCATCATCACCCCCTACAAACCCGGCCCGCCCCCCAACCGCCCCAACCGCCGGGGTAACGGCCGCAACCGGCCAACGCTGGACGACCCGGGCGGCGGCGGTCGCCCGCGCACGAACGACGCGGGGAACCGCGCCGGTCAATTGCGACGCGGCCGCGGGCAGACCAATTCAATGCCGGTCGACAATTTCCCCCCACCGGAAGGTCCGGGTGGGGAATTCGCTGGCGCGAACGGCTTCCCGCCGCCGCCGGAAGCGGGCGGATTCGGCGGTGGGCCGCCGCCCGAAGGTTTTGGCGGTCCGGGGGGCCCGCGCGGCACGAACGGTCCGCCCGGCGGGCCGGAGGGACCGGGCGGAATGGGTGGTCCGGACGGTCCGGGCGGCCCCGGGGGCCGGAACGGTCCCGGCGGGCCGCAGGGGCGGCGGGGGGATCTGACGCTCATGCAGGTGGCCGCGCCGGTGCGGGATGCAACGGGGACCATCGCGGGGGCGCTGGCCTTGATCATCAATCCGGACAAAGAGTTCTCCCGCATCCTGTCCGTGGCCAATTCCGGGGAATCCGGCGAAACGTACGCCTTCGACCAAAGCGGGTTGCTCATCTCCCGCAGCCGGTTTGACGATGAGTTGCACCGCCTCGGCATCCTCCCCGCCACCAACACCACTTCCGCGCTAAACCTGCGCCTGCACGATCCCGGCGCGGCGGAGGCGGACGGCGCCAAGCCGTTGACCTTCCTGGTCGCCAGCGCCATCGCCGGCACGGAGGGGGACGACGTGGACCCGACCCGCGATTACCGCGGCGTGCCGGTGGTGGGCGCGTGGCGCTGGCTGCCGCACTATGGCTTCGGGGTGGCCACGCAGATCGACGCCACGGAGGCGTACCGTTCCTTGAACATCATCAAAATGATTTTCATCGCGCTGTTCCTGCTCTTGGTCCTGTGTTCGGGCGGCATGTTTGTTTTCAGCTACGCGAACGTCACTTGGCGCAAGCGCCTGAACGAAGTGGAGTCCCAACTCAAACAGCTCGGTCAGTACACTTTGGAGGAAAAAATTGGGGAGGGCGGCATGGGGGTGGTCTACCGGGCGCGCCACGCCTTGATGCGCCGGGACACCGCGGTGAAGCTGCTCCTGCCCGACCGGGCGGACGCCGCCGCCCTGCAACGGTTCGAGCGGGAAGTCTGCCTCACCTGCCAGCTCACCCACCCGAACACGATCCAAGTTTACGATTACGGCCACACTCCCGAAGGCGTCTTTTATTATGCCATGGAGTTCCTGCGCGGAATGAACCTCCATGATCTGGTCGCGCGCTACGGCCCATTGCCCGAAGGCCGGGTCATCCACATCCTGACCAACGTTTGCGAGGCGCTCGCCGAAGCGCACGCCTTGGGACTCGTCCACCGCGACATCAAACCGGCCAACATTTTCCTCTGCGAGCGGGGCGGGGTGCCCGATTGCGTCAAAGTGCTCGACTTTGGCCTGGTCCGCGAATTCCGCGTCGGCAAGCAGGAGCGCATCCACACCCAAGTGGGCGACGGCATCGAAGGCACGCCCAGTTTCATGCCGCCCGAGGCCATCAAGCACACCAACCGGAGCGATCCCCGCGGGGACATTTATTCCGTCGGCGCCCTCGGCTATTTTCTGCTCACGGGCACCTATGTGTTTGAATCCGATTCCGTGCTCGAACTCTTCGAAAAGCACCTCACCGAAACCGTCGTCCCCCCCAGCCGCCGCAGCCCCAATCCGGTCAGCGCCGAATTGGAGGAAACCCTGCTGCGCTGCCTCGAAAAGGAACCGAATCTGCGCCCCCAATCCGCCGCCGAATTACGCAACCTGCTGCTCACCAGCCCCCGCGCCGCCGACTGGACCTTGGCGGCCCGCGCCGCCTGGTGGCGCCAAAACACCGACGCGGCCGCCGGCCTGCCCCCCGCGCAGCCCGCCTCGTCCATGGACGCAACCGTAAAGATCGACTTCGCCACCCGGATGGGCTGATCGGGGCGGGCCGGCCGCCGCCGCCAATTGCCGCGCGCCACCAAAAGGGGCTTCCCCCGCCGGGGGCGGGCGTGGTAGGGTGGCGGGGATGTTTCCGACTCAGGATTTGCATGTACGAGAAATGGTCCGGCTGGTGACGCCCCGGGCGCTGAAGAACGAGCTGCCGATGACCGAGGCCGCGAATGCGACCGTGGCCAGCAGCCGCGCGCGCATCAACCGCATCCTCGCGCGCGAGGATTCCCGCCTGTTGGTGGTGGTCGGACCGTGCTCCATTCACGAACCCGATGGCGCGCGCGAGTACGCCGCGCGGCTGAATGTGCTCCGCCGCGAACTCGCCGACCAAATGGAAATCGTCATGCGCGTCTACTTTGAAAAGCCGCGCACCACGGTGGGTTGGAAGGGGTTGATCAACGACCCGCACCTGGACAACACCCACGACATTGAAGCCGGCTTGAAACTGGCCCGGCGGCTGTTGCTGGACATCACGGAAACCGGCATGCCGGCGGCCACGGAATTCCTCGACCCCATCATTCCACAATACATTGCGGACTTGATCAGTTGGGCGGCAGTCGGCGCCCGGACCACGGAATCGCAGACGCACCGGGAAATGGCCAGCGGCCTTTCCATGCCGGTGGGCTTCAAAAACGCCACGGACGGCAGCCTGCAAATCGCCATCGACGCCATGGGCGCCGCGATGCGCCCCCACAGTTTTCTCGGCATTGACCAGGAGGGCTTCACGAGCATCGTCCGCACAGCGGGCAATCCCTCCGGCCACGTCGTGCTGCGCGGCGGCCGCGCCTTGACCAATTTCGACGCCGCCAGCATCGCCGAAGCCGAAAAGAAACTCGTCCAAGCGGGCCTGCCCCCGGTGATGATGGTGGACTGCAGCCACGCCAACTCCGCCAAACGCTTTGAAAAGCAGGAAGATGTCTGGCAGGACGTCATCGCCCAACGCGTTGCCGGCACCCGCTCGCTGGCGGGTTTAATGGTGGAAAGCTACCTCCACGAAGGCGCCCAACCCTTCCCCAAGACGCCTTCCGCACTCCGCCCTGGCGTTTCCATCACGGATGCCTGTATCGGCTGGGACGTCACGGAACGCATGTTGCGCCAAGGCCACGCCGCCCTGGCCGGAGCCAATCGCCCGGAACTGGCCGCCGCGGTTTGACCGGGGTGCGCCCATGCCCCGCCGCCTGACCGTTCGCCTGACCGCCGTCCTCGGGCTGGCGACGGGGCTGGGGGCCGGAGCTTTCGTCCCCGCCGTGGCGGCGGACGAGTTCTCCGACTACCGCACCACCGCCACGGCTCTCACCACCAATTTGACCCGCTCCGCCCGTCCGCCGACCGGCCGGACCGGCTACTTGGGTCTGACCTTGCGACCGGACACGGCCCCGGGCCAATGGCGGGTGGACGAAGTGGAAACAGATTCCCCGGCGGATCATGCCGGGATTCGCCCGGGAGACGGCCTGCGCGAACTGGACGGCGCCCCACTCCACACTCCCGACCAACTGCGAGCAGCGGTGCAAACCCGGGGGCCGGGGGAACGCGTCCGGCTCGGTTTGGAACGGGCGGGCAAAGCGGTGGTCGTCGTGGCCCTGCTCGCGGCGACCAGCGAACCCATGGCCACGGAGGAAGGCCGCGCCGGGTTGGGGGCCCGCTTCACGGATTGGGACCAAGGCGAGGGCGCGCTGGTCGAGCGGATTGAATTTGGCACCGCCGCCGCCGAAGGCGGCTTGCGGGCGGGGGACATTCTGCTGGAACTCGATGGCGAAATGGTGCCAAACGGCGAGACCGCGCGCTCCCTGCTGGAGGAAAAGCAACCCGGGGACCTCCTGCGGCTGCGCCTCCAGCGGCGCCGGGAGGAAGTGAAATTGGAAATCCGCCTGCCCCGCGCGCCCGACCCGGTCGAAAACCGCGCCCGCACCTACTGGCATAAACCCAACTACCGGCTCGCCGTGATCCCGGTCGAGTTCCCCGATGTGCGGCACAATCCGGCGGTGACGCCGGCGGATTGGACGGAGTTCCTCTTCAGCACGAATCAGTATCGGAACAAGGACAATCCCACCGGCCAGCCGGTTCACGGCAGTCTGCGCGATTATTACGACGAAGTTTCCACCGGCGCGCTCCAGGTCACCGGGCAGGTGCTCGAATGGGTCGGGGTGAGCCGCAACCGCGCGGAGTACGCGGCGCCGGGCGACGGCGGCAACCACGCGCCTTTTTTGTTCCGGGAAGCCTTGGATGCGGTTTACGCGCGGGCCGGCGCCACGGATCCCCTGCGCGGTTTCGACGGCCTGCTGTTCATCTATGCGGGCGAGCGTTTCGGCCCCGCTACGCGGCGAAGCCTCTATTGGCCGCACATGGCGCCCCTGTTCCACCGGAACCAACGCTGGAACACCTTGGTGTGCCCGGAAGGCGGTGGGCGGATGGCGGACATCAGCGTCTATTGCCACGAATTCGGGCACTTGCTGGGCTGGCCGGACTTGTATGCGCGGGCGGAGAATCCCGGCGGGGCGGGGTTGGGCTTCTGGTGTTTGATGTCGCAGCAAACCGGGGGCGGGCGGCCGCAGCACCCCTCGGCGTGGTGCAAGGAACAACTGGGCTGGTTGCACCCGGTGGTGCTCGACCCGACCGTGAAACAAAAACTCCTCCTTGGGCCGGCGGAAGGCGCGGCGGGGGAATGCTACAAGGTGCTGGTCCGGCGCGATGGCAGTGAATACTTCCTGCTGGAAAACCGCCGGCACCAAGGCTTCGACGAACAACTGCCCGGCGAGGGCTTGTTGATTTGGCGGGTCGTGGGCGGCCGCCCCATCCTGGAAGCCGCGCACGGGGTGGGCGGTCCCGCCGCCCCGCGGCTCTACCCATCGTCGGTTCCGTTTCCGAGCCGGGCGAACCAGGCGTTCACGCCCTTCACCACACCGTCCAGCCGATCCCGGTTGGGCGGCGGGCTGCCGGTGTTCCTAACCCATATCCGCCGCCTGCCCGATGGTCGGATCGCCTTCCAAATCGGCTCGGAGTTCGACTGAGCGACGGGGCGGCGCTCAGCTCTTCGGCAGAATCACGGTCACCCGGCTCAAGCGCTTGGTCAGCATGGGGAGCTTGACGGGCTTGCGTTTTTTCTCGTCTTCCGTCGCGCTGTTGTCGGCCGCCAAGGCTTGCTTGGCGTCGTTGTTGGCCTGCTGGGCCGCCGCTTGACCGGCCGCGGTGGTTCCGGCGCTGGTGCCCAGGGTGGACGTTGATTGGCCGCCACCGATGGAGACATTCTGGCCGAGCACGGAGGCCGTCACACCGCCGGCCCCGGAGGCGCTCACCCCGCCAATGCCGATGATCGTGCCGGTGACCGTGCCCGCGGTGGCGGTGACCGTCGCACTGCCGCCCGCCAGCAGGGTGCCGTGAAAACTTTGCGCGGCCTGAATGTTGGCGTCCTGCCGGGACACAATCAAACCGCTGATGGTGCCCTGGGCATTGATGTTGATGGCGCCGCCGATGACGCCGCTGGAGCCCAGATCGACATTGCCCGCAAATCCCGGATTACCGGCCGAAGGAGCGGTGCCGGCGCTGAGGGTGATGGTCGGCCCCGCCGTGACCGAGCCGTTCAAGGCGTACTGTTGAATGCCGCCCAGGGTGGAAATGATGTTGCCTTGCGGCGTGGTGATGGTGATGTTGCCCGGCAGCCCGTTGCCGCCGGCGGCTTGATAGGTGCCGGTGGGCAGCACGGAGAGCACGCCGCTGCCGAACGGACTGGGATTATTGATGGCGCCCGTCAACAGATCGCCGCTCACCGGGTCATGATAGATGGTGGGGATGACCAGGATGGAATTCGCCCCATTGCCGGCATTCACCGTGCCGTGCTCGGAAACGATGGTGATGTTGCCGCCATTGAAGGTGGCGATGCGCGCGCCGCCAATGTCCACATCGCGGCCGGCGTCGATGATCACATCACTGTGGCCCGCGGTGAAGATGCCGTAGGAAACATTGGCCCCGACCGGAATCAGCGCAAAATTGCCCTGGCTCAGGTAGAGCGACCCGCCGCTGGTGACCATCACGTTTCCGCCGTCAATGGAGGCGATGGTCGAGGTGAGCAGGCTGATGTCGCCGGTCACGTTGACCTTGATGGACGCACCCGCGGGCGTCCATGGCGCCAGGTAGGAGTAATTGACCGGATTGTAGGCGGAGGCGACGCCCCACGAAAAAATGCCGCCGGAGCTGCCCAAGTCCAGCGAGTCGGCGTTCAGAATGAACTGGCCGGGCCCGCCCATCTGGAACCCCGCCGAGAGATTCTGGCTGTTGGCCACCGAACTCTGGCTGGCATTGAACAGCGCCGTCAGTTGGCCGACGGGGGCCAACGTGGCGGTCGTGGTCGCGAAGTAATACTGGCCGTCCGTGCCGCGCTGGGTGATGACGTTGCCGTTCGCGTCAAACTTCAACACCGGCACCGCTCCCGAGAGGGCGCCCAGCACGTTTTGGTTCATCTGGTACTGGAAACCCAACTGCCCCGTGGCCGCATCGTAAATGAAACCGGGATTTGCGTTCGGATCGTAGGCGCCCTGGAGTTGGTAGCCGTCCTTGAGCGCCAACCGCAGGTGGGCGAGGGCGTAGGCGGTCTGCTGCGCAGGGGTGCCCGCCAGGATGGTCGGCGGCACGAGCAGCGAAGCGTTGGGATCGATCAGGAGGGAGAAAATGGCGTCCCAATTGTTCGGCAGCAACGGGTTTGCGCCGACGATCGGCTGGCTCAGATGCGTGAAGGCGTACACCGGCGAGAACGACACGCCCCCTTTCACCGTGAGCCGGGTGGTGTCCAAGGCGTGCAGGTTTTGGCCAATGAAGCTGGCGTTGTACATGCTCCCCCCCACATTGAGCAGGGTCTCCTTGGTGGTGCGGAGGGTGACATTTTCCATGCCGCCGGCGAGGTTGAACACCACCGGGTTCGGGTTGTTCAATTCGGGCGGCGTGGCGGCGTGGTCCGTCAACCCAAACGCGTCGCCCCCCGGATACCAGCTCTTCGCGCCGCTGTCGGACATCGAAAGCGTGTAGTTGAAGAGTGCGGCCGGGTTGTTCGGGTCGGAGTAACTGCGAAAATCACCGCCGTGCGTCGTGGTGACGCGCAACTCGCCCTGGGGGGAGGGAAACAGAACGGTGCCGGCGTCGAGCACGAGCCCGCCCGCGCCCGCGTTCACCGTCAACGACGGCGGGAAGAGCAGCGGAATGCTGTTGCCCGGCGCCGAGGGCACGTCGTGGGGCGCGCCCGCGCCCGTGATCTCCACGCCCACACCCGCGTTCAAGGTCACCGCGGCCGCGGGATCGTAATCAAAATAGTGGTACCCCGCAAACGCGGCGCTGCTGCCGCCCCGGTCGTTGAAGATGCCCGAGGGATTCCGGATATCTTGCACGTAAATGGTCCCGTTGGGGGCGGCCACCTTCCAACTCCCCTTGATGAGGCTCAGGGCAAAACCGCCGCTCTCACTCGGCGCGCCGATGTTGCCGCCCGCCGTGATGCTGCCGGTTCCGTTCGCCAACACATAATGGCCGCTCACATCGCCGCCCGCCGTGATGGTCACGTTGCCGGGGGCGGCGCCGAAGGCGCCGGTGCCCGCGTCGAATTTCGCCTGGTTGTAATTGTCCGTCACCGGCAGGTAGCTCCGGACATTGCCGCCGGCGTTGATGGTGACATCGCCCCCCGCCATGGTGCTGATCCCGCCGAGGTTGGGGGACACCTTGTAATAGGGGGACTTCAGCTGACCGAAGATAAAGCCGTTGTCGTTGCCCCCGGTGTTCACCTCCCCGAACTGCGCGGTGACGTTGATGGCGCCGCCGCCGACGGTGCGAATGCCGTTGTTCCCCGGGTTGCCCGTGCTGTTGGGATAAGGATCCCCGGGGTTGACGATGACCTCGTTGGCCGCCCACACGCTGATATTGCCGTCCTGCGTTTGCAGGTAGGAGTTCCCGTTGAGATACACCCCCGCGGTGCCCGGGGCGGGTGCGCTGGTGAGGTTTTGCGGGCCGGCGGAGAGGCTCACACTCCAGTTCTTGCCCGCGACAATCGCGGACTGATCGTTGAAAATGATGCTGTTGCCCGCCGTGAGGCTGAGCAAGGCCGAGGCGCCGGGATCACTCAGCCGCCAAATCGTATCCAGCGTGATGTTGTCATCCGCCGCCAAGGTGATCGAGTACAGCCCGCTGTTCAAATCGGGGCTGAGCGAATTTACGAAGGCGTCGTCCAACGTCAAATCATAAGGATCCAGCCAGAGGCGCCCGCCGTGGTAGCCCGCGGTGGCGTGGCCGTCGACCTTGGTTTGCAGGGGGGGCAGCGTGGCGGCGGAAAGCTCCACCTGACCGCCATTACCGCCCTGCGCCCCGCCCGCCACACTGATCGTGGAACCGGTTTGATCGTGGAACGTGTTGCCGCCCTTGATCGTCACCGTGCCGCCCGCGCTAACGCCTTGGTCATCCCCGCGCGCCGAGATCACCGAATTCGCGCCCAAGTTCACCGCGTCCGCCGCGACCAGTTCGATCACGCCGTTGACGTTGCGGACGGAATTGGCCTGCGCCAGTCCACCTTGATTTACCACGCCGGCTTGGAGGGTGATCGACCCGCCGTCCGCCGCCAAGCGGCCGGCGTTGTTCACCGTGCCGGCGGGCAAGGTGACTTTGGCGCTGAGCCCGCGACCGTCCGGGCGGGAGGAGAGGAGGACGTCGTGCCCGGCGACCAAGCCGATGGAACCACCGGGGGCGGAGATGCTTCCTTGGTTGTCCACCTGTTCGGCGATCAGATAGGCGGAGCCACCATT
The DNA here is from genome assembly GCA_903930565.1 of uncultured Pedosphaera sp. GTDB lineage: Bacteria > Verrucomicrobiota > Verrucomicrobiia > Limisphaerales > Pedosphaeraceae > CAIXFN01. The sequence continues at coordinate 43,954 of CAIYZC010000286.1, forward strand.
GCCGATGTTGATCTTGCCGTAATTAACAATGCCCGCGGAGGGGGGCAGTGCGCCGAAATCCCAAGCCCCACCCGCGGCGAGGTTGGGGACGGGCGTCGGGCTGGTGGTCATCACCAAGCCATGGGCGTTGATCGCCGCCTGGCCGCCGATGGCGAAGCCGGCGGAGTTTTGCAAAACCACCAAGCCATTGGCATTCAATGTTCCCAGGATTTGGGAGGGATTGGAGTCGTGGATTTGATTCCAAACGACGGAGCTGGAGGAGGGTTGAACAAAGGTCGTGGTCTGCCCCAGGCCGATGTTGAAGTTTTGCCAGCTCAGCACCGCCTTATCCGACGTCTGGATGGTGGTCACCGAACCCTGCGTGGTCACCTTTGCCGTGCCCAGGTTCACCACCGGTCCGACGGGGGGGGCGGCGTGCCCCAGCAGCGCGCTGCCACCAAAGCCCAGCAGGAGCACCAAGCCCCGGCTGCGGCGGGAGCGGCGGCTGGCCGCCCGCTTCTTCAAATGCCAAAAGGATCTCCGTTTCACAAATTTTTTTGGGGTGGGTGGTCCGGGCCGCGCGCCGGTCAAAATTGGGCCGTCAGGTTGAAATCAAAACGAGGTTCGCCCGCCTTGGTGGCGCCCGCATCGAGCAGCGGCCAGGAGAACAGCAGACGGGCCTCCCAATTCGGCCCGAGCGTCCCCACCCCGCCAAAGCCCACACCCCACAGGGATGTTTGGGGCGCCCGCCCTTGGGGATCCAGCAAATAGACCGTGCCAAAATCGCTGTAAACCGTGCCGCGCACCACCAAGGGGTGGCCCGCATACGCCGTCCCAATCATCACCGGCGGCGTCTTTTGCTCCACACTGCCGTGCCAGCCGTAATCCCCGAAGGCGGTGCCTTCATGGTAGCCGCGAACTGTCCCCAAACCGCCCAGCACGAATTCCTCGTTGGCGATCAAAGGTTCGCTGGACCATTGCCCGTCCAGGCGCAAAGTCAGATCCCAGTTCGTCCGCCAGTTCAACGTGCGGATCAAGCTGGGGGTGAAGATCACCCAGGTGCCGCCGGATTCCGTGGAACTACTGATGGCCCGCAGGCGGGCGAGATCACCCGAGTGCCAGCTGTTCACACTCATCCCCAACCCAAAGGCCGTCACCCCGCGGGAATCCCGCAGGCTGGCGTCGTAGCGCACCGCCAACGGCACGTACTCCAGGCTGTGAACCGTCGTGGGCACCGGCGAATCGATCACCGACACGTTCACGTTGGTGGTGGGCATCGCCGGGTTGGACACCGTGTCGATAATCACGCTGGTCAGGGTGAAGATGTTGGTCTTGAAGCTGGTCGCCTGGTAGGTCTTGTAATCGAATCCCCCGGAAATCCCGGATTGGAAGCGCCCCGTGTTCAGCAGGGGCCAGGACAGCCGCCCGCCGAACCCGTTGTTCACGGTCAAATCCTGCTGCACGTCGTTTTCCACCAGCGTGTTGCCGTTGGTGTTGTAGCGCTGCGTGGTCGAGAGGTTCAGCAGGCCCGTGTCGATGAAGGAACGGCTCGCGAAAAAATTCAATTCCGGCCGGCCCGAAGGCGCCGGGAGATTGAACTTGTGGGTCGCTTCATCGTAGCCGAACTTGGCCGTGTCTTGATTGATTTGGTCCTCGACCGCCCCGAAATCGCCGAGCGGCAGGCGGTAGAAACCACCGTAGTTCACCACCAGGGGTCGATCGTAAAAGGCCACCTGGCCGCCCTGCTTGTAAATTTCCGGCGCGAAGCTGTATTGCACCCCCAGGGAGTGTTCCCGGTCCCACAAGTTGTTGTACATCGCCGAGGTGTTCACGCGCAAATCCGGCGTGCCCGGGGTGCTTTGGTCGTTCAGCTCGACCTTCGCGTGCAAAGGCAGGCGGTCCTTCACCCCCAGGCGCAGGATCGTGGTGCCGGGTTCCGGTCCCGGTTCCAATTGGGGGTAAATCTGGCGGTCCTGATTGGCATTCGCCCGGTCCAGTTCCGCTTGGAATACTTGCTCGCGCAACATCATGTTGGTGTGCAGGCTCGGCAACGCCCGCATGACATTGTTCGAACTGAAATACCGGTTTTTGGTCACCAGAATCTCATACAGCCGCCCTTCAAACACCCGAATCTTGACCACCGCGTTGGTGATGGATTGCGGCGGGATCGTCACGCTCACTGTGGGGTAGCCGCGCACCCGGTATTCGCTCTGCAAATCCCCCGCGGCGGCCACGATGTCCGCCAACACCACATTGGTGCCCACGCCACGGGCAAAAATCTCCATCATCCGATTCGTCGTGAGCAGCGTGTTGCCGGTGATTTCATACGCTTCCACATTGAAATGTTGCACGGGCGCCGCCTTGGTCGGGGCGGCGGCCGCGAGCGCGGCGGCGGCGAACCCGGCGGGGAGATTGGTCATTCCCGACGCCAGGCAGGGGCGGCCGGAAACCAAGATCTGCGGACTCGCCCCTTTGTAAACGTACAGCATCAGCGTGCCGTCCCGCATCAATTCGGGCGCCACGGAAACATAGGCGGTCGCGTAGCCGCGTTGTTGATACTCCGCCAA
>CAIYZC010000287.1 GCA_903930565.1 uncultured Pedosphaera sp.
AGTGGCGCGCGGTTTCGGGACGATTGACGCCACGGGCGCCTTTGTGTTGCGCGAGGCGCGGCCGGACATTTTCAGCGCCTTGAATTTCCGGTGCGCCACCGGTGACGGCACGAATCTCTTCTGGCTCGCCGGGGCCGGCTCGGGAACCCTCTGCCTGCAACCGCCCGCGGGCGCGCCGGCGGCGGTGCAAACCGCGGAAGCCAACACGGGTTACGTCAAGGCGATCGCCGGCAACCTCTGGTTCACGACCCAGTCGGGCGCGCCGGGGTTGTACGAAATCAACGGTCTGCCGGCCACCGTTGGCGCGGGGGGGACGCCCGCGCTGGTCATCAACACCGGGGCCACGGCCGGCACGGCGGGGTTTGATGTGAACGCGGCGGGCACGCTGGCCTACCTCGCCGACCAACGCGCCACCGGTTCCGGCGGCGGCGTGCAAAAGTGGGTCAACGGCACTGCGGGCTGGACCAATGTTTACACTCTCACCAACAACTTGGGACCGTCCGGGGCCTTCAGCGTGGCGGTGGATTTCAGCGGCACGAACCCGGTCGTCTATGCGACCAGCGGGGACACCAATGCGAACGCCCTGATCAGTTTTGTGGATACCAACGCCGCGGCGGCGGGGCGGTTGCTGGCCCGCGCGGCGACGAACACGGTGTTCCGCGGGGTGGATTTCGGCCCTGATTTGCGGCCCTTGATCACCACCCAACCCCAGAGCCAGTCCGTGGTGGCGGGCGCTGCGGTCACGTTTGGCGTCACCGCCACCGCGACCACCGCGCTGACCTACCAATGGTTGCGCAGCGGCACCAATCTCACGGGCGCCAACGCTTCCACACTCGCCCTGACCGGCGTCACGGCCGCCCAGGCGGCGCCGTACCAAGTGGTGGTTTCCTCCTACTCCGGTTCCGTGACCAGCGCGGTCGCGACGCTCACCGTCACCACCAGCGCCCAGGCTCCCGCCATCACGACGCAGCCCGTGGGGGTGACCAATTTCGCCGGCGGCAACGCCACTTTCACGGCGGCGGCCTCCGGCACGGCTCCTTTGTATCTGCAATGGCAGAGTTACAACACCAATTTGCCGGGGCAGACGAACGCCTCCCTGGCGCTTACCAACCTGGCGGTCAGCCAGTCCGGCCCGTACCGCTTCCTCGCGGTGAACTCCGCCGGCGGCGCCACCAGCCAGGTGGCGTACCTGCAAGTGCAGCCGGTCGCGCCCGCGGTGACGTTGCAACCCGTGACCCAGACGGTGCTGGCCGGCACGACCGTCACCTTCACTACCACGCTCTCGGGCACTGCGCCGTTCCAATTGCGCTGGACGCACAACAATTTGCCGATTTCGGACGGCGGCGAATTCAGTGGCACGGGCACCCCCACGCTGACCATTTCCAATGCGCAGGCCGCCGATTACGGCCTCTACTACCTCACGGTCACCAACGCGGCCGGCGGCACCCTGAGCGCCCCGGCGGATCTTTACATCGTGGTGCCCGCCCCGCCGTCGTTCATCCCCTACACCGCGGCGGGAAGCGTTTACAGCCAGAATTTTGACACCCTCCCCAACGCCGGCACCAACTCGGTGAACGCCGATAATCCCGTGACGATCAATGGCACGACCTTCGGTCTGACGGCGCCCTTTGACTTCGCCGCGCCGGTGAATGCGAACGCGGGCTTCGGCGGCTTGGGCCTCTCGAACAGTCTGGCGGGCTGGTATGGCTTGGGCACAGTGCTGGCCAAATTCGGCGCGAGCGCCGGGGATCAGAGCACCGGCGGCGTCATCGGTTTCGGACCGACCAACAGCGCGGCGACCAACCGGGCGCTCGGCCTCCTGGCCACCAGCAGCACCGGCGGCACCGCGTTTGGGGCGAAGTTCATCAACGCCACCAGCAATGCCCTGACCGGCATCACCCTCCATTTCACCGGGGAACTGTGGCGCCAACAGCCTGCCCCCAAGACGCTGGTCTTTGGCTACCTGCTGGACCCCACCGCCACGTTGGCCTTCTCGACCAATGTCACCGCCTGGGTGACCAACCTCAACGTCACGTTCCCGACCGGCCCCTTCGCGGTGCTGGATGGCACGCAGGCGACCAATCAAACCAGCCTGGGAGCGACGAATCTGGCCATCCCGGCCTGGCCCGGCGGGGGGGCGCTCTGGTTGGTTTGGCAAATGCCGGATAACACGGGCACCAGCCAGGGCTTGGCCATCGACAACCTGACGTTCTCGGCCCAGGCCGCGGCCGCGCCCCAGTTGTCCATCGCTCGCGCCGGCGCCAACGTGCTGCTCAGCTGGCCGGTGGCCGCCGGGAGTTATCATGTGCAACAACGCGCCTCGCTGCTCAAAGGCACGGTTTGGCAAAACGCCGCGCAATCCGTCGTGACCAACGGCGCCTCGGCCACCGTCACCGTGCCGCTGGGCGCCGGCGCGCAATACTTCCGCCTGAGCCAGTAATCGCCGCGCCCGCGGGGCGCCGAAAAGCATTGCCGCGGCCGGCGGTTGGTGTTCAATCGCCGCCGGGTGAACTGGCTGATGAAATGGCGGGACCGCCTTGCGGGGCGGTCCGAACCGGAGCATTTGCGCCGGGGCCGACTGGGCGAAACCGAGGCACGTCGGCATTTGCGCCGGGGCGGTCTGCGTTTTCTCACCGCCAATTTCCGCTCCCGCCACGGCGAAATCGACCTCGTCTTCCACGAACCCGACCGGCGCGGCCGGTGGTGGTCCCGGTGGTGGGCCCGGGACCCCGGTTGTCTGGTCTTCGTCGAAGTGAAGACCCGCTCCTCGGAAACTTGGGTCCGCCCCGCCGCCGCCGTGGATGCGCGCAAACGGCGGTTGCTCAGTCAGACCGCCTTGGACTACCTGAAACTCCTGCGCCATCCCGCCGTGCGCATCCGCTTCGACATCGTCGAAGTGCTGCTCGCCGACGGCCGCGTCCGCGAAATCCGCCACCTGCCCAACACCTTTCCGCTGGAGGCGCCCTACCGCTACCGGTGAGGTCGGGCGGGGTGGCAGATTCAGTTGGCCGGCCGTGGCTTTTGGGGTAGTTTCATCCGGCAACGATGACGCACGAGCCCAGCTTTAATCGAATCCACCGAAACCACGCGGACGCCCGAAATAACTCCGAGAGGGGCATTCCTGCGGCCGCGACGTCCCCCGCCAACCAGCGTTGCCTATGATCTCGCGCCTGGAAGCCAACAATTTTCGTTGTTTACGGGGTGTCTCATTAGCTTTGGATCGCTTCCACGTCATCGCCGGGCCCAACGGATCGGGCAAGAGCACTCTGTTGGAAGTGGCCAGGTTGTTGAGTGCGTTTGCCGGTTCCGGAACGGAGGCTTTGCTGGATGCCAGTCTGGCCCGGCAAATCCCGGAGTTGTTGTTCCGGGGCGAGGGAACCAGTTTTCAATTGGCCATGGAATTACCGGTGCCCGACGAGGTGCTCAATAGTTTGGGGCGCAAGCCCGCGGAGCGTCCAACTACCGCTCGCTATGAGATCGAAATCGGCGGGCGGGATCTTGCGAACCTCAATGAGCCGCAAATTTTTGCCGAAAACCTTTGGCTCCTTGACCCCGTCGCCACGTCACCGCGGCAGTATTCACTGCAGAGTGAATTGGTTTTTCCCGCCTCCCGGCCTACGCCGCCCAATTTGATCCACGGCCAATCCAAAACCCCCGCCGGTTGGCGAAAAGTGGCCTCCAAACCCAGTCCGGCCAATGCTTACTTCAAGTCCGAAACCAGCGATTGGAATTTCACGTTCAAGAACGGCCCGCAGCGATCGGCGCTCAGCAGCCTGCCGGAGGATGAGCGCTTCGGCATCGGCAATTGGGTCAAGACTCAAATCACCACGGCTCTCAAGAAGCTGGCTCTGCGGAGCGAATTCATGCAAGCGACTTGCCCGCCGCTCAAAGCGCGCGGCTTCAGCCCGGACGGCTCCACGCTCCCCCTGGTGGTCCGCGAGTTGCGGCAGGAGCCCGCCGCCTATGCTGCTTGGATTGACCAGTTGCATACGGTCCTGCCCATCCGGGATGTGGCGGTGATTGAGCGACCGGAAGACCGCCACACCTACCTCGCGGTCACCTACGACGACGGTCTACAGGTGCCCTCCTGGCATCTCTCCGACGGCACGCTGCGGCTGATGGCTTTGACTCTGCTCGCTTACGTGCGCAGCGAAGGGGATGTGTTCCTGATTGAAGAGCCCGAAAATGGGGTCCATCCGCAAGCGGTGGAAGCGGTTTTTCAATCGCTCAGTTCCCTCTACCAAGGACAGGTGCTGCTCGCGACGCATTCCCCGGTCTTGGTTGGCTTGATCAAACCGGAACAATTGCTCTGTTTTGCCAAGACGCCCGGGGGGGAAACTGACATCGTGCGCGGAGACCAACATCCCAGGTTGCGGGCGTGGCAGGGGGAATTGCGGCTGGCGCAATTGTTCGCCGCTGGTATTTTGAGCTGAACCGCATGGCCTTTCCCCGCGATTTGGTGGTGCTCGTGCCGGACGGAGCCATCTTCATGGTGGTGGGCGCCTTGTTGGAAAAGCGTCGGGCGAGTCTTGGGCTGCGGCCGGTGGCTTTTGACCGCATCAAGGATGCGCTTCATGATTCCAGCCCGGAAGCAACCGCGGTCACCCTCCTGCGCGGCTACCGCGCGACCCACGAACGGGCACTCGTGTTGCGCGACTTGGAAGGGAGTGGATGGGAGCACCGCGGGGCGCCCGCCTTGGAATCCGCGCTGACGCAGGCTTTGAATGCCGCGGGGTGGCCGGCCGACCGTGTCGCCGCCGTGGTGATTCAGCCCGAGATCGAACAATGGCTGCGCTTGGGCTCCACCCACTTGGAAGCGTTGGTGAAGGCCCAAGCCCGCCGCCGTCCCGCTCTGCCGGATGGGGCTTTTCCGAGCGTCGTGCAAGCGGCCGTCGCCGCCCACGGCGGGTGGACGCAGCGTAAGCCGAGACGGCCCAAAGAGTGCTTCGGGGCCGTATTGGAAGCTTACGGTGTCCCGCGGTCGAATGCGCTTTATGGCCGGCTGGCGGAAAAAGAGAGCCTGAGTGATTGCGCTGTGCCCTCCTTTCGCCGGTTCCGGGAATACCTGCGGAGTTGGTTTGCCGAATCCGGTCGCGCGGAATTGGCATCGTAGGCCGCGCCATTCCTCAACGCCCCAGATGGTGCGTGGCGAAGTCCAGGAAGTGGTTCCAGTCGTCGTCCTGCACGCTGTGGCCGCCGGGGCGGTTGTGGAACCCCACGGCGGAGTCGATGATCGCCTGGTCCAGGGGTGGGGGGCGGCGGTCGGTGAGGGCGGATTTCCCCAACAAACGGTAAACCTCGCCCGCTTGCCAGGCGGTTTCATATTGGCCAAGCGGATCGGCCCAACGGTCCTCCTGGCCGCCGGCAAGGTAAACCGGCCGGGGGGCGATGCACGCGAGGAGCATGTGCTGGTCCACCGGCAGGTCGTCCTCGTTGTTCACATACTTTCCAGCGTTGCGGCACAACCAGTAGGGGAAACGGGTGGCCATTTTGGCCAAGGTTTCGCCGGTCTTTCGACGCCACAGCGCCGCACCGCCGCAGCCCGATTGCGCCGCGATGGCCAAGGCGAATCGTTGATCCTGCGCGGCGGCCCACAGGGTGGCTTTGCCCATTTTGGAGTGCCCCATCAAGGCCACGCGTCGCGCGTCGCAATCGGCATCCGTGGCCAAGTAGTCCAGCGCGCGGGAGGAACCCCACGCCACCGCGGCGATCACGCCCCACTCATGCGCCTTCGGAAAACTCTGGCCCGGCCGGTAAAACAGCGGGTGGATGCCTTTGGAAAAAGTGACTTCGTTGTGGCCCACGAGGTCCTGTTGATACACGGCGGCAAAGCCCCAGCCGCGGCGCAGGATGTCGCCGAGGGGAATCCCGTTCCGCAGGCGCCCCGGTCGGTCGGGCGCGGCGTCAAAAGCGTCCCCGTGGGTGCTGTCGAAGGTGTTGAGCATGAGGATGGGGGCGGGGGTGTCCCGGCCGTTGGGCGTGATGACCACCAATTGCATCTCCGCTTGACCCCGGTCGTTCGCAAAGCCCACCCGGACCACTTTGCGGGTCGCGGTGTCCTGGAGGAAGTGGCGGTCGGTTTGGTCCACCGTGAACGTGCGCCGCAAGGGACTGGCCGGTTCCGGGACGGTGCCGTAGATCAGATTTCCGAAGAGCCCCATGATCTGCGGCCGGCGGATATTGAACCACTCCTCCGGCGTGGTGATGCGCCTACCCTCGGCCGTCAGCAGCAGCGGGGGCAGGTCGTAAGGGGGGACTTGGGCTTCGTTAATGCACATCCTTGTCGCGGTTCTTGGGCTCGTCGGCCCGGTCCGGCAGTACCGCGAGGCCGGCGACCAACCATAGCCAAGGCAGCGTGGCGAGTCGGCGCCGGCGCGCAGGAGTAAAGCAATGAATCATGCCGCGATTTTGGCGGACCGTTGGCCGGGTGTCAAAAATTCGTTGCCACTCCGGCGGCCCGGCGCGCATAATCATCCGCCCGTCCCCCCGCCAGTCAACCGCGGTGGGTGGGCGCTCAATAAAACAACTGTCAACCAAAGGCGATCCGGATGAGCTTGGACAAAATCAAACATGTGGTGGTGGTGATGTTGGAGAACCGGTCGTTCGACAACCTGCTGGGCTGGTTGTACGCGGATCAGGACAACCAAGCGCCCCGGGTGCTGCCGACGGACAGTTCGCCCCGCTACGACGGGCTCACGCCCGACACTTACTCCAATTCCCTGCCCGCCTCCCCGGACCAGGTGTTCGTGACCTGTCCGACCACCGCCTGGCCGCCCGCGGTGCCGAACGCCATGACGGTGCCGACACCGGATCCCAATGAAAAATTCGAGCATGTCACGCAGCAGCTTTTTGGCACGGCCCACCCGTCGGCGGGCGCGGTGCCGAACATGAGCGGTTTCTATGCGGATTATGACCTCACCGAGGCCCGTGCGGCCGGCACCTCCGCGCAGATCATGCAGACCTACTCGCCGGAACAAGTGGGCGTGCTCAGCCAACTGGCCCGCAGTTTCGCCGTTTCGGATGCCTGGTTTGCCTCCGTGCCCACGCAGACCTGGCCGAACCGCGGGTTTGTGCATTGCGGGAGTTCGGATGGCTACATCAATAACGACGATTACATCCCGTACAACATCCCCACCGTCTTCAACGTTTTGGAGGAGAACGGGGTTTCCTGGGGCATCTACGCCGACACGGATTTGGTCCCGTCGCTCACCCACGGCCAATTCTTCCAATTGTGGGGCTACGTGGATCGGGCGCATTCCTTGGAGGACTTTGAGCACTGCTGCCGGGCGGGCGCCGACGCGCCGGCCGGGAAGAAGCTGCCGACGTATTCCTTTGTCGAGCCGCGCTTCGTGCCCGAGCTGGGTTGGTTCGAGATCGAGTACCCCTGCGATTACCATCCGCCCCACGACGTGCGCCGCGGCGAAAAATTTGTGGCGCAGGTGTACAACGCCGTCCGCAACAGCCCGTACCGGGACGACATCCTGCTGGTGATCACGTTCGATGAGCACGGCGGGTGCTACGATCATTGCCCGCCCCCGGGCGGCGCTCTGCCGCCGAAACCCGGCGCAGTTTCCCGCAACGGTGGCTTTCATTTTGACCGGTTTGGCGTGCGGGTTCCCGCCATCCTGGTTTCCTCGTATGTGCAACCGGGCACGGTGTTCCGCGCCCCGTCGGCGTCGCGGCCGGGGGAAACCCCGCCGCCTTTCGACCACACTTCCATCCTGGCCACGCTCCGCGATTGGCTCGATTTGGGGGCGGAAGATTTCTTTGCGGACAATCCGCGGATCAGCGCGGCCCCGACCTTGGCCCCCATTCTGGATGCGCCCGCCGCCAGGGCGGATTGGCCTGCGATCAGCGGCGGCGGGGCGCTCCCGGGCGACGACGCCGCTTCGGGCACCCCGTTGCATGACATGCAAAAGGGGTTGCTGGCCTTGGGCCTGCGCATGAAGGCCAACGATGCCCGGCATCCCACGGCCCAGGCGGAGGCGTGGGTGCTGAATACCTACGAGGAAGCCTTGCGCTTCCTGCACTTGAAGGTCACCGGTCCGGGCCCCGGCCCCGCAGCACCCGCGGGTGGACCGCCCGCGGCAATTTGACCGCGGCGGGGATGACTACTTCTGCATCTCGCCGCGGTGATGGTATTCGCGGAAGTTGAAGAGGAGGGCGGCGACGCCCGCGAACACCAACGTGGCGAGCAACGGAGCGGCCACCGACAGCGGCACGCCGTGCAACGGCCATTGGAAAACGGATTGCAGCGCGGTGTCCCGGCCCAGCAGACTGTCCAAGTGGCGGAACATGGACAACGTGTTGATGTTTGTATCGATGTGGCCGATGCCCACCTCCACGATCAGCCCGTAGACGATGCCGACGGCGAGGAAGCGTTGGGTGAGTTGGCCCAAGAGCAGGCCGAGGGCGCCCCACACCGCCACGGCCAGCAGTTGGGTCACCGCGAACAACGGCAGGAGCGCGCCCAGGTGGGGCACGTCGCGCACCGCCCCCACGGCGAAGAGCAAAAGTGTTTCCCCGAGGAAAAGCAGTTGCAACCACGCCTGCTCCGCAAAAAACTTGAGCAACAGCAGGCGGCCGCGGGTGAGGGGGCGGGTCACGAGAAAACCCAAAGTGTCCGCCTGCAGTTCATCCCGCAGCACCGCCCCGCATCCCGCCACGCAGACCAACGGCATGACCAGCGAAAAATAGAGGTTCACCAAGCCGTGGTAGTAACCCCGGGTGCGCCCCCAGGTCCAACTGCCCACCTGCAGCTTGTCCTGCTCGCGCAGGTCGTGGTCGAATTTCTCAAAAAGCGGGAACCGCTCGGGGCTGAGGAGCGCGCGCACGCGTTCGATCACCCGGGCGTGGCAGGCGGTCATGGCTTCGGTCCGCCGCTGGGTCATCTCGGTTCCCACGAGCGCGTCGTCGCGTCCCGCTTCGGCGCGGGCGTACTCTTCTTGGTAAATGGCGAGCACCGCGCGCTGTTGTTCCTTGCTGATCTCCAGGTTTTCCCGCCGCAGGCGCAGGTTGAATCCCGACAGGTTTTTCGGCGCCCGGCCCGCCCACGGGTTGCCATCGGACCAACCCGAGCGGCTGGGTGTGATGATCAGGAGCAGGGCCGGCAGCACGAGCAACTGCACCACTCGCATGGGCGCGCGTCGCCAGGTGAGTCGGCTGCGCCACGTCAGCAGCCAGAGCGCCGCCAACCCGCGGGCAAAGGTGGGCTCGAAGTGCAGCCGCTTTTCGCCGGGGGCCGGCGGGATGGCCATGGGGGGCGGAGAATCAGGAGCGCTCATGGCGGATTACGTCGTCGTCACCTTGTCAAAAATATTCTTCAGCGAGCGGCTCTCGCTGCGCACCTCGTACACCCGCACCCCGCTGGCCAGGAGCAGGGCCGTCCAGCCGCGGTAAAACGCCGCCGCGTCGCGCACCCTGAAGTGCAGCCAACCGGTCGCCGGTTCCAAGTCAAACCCCAGCAACACTTCCGCCTCGAACAAAATCCGCGCCAGCCGCTCCGGCGCATCGCAGCGCACCGACAATTCCTCGGACCAATTCTTGATGTCGCCCCGGATTTCCTTTTGGGCGCCCGAGGCCAGGATGCGGCCCCAGTTCAGCACCAGCAGGTGCTGGCACAGGGCCTCCATCTCGGCCAGAATGTGGCTCGAGATCAACACGCTCACCCCGCCCGCCACCAATTGCTTGAGCAGGTTCGCCACTTCCTGGCGGCCCATGGGGTCCAGGCCGTTCATCGGCTCGTCCAGCACCAGCAGGTCCGGCTCGTGGAGCAACCCCTGCGCGAGTTTCACCCGCTGCTTCATGCCTTTGGAGTACTGCCCCATCCGTTTGCCCCAGTGGACGCGCGGCAGCCCCACTTGGTCCAGCAGCGCGGCGCTGCGCTCCCGCGCCTCCCGCCGCCCCAGTCCCGCCAGCAGGGCGAGCCCCGTGAGCCAGTCCAACGGCCGCAAATCCTTCGGGATCGCCTCCCCCTCCGGGCAGTAACCAATCCGGCGCAGCACGGCCGGATTGTTCCACGGCGCCTCGCCGAACACGGTCAAGGTCCCCGAACTCGGCTGCAACTGGCCCGTGATGATTTCGATCAGGGTGCTTTTGCCCGCCCCGTTCGGCCCGACCAGGCCCGTCAACCCCGCCTCGATGGTGAAGGTCACGTTGTTCAACCCCATGACCATGCCGTACCACCGGCTCAATTCCCCGCCTTGGATGATGGTGCTCATTCCGGCTTCACCCTTTGGTGCAGGATGTAAACGGCCCCGATCAACAACAACCCCAACCCCACCACGGCCCCGGAGATGGTGGGCGCGTTCAACGCCTTGATCGTTTCCGGATGCACGTTGCCGAGCATCATGCCCAACAGCGGGATGCTGTCCTGGGCCAGTTTCAAATCCGCGCCCGGATGGAACACCCCGAGGGCGATTTGTTCCAAATTGTAATTAAAACTCAGGTGGCAGAGCCACGGCCGGGTGTGCGTGCCGATCTCCACCAACACCCCCGCCAAAATCCACCACAGCAGCCAGGTGGCGGCGGCGTTCTTTTCCTTGAGCGACGAGGCGGAACAGCCCAGCGCCAGCAGGCTCAGGGCCGCCATGGCCGGCAAACCGAAAAGCAGGATGTGCCCCAGCGCGGCGCGGGAATGCCAGAAGAATCCCCAGTCCGGCCCCAGCAGGTTGCCGTGGAACCAGGCGGCGAGCAGCGGCCCCAGCCAGGTCAGCGCGAGCAGGCCGAAGGCGGCGCAGAATTTGCCCAAGAGATAGTCCCACCGGTTGATCGCCTTGGAGTAATAAACCACGATCGCGTGGCACGCCAAATCCCGCGTGATCAAATGCGGAATCCCCATGCCCAGCGCAAAGATGCTCAGCCGCAGGAGGAACATGGCGTAAAAGTAAAAGGCCACGTTTTGCGTCGTGCGCACCGAGATCTCCGGATGCTTCTCCAACCAGGTCGTGAGCATCTTCACGAAATCCTGGAGCTGCGGGTTGAAGTTCCCGACCCACTGCACCACCGGGCTGTCCGCCACCAGGAGCTGGCCGAGGGCGAACAACACGGCGGTCGCCCCCAGCGCCGTCATCCAGCACGCGAACACCACGTTGCGCAGGAGTTTTACCCGCAAACAGGCCGTCAGGCTGCTCCCGGCCACCACCGCCCGGCGCTGCCAGATGTTGCGATGGACCCCGTCCCAATGCTGATAGCTGGTGTTATGGATGGGCATGGGATAATTGGAGCGCCTGCACGAAGGATTCCTCGAGGGCGTTCGGGCTGGGAATGATTTCCAGCGGCGCGATGCGCAGTTCGTGGAGCAGTTCGAGCAGGGGATTCAAGGTTTCGGCGTGGTGATCGATCCGCAGATGCCCGTTGGCCAGCAGCTCGCACACCCAGCCCCGCACCGCGCAGGCCGCGCGCACTTCCTCGTGGCCCTCGCCCACCACGAGTTCCGCCGCGCCCCGGCGCCGGGCCTGTAGGTTCGCCAGCGTGTCGTGGACGAGCACCTTTCCCCGCGCGATGATTATGATCTGCTCGCAGATCGACTGCACATCGTGCAGCAGATGGCTGGAGAGCACGACCGAGATGCCGAAGCTCGTCCACAAGCTCGCCACCAACTCCAAAATTTGCGCCTGGCCCTTCGGATCGAGTCCGTTGGTCGGCTCATCCAGAAAAACCACCTGCGGATCGTGAACGATTGCCTGCGCCAGTTTCAGGCGCTGCTTCATGCCGGTGGAATACGTGCCGCAGAGGCGGTAACGTTCCTGGCCCATGCCCACGTAATCCAGCATTTCGTGCGCCCGCTGCCGCGCCGCTTGAAACGGCAAGCCGTTCAATTGTGCGCAATGGGTTACAAACTCGCAGCCCGCCAGGCCGGGGATATGGCAATCCTGCTCCGGCGCGTAACCGACCCGGCGGCGGATTTCCCGCCCCTCGCTCCGCACGTCCCGGCCCAGTAAACGGGCCACCCCGCCCGAAATCGGCTGCAATTGCAGCAGGCATTTCATGAGTGTGCTCTTGCCCGCCCCGTTCGGACCCAGCAGCCCGATCGCCCCGGGCCCCACCCGCAGGCTCACCCCGTCCAAAGCCCGCTGCAAGCCGAACCGCTTGGTCAGGCCCTCGGTCTCAATGATCCACGGCGA
>CAIYZC010000288.1 GCA_903930565.1 uncultured Pedosphaera sp.
CTTGGCTGCAGAATCCGGGCAATCCGGCGATGCAAGCTCAACTCATAAAAATTTTTGAGCAAGAGGCCAAGTTGGGCCGCGCGCGCAAGCCCACGGAGAATGTGCCGCTTTGGGACTGCATGGGTAACCATCGCAATTGGGGCGACAAAGAAATGGCGCAGGTCCTTCAGGGGGAATTGGCTGCGGAATTGATGGGCTGGATGCAGAAATTGGCGGACCTCATCGGAGCTTTGCCGGGCGAAGCGGGGGCGGCCAGGGCGGATTGAGATGCAAAGCAGGACTTCACATGGCGGCGGAGGGGAAGGCGTCTTTTTGGACAGGATTAACATGATTTACAGGATTTCGGAGGGGATTGGGGACGGGGCATTTTCGTCCTTGCCGGGATGGATGGGGCGGGGTAACAACCCGGCAACGATGCGCCATGAATTTGACCACGATGGCCTAACGAACGGAATGCTATGCTAAAATCACTGCAGCTTGAGAATTTCACTGGTTTTCCCAAAGCGGATTTGTCGTTTGGGAAGAACCTCAACGTCATCATCGGCGAGAATGGCACGGGCAAATCGCATTTGCTTAAGGCCGCTTATGTGGCGTTGGCGGTCAGCGCGGAAGCAGCCAAAGACGCCCCTCCCGAAGGGCCCAGCAAGGCACGGCTCCAAACGGCACTGGCCGACAAATTGATCGGGGTCTTTAAGCCGGATGCCCTGCGACGGCTAGTCCGGCGAAAGGTGGGACGAGACAAATGCAGGTTACGGTTCACTTTCTCGGATGCGCGGTGGGATCTGGATTTCGGTTTTTCCACGCTGGCCGAAAGCCAAGTTTCACTCCATACCGCTCCAACGGCGTGCGTTGATCAAAGACCGGTTTACCTCCCGACGCGGGAGTTAATGTCTTTGGTTCCAAAATTCGTTCCCCTTTACGAAACGTACTCTTTGCCGTTCGAACAAACCTGGAGGGACACTTGCCTCTTGCTTGGACTGGAGGCGAAGCCTGGGCAACGCAGGGCGGAGGTCAAAGCTTTGCTCCCGCCCTTGGAGGCCGCAATGGGCGGCGTCGTCCAATCTGATCCCACGGGCCGATTCCACCTCAAATTGCCATCCGGAAAGATGGAGATGTTTTTGGTGGCCGAGGGGCTCCGCAAACTCGCGACCGTGGCGCAGTTGGTGGCGAACGGCGTGCTGAAGAACCAGGGGTATCTGTTTTGGGACGAGCCGGAGGCAAATCTGAATCCTAAAATGGTCAAGACCATCGCCCAAACCATTCTGCAACTCGCGGCCAATGGTATTCAGGTTTTTATCGCCACGCACAGTCTGTTTTTGCTGCGTGAGCTACACATCGGGCAACAAGGGGAGTTTAAATCCTTGGACACGCACTGCTTTGGCCTGCACTTGAGCGAGGACGAGGAGTTTCGGGTGGAACAGGGACCAACCATGGATGACGTGGGGGACATCACGTCGCTGGATGAAGAATTGCAGCAATCTCAGCGCTATATGGACACCGAGTATAAGGCGCAGGGAAGTGGAAACCAGACCAAGCACTGAATCGAACAAAGTTATGGCGCAACGATTTGAGGAGGCGAGGCTGGCTTGCGATTTTGCGGACGCCTGGTTGGTGACAAAATACGATGAATGGGCATTTTACCGAAAGCAGTTTCAAGTCGCATGCCTGGGCAACAAAGGTGTGGATTTCCTGGCCCTGGACCCGGAATACGCCAATTTGTGGCTGATCGAAATGAAAGATTACCGGCAGGGGCCACGGGATCCGGACAAGCTGGACTTGTGGGAGGAAGTGGCCGTCAAAATGCGGGATACGTTGGCGGGATTGGTGGCGGCTAAAATCGCAGCGGCAGAGGCGGAGGAAAAGCAGTTCGCCGGGCAAGCGCTCTCGGCCCGGCGTATTTTTGTGATCCTGCATTTGGAACAGCCCGCCCAGCATTCCAAGATTTTCCCCCGGACTTTCAACCCCGCTGATGTGCAACAGCGCCTCCGGCAACTCGTCAAACCCATCGACGCGCACCCACGCGTGATTGAACTTTCAACGCACCAACAGCGCGTGCCGTGGCAGGTGGTTTCGCTCCCGGCTCCAGCCCCTTGAATTTATGACCCTCAAACCTTGGCGGGAAGTGATTGTGCCGCATCCGGACGTGCTGAAGGGCACGTTTCAGCAGTCGGAGTTCGCGGCGGACTTGACGGCGGTGCATACGGGCCAGGCGACGCCCGAATATGGGGAGGCGCGGGCGTTTTTTGACCGGACGTTCATTACCGAGGGGATGGGCAAGCTGCTCATCCAAGTGGCGCAGCGGTTGAACGGGCGCGGGGGGGAGCCGGTGGTGCAATTGCAAACGGCCTTTGGCGGCGGCAAGACGCATACGATGCTGGCGGTGTATCACTTGGCGAACCGACCGGGGGCACTGGGGGAATTGGCGGGAGTGCCGGCGTTGCTGGACCAGGCCGGATTGCTGGATGTGCCGCGGGCGACGGTGGCGGTGCTCGACGGCACGGCGCATTCGCCGGGTCAATCGTGGCGGCATGGGGCGCAGGAAATTCATACGTTGTGGGGGGAACTGGCCTGGCAATTGGGCAAGGCAGAGGGTTACGCGATGGTGGCGCGGGCGGACGCCAACGGAACTTCACCAGGCAAGGAAGTGCTGCGGGAATTGCTGGCGCGCTACGCGCCGTGCGTGGTGCTGCTGGATGAACTCGTGGTGTACATCCGCCAGTTCGCCGAGAGCCAGGCGCTGAGCGGTGGGACCTACGACAGCAACCTGTCGTTCATCCAATCGCTGACGGAAGCGGCCAAGCTGGTACCGAACGCGGTGGTGCTGGCTTCCCTGCCGGATTCCAACAGCCAGGCGGGCGGTCCGCGGGGGTTGGCGGTGTTGCAGGCGCTGGAAGCGGTGTTCAACCGGGTGCAGGCGCTGTGGAAAACGGTGTCCCCGGAGGAAGCGTTTGAGATTGTGCGCCGCCGGCTGTTCGAGCCGCTGCGCGATCCGCAAGCGCGAGACCAAGTCTGCCGGGCACTGGCGAATGCGTATCTGGCCGAGGGGGCCAAACTGCCGCAGGAAACACAGGAGAGCCGGTACTACGACCGGATGCTGCAGAGCTATCCGATCCATCCGGAGGTGTTCACCCAACTGTATGAGGAGTGGACAACCATCCAAGGCTTTCAACGGACGCGCGGGGTGTTGAAATTCATGGCCAAGGTGATCCATCGGCTGTGGCAGGACAATGACAAGGACGTGATGATCCTGCCCGGGAGCCTGCCCTTCTACGACGGCGGGACGCGGAATGAATTGATCAGCCAACTCGGGCCCGGCTGGGATCCGGTGATGGACCGGGATGTGGATGGGGAACGGGCGGAGACCAAGCTGCTGGAGACGCGTGAACCGCGGTTTGGCACGGTGCAGGCCGCGCGGCGGGTGGCGCGCACGCTGTTCCTCGCCAGCGCCCCGGCGTCCGTGAACACGCGGCCGGGCACGCGGGGAGTGACGCGGTCCCGGGTGTTGCTGGGGTGCCTGCAACCGGGCGAGGCGACGTCGTTGTATTCGGATGCGTTGAACCGGTTGGCGGATCAGTTGCATTACCTGAGCACGAGCGGGGACAAGGCGCAGGAGGCGACGCGCTATTGGTTCGACACGCGCGCGAATCTGCGGCGGGAGATGGAGGAGCGCAAGAAGCGTTTCGACGACAAGGGCGAAGTGCGGGGCCGGATGGCCGAGGTGCTCAAAAAGCTGGCGGGCAACGCGGCGTTTTTTGACGGCATCCATGTCCTCACGCCCCACGCGGACGTGCCGGACGACAGCGCTTTGCGCCTGGTGCTGCTGGCGCCGGAGCAGGCGTACAGCCGGGAGGAAACGCGGCTGGCATCGGACGCGGTGCTGGAATACGTCCGGCAACACGGCGCGGGGCCGCGGTACCGGGGCAACCGCCTGATCTTTCTCGCGGCGGACCACGGCGCGCTGACGCGCTTCCGGGATTGCCTGCGGACGGCGCTGGCGTGGCAATCCATCGTGGAAGATGTGGCGGGGATGCGGTTGGTGCTCGACAATCTGCAAGCCGAGCAGGCCAAAAAAGAACTCAAGAGCGCGGAGGACGTACTGCCACGCGTGGCGCGCGAGACTTACAAGTGGCTGTTGGGGCCGGGACAGGGCGTCCCCACCGACCCGAAGCCGATCGTGGAGGCGTTGGTATTGAACACGGGCGGCAGCGCGCTGGGGCCGGAAATCGAGCGCACCTGTTTGGACAACGAATGGATCATCACGGCATGGTCGCCCATCCACCTGCGCACGAAATTGGCGGCGTTGTACTGGAAGGCCGACAAGCCGGCCTACGGGGCGCTGGCCTTTTGGGAGGACAGTTTGCGCTACCTCTTTTTACCCCGGTTGAAGAACCGCGAGGTGCTGGCCCAAGCGGTGATCAAAGGCGCGGGGAGCCGGGATTTCTACGGGACGGCGCTCGGCCAACACGCGGGGCGGTTCGACGGGTTCAAGCTCGGCGATGCCAACGTGCAGTTGGACGACACGCTGTTGCTCATTGAACCCGGCGTGGCGGCGGCGTATGCGCGGGACAATGCGCCCGCACCGCCGCCCATTAGCACGGTGCCATTGGTAGCTAAGGACGAAATTGGCACCGGCGTTGCGCCTGCGGTGGGCACCGCCCCAACCGGCAAACCGCCGGGGACGGACACAGTTGGGCCGGCGGCCAAGCCCGCGCCGGTAAAGAACTTCCATGGGAGCGTGAGCATCAATGCCACGACGGCGAAAATGCGGTTGGTACAAGTGGCGGAAGAAATCATCACCGCGCTGGCGGCCGATCCGAACGCGACCATCCAGGTGCGGGTGGAAATCCAAGCCGATTACCCCGCCGGGGCCTCGGACCAAATCAAGCGCACGGTTTCAGAGAACGCGAAGGCGCTGGGGTTCAATCATGCGGAATGGGAGTGAATGGGGGTGAAGCGTTGCTTGCACTCCACTCCAGGAGGCTGGCGCGCCGTTCGGGGGGGTGGGTTTGGTTGGCGGCACCATCCGATTTGCAGCGGTGCGAGGAACTGGTCGCGTCCCTTCAGGACGCTGGGCCTGTTGGGAAGGAGACCCAGGATTGCATCCTGGGCTGAGGAATTGCGCACCTTTGGCGCGCAGGCAGGTTTGAATCCGGATGGTTTGGAATCCAACTCGACCGGGGTGCGGCTTCGCCAACTCGGGGGCCGCGAGTCGCTGAAGTGTATCCGTATTGCCAACCTCGTATAGGCAGGAAAACGGGCAGCGGATAAGGTGCCCGGCAGGTCAAGTACGTTCTTCGCTGCCGTGCGCCAAGCGCCAAGCCACGATTGCCGAGTCCCGCTTGGTTTGTCCTAGTCGGGCATTACCCTGGCGAAAAACAAGGTTTCCCCTGATTTTATATGGGGAAAAGCTTGTTTTTTTATTTCACGGGTATGGCTACTTCCTCCTTTCC
>CAIYZC010000289.1 GCA_903930565.1 uncultured Pedosphaera sp.
CCATACAACACCTCATTCGCCCCGACAATCAGACCGGAGTCCGGGTAGCGACCGGAGGCACCCCCAAAGTAATTGGTGGCCAATAAGCTGCCACTGGTGGTGAGGCGAAAAAGCACCCCGTAATTGCCGTTGCCACCCAAGGTGGTCGTGCCCAACAAATTGCCCAAGGGGTCCGCCACCAAGCTGCCGTTGGGGGAATTGCCATCCGGGCCGTTGAAGGAATAGATCAAGTTCAGCGCCCGGGAAGGGGTCAGCTGAAAGACCACCCCGTCGCCTTTGAGCCCCCCGCCCAAAGTTGCGCCGTAGAAATTGCCATCGGCCAGTTGGAGCAGGCGACCCACGGGGGAATCCCCGTTGGTGCCGGAGAAAGCCGCCAAGGTGGAAAACACACCCGCGGTCGTGATGCGGTAAAGCGACCCGTGGAGATTGGTCACCCCGGGTTGGCAACACCCGTACAGGTTGCCATCCGCCCCCTGCAGGAGCGGTCCGTTGGGCGGGGCATCCGGAAAGGAAGCCAGGATCGTCAACTGGCCGCCCAAGGTGGCTTTAAACACCGTCCCAAACCCCGCGGCGCCGCCGGCACTCGTGAGCCCATAAAGGTTCCCGTCCTGGCCGGCCAACAGGTTGAAAACCGGCGACAGCCCCTCGGGGGAGCTGATGGCGGCCAACCTGGACACATTTCTCGTGGTCGAATCGCAACGGAACACCGAGCCCGCACCGGCGGGACCGGCGTTGGTGCAAATACCATAAAAACTCCCATCGTGGCCCGTCAGAAGGCTGATCGGCCCGGCGCCATTGGCCCCGCCAAAATTGGCAAAAACCGAAGCCCCCACAGTGGGAACGCACTGGAAGACCGCGCCGCCGCCCGCGCTGCCACCGAGGGGCGCGGCGCCGTAGATGTTCCCATCAGCACCCAGCACGATGTCCCCGGCGGGGGAGCCGGTCGTGGCATCCAAGCTCGCCAGCAAGGTAAAGTGGCCGGCGGCGTTGAGATTGAAAATGGTGCCCACGTCATTGTCGCCGCCAAAACTGGTGGTGCCATAAAAGCTGCCATCCGGCGCGAGCACCAAACTGGACTGGGGTTGAAAACCGTTCGTGATCGCAAAGGTGAAGAGATTGGTCAACGTGCCGCCGCCCAGGTAAGCCCAAACCGTACCGGCACCGAGCACGCCCCCTTGGGCACAAATCCCGTAAAACGTCCCGTTGGACAACTGCAACGGACGGCCCTGCGGGGCGGCCGCATTGTCCATGTTCGTCGAGCCAAAGTGCGCCAGCGCCTGCAACCCGCCACCCGGCGAATACGTGAAAAAGGTACCCCCGCCCCACCGGCCCCCGGTCGCCGTGGTGCCATAATAGTTGCCTTCCAACCCCACCCGCAAGCCGGTCGGACCGCCGCCATTGGTTTGGTTGAAGGAGGCCAGGGAGGTGAGCACCCCGTTGGTGGTCACCTTGAAGAGCGTCCCGAAGCCGCCATTGGTCCCACCCGCCGCCGTGACGCCCAGCAGACTGCCATCGCCCAGCAACGTCAATCCGCCCTGGGGGGACGCACCATTGGCGCCGCTGAACGACAGCACCGGCCGCAACGTTCCATCCCCCAACACTTGGAAAATCTCGCCCAACCCGAAGGTCCCACCGGTGGGCGAAGCGCCATAGAGGCCGCCATCGGCGGTTTGGACCAAAACGCCGGGGGCAAAGTGCAGAAAATCGTAAAGCTTCGTGGTGATGATCGCCGCCCGCACCCCTTGGACCAAGACGATGGAGCACAAAATCCCCGCCAAGACGCCCCTCAGCCCCCGTGGACGGCAAAAACCAGCGGGTTCAGGTCGTAATCCAATGGTATTCATAGTTCGATTCAAAAAAAGTGACACGCCATCCCGTTGCCGGGACGCGAGCATAAGTGAGACTAGCAGAGTTTGTGCCGAAGGCAAGTCAGGCAAAAAAAAGGGGGTGCCGATCTGGATCGGCACCCCGCAACCCCCTGTCGGACGGGCGCTCTGGGCGCCCGTCCCCGCCAAAGAAGTGGGTTTAGTGGTCCTGGATCAACCGAAAGAACGCCGGGGAGGCCGCGTTCAAGTTGGCGGTGGGCACATAGGCCCAAGTTTTGCCGAACAACTCAAAAGTGTTGGCCGGCCCCGCGCTGTAATTCGGTCCGGTCAGAGTGTTCCAAGAGGAGGCATCCGACAATTTGGCGCTGGTTTGCAAACTGAAACCGTTGTCGGGACGGCTCCAAGTCACGAAATAGGCGGACCCGGGCGGAATCTGTTGGACGCAATTGGCGTCTTGGGAGGCGATTTTCCAGATGGTTGTGTCCAAGCCGGCCGCGGTGAAATTGTCATTGAACGTGGCGCCGGTCGTGGCGTTGGTGTAGGCGAAGCCACTCAGCACAACCTCCTGGCCGATGCTCGGGGTGGCGTTGGGCTGGGCACCCACGTAAATGTGGATCGGGTTCGGGTTGCCGTCACTGTACGGGTCGGCAAAATTCGCGGCCACTTCCGGGCGGATGCCGAAGTTGGCCGTGTGCCCATCGGGCGTGGTGATGACCACATTGGTGTCGTTATTGAAGGTCAAGAGCCAGGTGCCAAGCACGGTGGCGGAATGCACATTCGCCAGCGTGCCCGCAGACGCCGGGCCGACGAATTCCGCCCCGAACAAGTTGGAGTTGGAATTGTTCTCGTTGATTTTGTAGCGGAAACTCGCGGTCGCGCCACCCGTGCCGTCGGTGGCGATGTTCAACCAAACCAGATTGGTTTCGTTGTAATCGGGGGCGGTTTCGTTGGGCGCCGTACCGGTCACCAAGAACAGATGGGTCTGGTAGCCGGCGGCCGCCGGCGCGTTGGTGATGGTGACCGCATAGGTGACCGGCGAGCCGGCCCCGACCCAACTGGTGCCGGAGCTGTTGAGCGCCAGCAGGCTGGTGCGCTGATACAGGTCGCCATTGCTGGGGGCGGAAAACAGGTTCAACCCAGGGGTGGGCGTCGCGGGAGCCTGGAGGGTTGGCGGGGGGATTTGCACCGGGGAAACGTTCATGGTGACGTTGTCCAGCCACATCATGAGCGTGCCAATGGGGTTGTGGTAATTATCGTAGGTCTGAATGCGGAAATTGATCCCGCCGACCGCGCTGATGCCCGTGGTGCTGGGGTCGATGGGCTGGGTCAACCGCACCCACCCGTTGGTGGCCGAAGCCGGGATGGTGGGGGCGCCGAGGAAGATCCCGCTGTAAAATCCCATTTGCAGATTGCCAAAGGTGCCGGCCGTGCTCAGCGGGGAACTGGGATCGACATGCACATCCACCGTGATGTTGGTGTACTTGGTGGCGTCGTGGGTGCCATTGAGATCGTAATGCCACCGGTTGTTGAAAGTGCCGAAGAAGGCCTCCTGATTGTTCTGCGGGAGGGTGGCCAGAAAGAGCAGGGAGCCTGAGTTGGCGTTGGTTTGGGCATCCATGGTGGAATCCCAGACCATGGAAGAATTGCCCGGATTCACCCCGTACCAATAGATCCAAGAAGCGACACTGCCACTGGTGTCGAAGGAATTGGTGTAGCTCAGGGTGTCATCCAAGGCCTGGCCCCGGACGTCACCCGCCGCCGCCAAGGCGAAGCCCGCGCAGGCCAGGAGGGTGGATCGAATCATTCGTTGAAGTTGCATAATAAGCTTTGTGTTGCGTTGCTTTCTGACATCGGCTCCCGGAACGACGACCACGCCGTTTCCCACGCGGCGGCCCGGGCCGCCGACGAAACCACTGCGGAGGTTGCCGTTACCGGGGTTCTGGAGCGAAAGGATCGCAGAAGCCCACAAGTCTGTCATGTCCCCAAAACTAATGACAACCGGGCGGCGTGCCCGGGGCGGGGGTCAAGCGGCCCGGGGGGGCGGAGAAACGGTTGAAGCGGGCCACCGCCTGGCCGCGGGAGCGAACCTGGAGCTTCTCGTAAATGCGGCGTATATAGGTATTCACCGTGGCGACGCTGATGTTCAACTGCTCGGCGATTTCCTTGTAAAGGTAGCCTCCGGCAAGGAGTTCCAGCACCTCCTGTTCGCGCCCGGACAATTCGGTGGCCGGGGGCGGCGCGAGGGCGGGCGGGGGGGTGCGGAAGGATTGGACCACCCGCCGGGCGATGTTGCTCGCCATGGGGGAACCACCGGCCCGAACTTCGCGCAGGGCGGCCAGCAACTCGGCGCGCGGCGTGTGTTTGAGCAGGTACCCGGTGGCCCCCGCCGCCAAGGCGTTGAAAATGTGTTCCGCGTCCTCGTAAACCGTCAGCATCACGAACTGCGTTTCCGGTAGCAGCACCTTCAATTGCCGCACGCATTCCACCCCGTTGAGGCCCGGCAGGTTGATGTCCATGAGGACGATGGCCGGCGCCTCCCGCGGCAGCACCGGCAAGGCGGATTCGGCGGAGCCATGGTCGGAACCAAGGCGGAAGTCGGCCTCGGCCCGGACCCAATCCACCAGGACTTTCCGGGCCTCGCAGTCGTCCTCCACGATGGAAACGGTGATCGGCATCAACCTTTCATACCCTAACCAAGGCGGGGTTGGTTGTCGTGAGTTTTGATGACAGCTTTTCTTTTCCCCCCGGTGTGGTAGATAAGCGCCGATGAATTTGCCAACCAACGCCGGTTCCGATCTTTGGTCACCGCTGCAGCTGCGCTCGGTGACGCTGCGCAACCGCATCGGGGTTTCCCCCATGTGCCAGTATTCCTCCGTGGAGGGCCTGGCCAACGACTGGCACGTGGCCCATTTGGGATCGCGGGCCGCGGGCGGGGCGGGATTGGTGATCGCGGAAGCCACGGCCGTGGCGCCCGAGGGGCGGATCACGCCCGGGGATGCGGGGATCTGGAGCGACCAACACATTGAACCGATCGCGCGGGTGAACCGTTTGGTGCGGCAATTGGGGGCGGTGCCGGGGATTCAGATCGCCCATGCCGGACGGAAGGCCTCCGCGGCCCGGCCTTGGGACGGCGGGGCCCATTTGGCCGATGACGCCGGCGGGTGGCCGATCCTCGCCCCGAGCGCGGTGGCGTTCGGCGGCGAC
>CAIYZC010000290.1 GCA_903930565.1 uncultured Pedosphaera sp.
GGTTGGGCGGGCGGGCCAGCCGAAAACTCAAATGTTTGCCCAGTCGATCGGCTGGGAAAGGTCCAGCAACGGGACCTCCTCGTGGACGGTTTCGGGGTATTTCTGGGCGGCGCCGGTGTTGAAAACGACGACGCGCTCGTCGGGTTGGATGTCGCCGCGCGCGAGGAGCATTTCGAGGGCGCTAAAGCAGACGGCGGTTTCGGGGCAAATCGCCAGGCCTTCGAGGGAAATGGATTTCCGCATCCACGGGGCGATGCCGGATTCCGGCACGGCCACGGCGCAGCCGCCGCTGGCGCGGACGGCGTCCAGAATCATGAAATCTCCGACGGCCGCCGGCACCCGCAGTCCACTGGCCATGGTGGCGGCGTTTTCAAACAGGGGGGCAAAGCGCAGGCCCTGGTCATAGGCGCGCGCGATCGGGGCGCAGCCCTCGCTCTGGCAGGAGATCAAGCGCGGCCGGCGATCGGACTTCAACCAGCCGAGCCGGCCGAGTTCCGCAAACGCCTTCCACATGCCGATCAAGCCCGTGCCGCCGCCGGTCGGGTAGAGGATGACGTCCGGCAATTCCCAATCGAACTGCTCGGCCAGTTCCAGGCCCATGGTCTTCTTGCCCTCGAGGCGGTAGGGCTCCTTGAGGGTGGAGAGGTCAAACCATTGCTTGGCGGCTTTGCCCTCGGCCACGAGGCGGCCGCAGTCGTTGATCAGGCCGTTCACGCGGAAGGTCTTGGCGCCCGCCAGCCAGCATTCCTTGACGTTGATGGCGGGAGTGTCCTGCGGCATGAAGACATAGGCCGCGAGGCCGGCGCGGGCGGCGTAAGCGGCCATGGCGCCCCCGGCGTTGCCGGCCGTGGGCACGGCCAGGGAGCGGAGGCCGAACTCGTTGGCCTTGGTCACGGCCATCGCCATGCCGCGCGCCTTGAAGCTGCCGGTCGGCAGGCGGCTCTCGTCCTTGACGTACAGCCGGCGAGCGCCCAGGGCGGCGCCAAGGCGCGGCACCGGCACCACGGGCGTGACCGTTTCGGTGAGGGACACGATTTTCGCCGGGTCCTGCACCGGGAGCAGTTCCAGATAACGCCAGAGCGTGGGGGGACGGCCGTGCAGGGCGGCCTTGGAAAAGCTCCCGCGCATCCGCTCCAAGTCGTAGCGGACCCACAGGGGACGACGGCACTTGACGCACAGGCCGTGAACCAACGCCGGATCGTATTGGTCGCCGCAGTTGGCGCATTCGAGATGGGTGACGAAGTTGGTCATGATGAAATGGCGGGTGGCGCCGCCGCGGCGGGTTGGGCCAATTCCCCCTCCCAGCGCGCAATGACGGCCGCCGCGAGGCAATTCCCAATGAGGTTGATGGCCGTGCGACCCATGTCGAGAAACGCATCGACGCCCAGGATGACCGCCAAGCCTTCCACGGGAATGCCGAACGTGGCCAGCGCGCCGGTGAGAATGGCCATGGAGGCGCGGGGAACGCCCGCCGCCCCCTTGCTGGTCAACATCAGGGTGAAGACAATGGGCAGTTGTTGCGCCAGCGTGAGGTGCATGCCGGCCGCCTGCGCCACGAAGACCACCGCCACGGACAAATAAATCGAGGTGCCGTCCAGATTGAAGGAATAGCCCGCCGGGAGCACGAACGAGACAATTCGGCGGGGCACGCCAAACTTCTCCATCAGCCGCAGCGCGTCGGGCAACGCCGCCTCGGAGGACGCGGTGGAAAACGCGAGCAGGGCCGGGTCGCGGATGGTTTTCAAGAAGGCGACAATGGGAATCCGCGCCAGCAGCATGAGCGGCAGGAGGACGACCACGGAGAACAAGAACAGCGCCCCGTAAACCGTCAAAACCAATTTGGCCAAAGCGGCCAAAACGCCGAAGCCGTATTTCCCAATCGTAACCGCCACGGCCGCGCCGACGCCCAGCGGCGCAAACCACATCACCACGCCCGTCATTTTGAGCATGACCTTGGACAGGGCGTCGCAGAATTCCACCATGACGCGGCGGGGCGACTCCTCCAATTGGGTGAGCGCCACGGCAAACAGGATGGCAAAGACGACCACCTGCAAAATGTCGTTGCGGGCGGCGGCGTCAAAAAAACTCTGCGGCGCGGCGTGTTCCAACGCGCCGGACAAGGTCAAGGGAGGCGGCGACGATTCGCTGGGTTTGGACGCCGCGGCCAGGGGAATCCCGACCCCGGGCTGGAGATAATTGACTACTCCCAGGCCGATGAACAGCGCCGCGGTCGTGACGACCTCAAAATAGACGAGGGACTTGAGGGCCAGCCGGCCCACGGTCTTCAAGTCGTCCGCGTGGCCGGCAATGCCCGCCACGAGCGCCCCGAAAATCAGCGGCGCCACCACGCATTTGATCAAACGCAGAAAAATATTGGAAACAAACTGCAGCTCTTGCGCTTGCTTGGGCCACAGGCCGCCCACCAGGGCACCCACGAGGATGGCCACGACGATCCACGAGGTCAGCGACGGGCGCTTGAATGGGGGGGCGACGGGGGCAATCGCGGAACGTTGTTGGTCAATTTTCAAAGGCAAATTTGAGCGGTTCGCCCCCGGGGGGCCGGTGCGAAAAAGTGGCATATTGGGGCGGGAATGGCGAGGGTTTTGTCGAGCCCGATTGAGGATGGATAGACCGAGGATCGTTTTGTAAGGGGAAAACCAAGGTGCGGCACGTCGGGGCAGCGGAGTGGGAAGGCCGACACAACCCATTTTGGGGTTGCGGCGGAAGGGCGGAGGTGGCCCAAGGTAGCGCCCAGAGCGGCGCAACCATTGGGCTGGGGGGCGCAATCCCGTTGGGATTGGGGGAGTTCGGACGGACCAGCGGGGACGTGGGGGTTGGATGACTGGTGCAGGTGGCGCAAGTTTACGCCCGGTTTGGGCCGCCCTTGCAGGGCTCTCGGAGCGCGGACGGCGGAGCCCGTTGCAAATCCGGGGCTGAGGTCAGTGCTGGGCGCCGGGGGTGCGTTGGACCACCAACCACTGGAGGTCGGGGTCGGTGGGGGCGGGGGTGAGCCAGGGGCCCAAAATCGTCCAATCGCCGTAGCGGACGGGTTGGCGGGTATTGGCGGACTGCCATTTGTGGATTTCGGAGTGGCCGTCGGCGAAGCAGATCCCGACCGCGCCGTTGTGGTAGCTGGCGGGAAAATCCACATAGGACGGGGTGTCAGTGTTGACGAACATGGCGCCGTCATTGAGGGAATCGGGATGCTCGTCCATGATCGTCCAGGCCAGGGCCGGCGACATGCGCAGTTGGGCGAGCCGCATGATTTGGTAGCAGCCGCCCACGTCCGAGCCCAACCCCCACACGCCGTTCATCGCCATGCTGCGCACCCGGCCGTTGGCATACAGCCGGGTCCCGCGCTGGGCGGCGGACGCGAAAAAGTCGGCCGGACATTTGAAAATGCCCACGGATTTGGCGGTGTAGGGGGCCAGGGCGCAGGAGGTGGGATCGGTGAGGTAGAGCGAGTTGAGGTTGTCCGGGTTCATCACGTTCCAATCCAACCAACCTTTGACAAAAGTATGGTCGGCGGCGCCGCCGCCACTGCCGTTGCAAACCAGGTCCGAGTTGTCCTGGGCATACATCAACCAAGCGAGATCGAGCTGGCGGGAGTTGTTCAGGCATTGGACGGCCTGGGACTTTTGTTTGGCTTTGGCCAGGACGGGCAACAGCATCGCGGCAAGGATCGCGATGATGGCGATGACCACGAGCAGTTCGATGAGGGTGAAGGCGCGGACGGGAGTCCCAAGCGGGACCCGGGAAAGTCCGGCGCGAGGGCCGAAGTGCGGCCTTGATCCGTTCGTTTTCATCAAAAATTCAGCAGCGGCAACTCCGCGCGGCCCGCCCACAGCTGGGAACGCGATCCGTGGGGCCAAGTTGCCCTTGGAAGACGCTCGCGTAAAGGACAATGGGGGCGCACCGGGCGGCACCGGTAACGAAGCTTGAACAGCCGCGGCAACCGGGGGCGGGGGGGGGATTCCGCAGGGTGGCTGCACGGACGGCGGACTGGGTTGCCTGGAAGCCGACCCCCGAAAAAATTGGCTGGCATCGGGGCGGGTGATGCGCAAAATAGCGGCACTTGATCGGACACCACCATATTATGATGCCACGTTTATCGTTTCTCCAACTCGGCCTCGCCGCCCTCGTGCTGCTCGCGACGCAAGGAC
>CAIYZC010000291.1 GCA_903930565.1 uncultured Pedosphaera sp.
AGGTAATCGTCGAACTCGTACCCCCGGTAATGTTGCCGTTGCACATAGTCGTGCAAGCCCGCAAAGGCCGCCGCGGCGCGGGCGGACAATTCCGCCCGCGCGGGGGTGTCAGTGGTTGGTTTCATGGACAAAGCGAACGCTGCGGGGATCAGGCCGTTTCCGGGGGCCGGAACTGGAAATTGAACAATTGAATGTCCCGTTGGTAACGCTGCGCGACCATTTCGATGGTGCGCTCGTTGTAAAACTCCCAATAGGGTTTGTGCCCCGTCTTCCGGAGATGCGGCACGGTTCCCTTCAGGTCGATCCGGCGCTTCACCGCCGCAAAATCCCGATCCATGGTCTCAAATTTGCCGATAAAGTCCACCAGCAGACGGCCCCGCTCGTCCTCCACGAAAAGGTGCTGCGACCGGAAGTGCCCCTCCGCATGGCTGTCGGGGATCTGGCAGACCACCCCGACGAAATCCTCAAAACTCATGTCCGGCTTGAAGAAGCCCGACTCGGTCAGGTACTTGACGAACGGGTTGTTGTACCGCTCATACACATGGCCCGGGGTGTAGTTGATCTTGTCCTTGTAGCAGGACACCAAGCGGTCCCACGGATTGCGGACGAAGCAAAACCGGAAATAATCCTTGTACTTCGTGAGCACTTGGTATTTGGGCACCGTCGGGAAGTGGATTTTATGGACTTCCTCCACCACATCCCCGCCCTGCATGCCCAAATTGAGCGTTTGCGCCAACACGAACTTGACGGAGGAGCAGGCGACTTTGGGAATGAAAAAGTAGATCGCCTTTTGCGGCGGCAACAGGATGGTATGGTGGATGACATACTCCGGTTGGTTCGCGACCTCCCCCGCCCCCCGCAGGCGCATCCAAACCCGGCGGCCGTAACTATAGGGGCGCCACAACGGACTCCCGCGCGGAATCAGTCGCCGCGTCCAATCCGGTATTAATTCTTTCATAAATCAATTTGCAACCGTCAGTCTTCCCCCACCACCACCGACCAATTACCCGCGTCCGATTCCCCCGGCCAGTTCAGGGCCGCCAAGATTCGGCAGGCCACCGGCACGGCGGAAACCGGGGGGCTGAAATCGAACGCGGCGTTGGTTTGATCAGTCAACATGCGCGGCGCGCGCAGCACCACAAACCGCTGCTCCGGATGGTCCCCGGCCACCCCTTGCAGGAAGCTCTCCAGCGCGCCTTTCGCCGCCACCAACGGCGGGGGCACCGCCCCCAACCCCACCCCGCCCCGGGCCGCCACTCCGAGCACAATCCCACCGGGCGGCATCAAAGGTAAAAATTCGCCCAGCGGCACGGCCACGCAGGCGAGGCCGGCGTGGAGGTAAGCGAGCCATTCACCGCTGTTCGCCTCGCCGAAGGACCATCCCGGGGCGACGGGAAAAGCGTTCAGGACCAACGCGTCCAAACGGCCCCAACGCGCCCGGATTTCCCGCGCCATGCGCCGACACTCGCCGACGTCCGTCAATTCACCCGACACGGCGGCAACGCCCGCGGCGGCGGAGCGGCCGTGCCGCACCACCGTGGCCCCCTGGGCGGCCAATGCTTCCGCCAAGACCGCTCCCAACCCCCGATCGGCGCCGGTCACCAACACCACCCGGTCCTGAAATTTGGCGGACACCCCGGCGGCGGCGCGGATTTCAGCCGGGGAATAATGCACCGGCGCCGGCCGGAGCAAAGCGGTCAGTTCAAAGCTGGTCAGCCCGGTGCCAACCCCGCTGAGGGCCAACCGGTTCATTCGATCGTCCCATTGGGGGTCCAACCCGGCGAAGGCGAAGCCGGCGGTCGGTCCGGGGTCCGTCTCCGGGGCGAATTCCAGTTCGCAACCGTAGAACAACGCCTGCCGGCCGGGGAATTCCATGCCCACGAAATAACTGGCGGCGAGCAACGCTTCCAATTGCCGGACCGGAATTTGCCCGGGGCGCCAGCCCAGGACGGGCAGCGATTCAGCCAACATCCCCGCCGCCATGGCGTAGGGGAACGAGCCCCCGCGCCAATGCTCCAAGGCATCCGCCAAAGCGGTTTCCGCAGCCTGCACCCGCGGTTCAAACCCCGTCGACGAAAGCTTCGGTCCGGCCTCCGTCCCGGCCGTTTCAGTCCAGCGGAAGGCGCACCAACCTTGCACCGCCCGCCCGCGCCGCCACTCCAACCGCACCCGTCCACCCGGCCGTTCCGTCCAAGCCAACTCGTAGGCGACCCCGTGATACAAGGGCTTGACGAAGGACGCGCGGATTTCTTCCAACCGAAAGGGGCGTCCGCCGGCCCATTCCCCCAGGGCCAACAGCACAGCCGTCATGCCATGCGCCACCACTCCGCCAAAAGGGGTGCGCCGGGCGTACTCCGCATCCCAGTGAATGGGGTTGCGATCGTGCGACAGCGCCGCGAAGGCGGCCGTATGTGCCGGGGTGATTTCCACGCTGCCCAGTCCGGTTCAACCCGCCTTGGCGAGCTTGGCCGCGATGTTGTCGCACATTTGGCCGATGTTTTTGAACTTTTGCAGTTCGGCGAAGTTGAACTTGATTTTGAAGTGCTTCTCCACCGCGAGCACGATTTCGATATGCCGCAGGGAATCCCAGTCCTTCACCTCCCGGGCGGTGGTTTCGTATTTCAACTGCAGCGCGTCCTGTTCGAGGACTTTGCCGACCACTTTGCTGAATTCGGGGAGGATTTCTTCGGTTGTTTTAGGCATAATGTTCTATTCTTTGACCTGGATAAAAGAGTCGCGGACGGCGAAATCGTCCAAGGAAAGTTCCCAGCGGCCGTCGCGGTTCGTGAAGCCCATGTCCGCCAGGAGGTTTTTCACCAAACCATTCTTGGGAGTGGGGAGGTATTCGCCGACCAGGCGGGTGATCCCGAGGGCGCGGCACCGGCCCACGATTTGGTTCAGCGTGAATTCCTCCATGCCGCGCTTGAGCACCCGGCAACTCATGATCCAAGTGTCGAGGAACGCGGCGTCCCCCCCCTCGCGCCGCAGGATGATCACGGCAATCAAACCATGATCCCCGAATTTGTCCTGCAAGTGAAACGCCAAGGTGACGTGGTCG
>CAIYZC010000292.1 GCA_903930565.1 uncultured Pedosphaera sp.
CGGGCAGTCCGGTGATCGTGGCGCCCAGCGTGCCCGGGAACAGCGTGGACAGCGTCGGCGGTATCATCAAATTCAACCCCCTGCAACACTGCGAACGCCCCGCGCTCACCCTGGCGGCGGGCATGTTGTACGCCGCCTATGCCAGCTTTGCCGACACGGATCCGTACCACGGCTGGGTGATCGGCTGGAACGCCGCGACGCTGCAACAAGTCACCAATTACGTGTTCAACACCACCCCCAACGCGACCACGGCGGTCTTCGGCGGGAATGCCGCGGAAGGCGGCATTTGGATGGGGGGCAACGGGCTCTCGGTGGACGCCAACACCAACCTCTATTTCATGGTGGGGAACGGCTCCTTCAATGCCAACAACGCCGGCGGCACGGAGTACGGCGACAGCTTTGTGCGGCTCTCCACGACCAATGGGCTGAAGGTGGCGGACTATTTCACACCCTACAATCAGGCGGCTTTGTCCGCGGCGGATGCGGACCTGGGTTCGGGCGGGCCGCTGCTCCTGCCGGACTCCGTCGGCAGCGCCGCCCATCCCCACCTCCTGGTCGGCTGCGGCAAGGAAGGTAAAATCTATCTGCTGGACCGCGAGAATCTCGGCAAATACAACGCCGCCGCCGACACCCAAATTGTCCAGGAGGTCCCCGGCGCCGTCGGCGGCACCTGGAGTTCCGCGGCGTATTTCAACCATTTCATTTATTACATTGGTTCGGGCGACGCGCCCAAGGCGTTCACGGTCAACAACGCCACGCTGGGCACCGCGCCGGCTTCGCAGGCCGGGGCGGGCTACGGCTTCCCCGGCGCCACGCCCTCGATTTCCGCCAACGGCACGAACAACGCCATCCTGTGGGGCATACAGGCCGACGCCTATGCGAGCGGCGGACCGGCCGTTTTGCATGCCTACAACGCTTACAATCTGGCGCAGGAACTCTACAACTCCAGCCAGAATCTCACCCGCGACAATCCCGGCGGCGCGGTCAAAATGACCGTGCCCACCATTGCCAACGGAAAGGTTTATGTCGGGGCCGAATTCGCCCTCTCCGTGTACGGCGTGGCGACCTGGGTGGGCACGCCGGCCATTGCCCCCGCGGGCGGCAATTTCACCAACCAAGTCACGGTCAGCTTTTCCGATCCCACCCCGGGCGTGGCGTTTCATTACACCTTGGACGGCACCACCCCCACCGCGGCTTCCGCGCTTTACACCGGCGCCTTGACGGTGACGAACACCTCCGTGGTGCAAGTCCTGGCGGTCAAACCCGGCGCGGTGAACAGTGCGGTGACGAGCGCATCGTTCGTCAATGTCTCTTCGCTCGGCAACGGCACGGGGTTGGCGGGCGCCTATTACGCCAACCAAACCCTCAGCTTCAACGGCCCACCCATACTCCGGCGCGTCGACCCCGACCTCAACTTCAACTGGACCGCCGGCGGCCCCGATCCCAGCGTGGGCGCCACGAATTACACCGTCAGGTGGACCGGCACGGTGCAGCCGCAATACAGCGAAACCTACACGTTCAGTGTCACCGCGGACGGCGGCGTTCGCTTGTGGCTGAACGGGCAAATGTTGGTGAACGCGTGGGCCGCGAACGGAGTCACCACCTACACCGGCACCATGGCGCTCGGCGCCCAGCAGCTCTATAACTTGGAGTTGGATTACTCCCATGGGACGGGCACCGCCGGGGTGCAATTCGCCTGGTCGAGCCCTTCAACACCGGCGGGGATCGTGCCGCAAACGCAGTTGTATCCCTACACCAACCCGCCCCCGGCGGCGGTGCTGACAGCCCCGACGAACGGCGCCGCGTTCACGGCGAGCGCCAGCGTCACCCTGGCGGCCAATGCCGCCGCCCAATACAACCCGCTCACCAACGTGGCGTTTTACGCCAACGGCGCCCTGCTCGGCAACCTGACCAACGCGCCCTACCTCCTGACGGCCACCGGCTTGGCCGCCGGCACTTACAATCTGACGGCCGTCGCGGCGGACGCCACGGGTTTGCGCGGCACCTCGGCGCCGGTCCAAATCACCGTCAACGCGGGCACGGGGCAGCCGTACGGCGTCGCGGCCCGGCCGGTGGCCCCGGCGTTCTACGCCCTGCCGGGTTTGATCAGCGGCAGCCTGCCGGCCACGCTTTCGCAAACGGGCGTGTTTACCAATACGGCCGCCCTTGGCACCAGTGCCGGGTTGGTCCCCTACACTCCGATCACCCCGCTCTGGTCCGACGGCGCGGCCAAGACCCGCTGGGTGTCAGTGCCCTATGCGGGTGGACTGAATCGGCCGGGCAACCAAATCGGTTTCGCCCCCACCGGTGAATGGTCCTTCCCAATCGGCACGGTATTTGTGAAGCACTTTGGAATGGTCGTGGACGAATCCAACCCCGCCGTGCCGGTCCGCCGCTTGGAAACCCGCCTGTTGGTCATGGACGCAGCCGGCGCCGCTTACGGCGTCACCTATAAATGGCGGCCGGACAATTCGGACGCCGACTTGATCACCACGGGCCTGAATGAGTCGCTCGTGGTCACCAACGCCTCCGGCACGCGCACCCAGACGTGGTATTACCCCGCCCCGAATGATTGCCTGCAGTGCCACACCCCCGCCGCGAATTATGTGCTCGGATTGAAAACCCGGCAGTTGAACAGCCCGCAGATCTACCCCGCCACCGGTGTCACGGACAACCAATTGCGTACTTTGAACCATCTGGGCTTGTTCAATCCCGCCGTGGACGAGTCGGTGCTGGCCGGTCTGACCACGTTGGTCTCGGTGAGCAACACCACCGCGACCTTGGAAACCCGGGTGCGTTCGTATCTGGATGCGAACTGCGCGCAGTGCCACCGCCCCGGCGGCACCGGTCCCGGATTCGACGCCCGGTTTGACACCGCGCTCACCAACCAAAACCTGATCCACGCCACCACCGTCGTCCCGCAGGACATTTGGCGGTCGCAGCTGTACCAACGGGCCGATGTCGTGCGCAACGGTTACCAGATGCCGCCGCTGGCCCGCAACGTCGTGGATACGAACGCCATGGCGGTAGTGGCTGCCTGGATCAACAGCCTGCCGGGCACGCCCGCCCTCGCTCCGCCGCTGCTCAGCCCCACGGGCGGCGTCTTCTACGGCTCGGTGCGCGTGAGTCTGCAATCACCGGCCACCAATTCCGCGATCTACTACACTTTGGATGGTTCCCCGCCCACGACGAACTCCAGCCTTTACGGCGGCCCGGTGGCGATCACCGCGACGGCGGGCCTGAATGCGAGCGCCTTCGCGCCCGGCTTCAACAACAGCGTCACGGCCAACGGCGTCTTCACGATCCTGCCCGGGGTGGTGTTCACCAACGCGCCGAGCTATGCCAACGGGATTTTCCAAGTGCAAGTTGCCGGTCCGACCGGGCGCTCCTACGTGCTCCAGGCCAGTCCGGATTTGTTGAACTGGTCGCCGGTGACCACCAACACCCCCGCCAACAGTCCGTTCACCCTTGTCGATGCGGGCGCCACCAACGGCGCCACCCGCTTCTACCGCGCCATTTTGCTCCCATGAGAATTTCTTGCCTCTGCCTGGCGGGTTGGCTGCTGGCCCTGGCCGCCGCCCCCGCACAAACCAACAACCCGTCGCCGTCCCCGCCCGGCCCGACCAACGGTGCGGCCGATCCAAAACGCGCCGAGATGTTGCAAGCGCGCGGCGAGATGATCCGCAACGAGTGCATCGCCACCCGGCGCACCCTGTGCGGGCGCGTCCTGGAAATTCGCAAGGACGGCTTGGTGGTGGACAGCGGGTACACCGCGCTGACAC
>CAIYZC010000293.1 GCA_903930565.1 uncultured Pedosphaera sp.
CAATGGGAACGACAGTTTGGCTTCGCATCCCCATGGTAATGCGTGAAAACCACGCGTTGTACGAGACATTTTGTCACAGTAAACACGATTTGTGCCATTATGGCGCACTGGGGGGCTCGATTGAATTCCTTAACGGCATTGAACCTAAGGATGAAGGTCGGTTCGGTTCGCACCGCTTCATGAGTTGTATTCCTAGAGCGGGGATGGCGACTTCAGCGATCTTGAGTTTTTTCTTTCTCACACCGCGGGGGTTGGGAATGCTCCGTGAGGGGTCGCTAGGCGGCGCGGGACGCAACCGAACACTCGGACTGGGCGCTCTGGGAAAGATGAAGGTGCCCCTGCCCAGCTTTGAAAAGCCGCAATGGTTTGACGCCTTGCAGCAGGAGGCCGGTGCGCTCCGGGGGGTCCATGGCGAGACCGAATGTGCCTTGCAGGCCATCCTGCCCGCTATTTTGGACAAGGCCTTCAAGGGAGAACTCTAATATGGCCACCGCGCAACCCCAACCGCCGAAGGGCGACCAGGTGTTTTTCAGTTGGCAGAGTTTTGGGCTGTGTTACGTCATCCGTTTGGATCGGGGCAAGTTGCTCGCGGCCACGCGGGATTATCCGCTCCCGTTCCCTCCAGGCCGAATCATCCGGCGAAGCCCGGATCACTGGAAAGCCTTTTGGACGGAGGTGGCGGCGGCGGGGGGGTGGGACTGGAAGCCGAAATACGACAGCGGCGACGTGCTGGATGGCGGTCTGTGGAGCCTGCGCCTGTGCCACGGCGGACGCTTCGTGCGGAGTCAGGGATGCAACGACTACCCCGGCGGGCGGGGAGAGGAGTTCGACCCTGGCTGCTCTTTCGACCGCGTGGAGCGCGCCTTGCGGAAGTTGGCCGATTTGCCTGACGAAGTCGAGGAGGCGTGAGCACAACCGCCGCCCGGCAGGGCCGGGCGACGGTGGGAAGTCGGCCCCTCGGCCGCTCGGAGCCGGGGAGGGCTTTTGGGGTGCAGTTCCGCCCCGGGGGGCGCGGAACTGCGGGAGCTGGTAGCCCTCGCGCGGGCGGCGCTACTCGGCGGCGGCGCCGCGGGCGCACGAGGAGCTTGCGCAGAGGGGGGGATAATCGGGACGTGGCGGTAGGCGGCGCAGTGGTGGGAGTGGCGGGTTAAAGCACGGATCTCGCCCGCCGGCCTCCCTGAATGGTGCCCTTTTCGAGGTCCGCAAAAAAATCTAGGGCTTTTGTTTAAATTCGCTTGCGTCCCGTCGGATTATTCGCAAAATAGCCGCCCCTTGGAACAGGGAATGGGTTGGTGGACGGATGTTCCCAACGGCGCGGTGAAAGCCTCTTGGTGCAAACAAATTTTGTTTGCCAATACCGTTGAAAATGTGGCAGGTTAACCCCCTACCGCAAATCGGTTGCCTCGGTAGCTCAGTTGGTAGAGCAGTTGACTCTTAATCAATTGGTCCTAGGTTCGAGTCCTAGCCGGGGCACCACTTCTTTTTTCAATAATTACGCGAAAATGGGGCTTTCCTGGCCGATTTGGCCGGGGAAGCCCCTTTTGGTTTTGGGGGGTGGGTGGTTCTTTTGGGGGTGTTTGGGGGTGTTTGGGAACCTTGGGGATGGCTACTTGTTGGGCGCGGGGGTGGCTACTGGACGAGGGCGGCGCGTTGGAGGGCTTGGCGGGTGAGTTCGTCCCGGGCGGCTTGAGCGCCGCGGGTTTGGCCAATGGTGACGATGCGGGCGAGGGCGGCGGGGTCGACGGCGGCGGTGGCGGCGGCGAGTTGGGCGGCGCGCCGGGTGCCGGGGGCGGGTTGGCCGGCGGCGGA
Source organism: uncultured Pedosphaera sp. (assembly GCA_903930565.1). GTDB lineage: Bacteria > Verrucomicrobiota > Verrucomicrobiia > Limisphaerales > Pedosphaeraceae > CAIXFN01. The sequence continues at coordinate 1,810 of CAIYZC010000293.1, forward strand.
AGGGAGGGCGCGGGCAAGGGCGGCGGTGTAGTCGCGGGCGATTTGGTCGCGGGTGGCGGGGGTGACGGGGAGG
>CAIYZC010000294.1 GCA_903930565.1 uncultured Pedosphaera sp.
CTGGCGTGGTTTGCTCTGATCCGCGTTTGGGGGCCAACGCCCGGCGTCGGTCCCCCCAGCGCTCGCCTAAAGATGGGTATTTGCTGGGGCCCAAAAATTCTCATACCTACGCCCCTTGTCCTCTGGGGTGTGAGCCCATGAATGCGGCCCGTCGCGAGTTTCACGCAGGGGGACCGACGCCGGGCGTTGGCCCCCAAACGCGGATCAGAGCAAACCACGCCAGTCGACCTCGTCGGTTCCCGGGCATGGGCCGCGCGGCAGGGTTGTGGAGTGCGGAAAGAAGTTCCGCTGTCGGGCGGACGAGTGGGCGCCGGTAACCCTGGCGCCCCGGGCGGAAGCCGCGCATCCATTGGCGGGTTCGAAAATCCACGGTTGGCCGCAGCGGTTGCTCGGCCCGGGGCCCGTGGCGTGCTTCCTGAATCGTTGCCTCGCCTTCCCCGCCACCGCGCACTGTGTCGTTGAGCCGGCGCGGCCCCGCCGGCAGGGTGGGGCACATCATGCTTGGCTTGCTTTCCTTCGGCCGGTTCCTTCGCGGCGTGGCTGCGGCCGGTTTTTTACTCAGCGCGGCCCTCCCCTCCGCCCGGGCCGGCGCGCGGGAGGATTTCCTGAAAGTGATCGACCGACCCCGGGTGCCCCTGGCCCCGGCCAACGAACCCACGACCGTGACCAATGGGCTGGAACAGGCCCATTTTTCCTTCGCCACGGACGCCCGGCAGCGGGTCCCGGGAGTCTGGGTACGGCGGGCAGGCGATGCCGGCGGTCGCCGGCCGGTGGTAATCGTGATGCATGGCACGGGCGGGCGGAAGGAGAACGAACTGCCCCGCCTGCGCCGGCTGGCGGAACGTGGGTTCCTCGCGGTGGCCATTGATGGACGCTATTTCGGCGAACGCTCGCGCACGGGGACTGGAACCGCCGATTACGAGGACGCCATTGTGCGCGCATACCACGGGAATGGGGAGCATCCCCTTTACTACGACACAGTCTGGGATGTGATGCGCTTGGTGGATTACTTGGAAACGCGGCCGGAGGTGGACGCCCGGCGCATCGGTTTGACCGGCATCTCCAAGGGGGGCATCGAAACCTATTTGGCGGCGGCCGCGGATCCGCGCTTTGCCGTGGTGGTGCCGTTCATCGGGGTGCAGGAGTTCAACTGGGGGTTGGAGCACAACGCCTGGCAGGGGCGGGTGGCGACCGTGCCCCACGCCTTCGCGACGCTCTGGCACGAGGCGGGATTAACCAACGCCAACGCGGCGTTCGCCCGCACGTTTTTCGACCACTTGATCCCGGGCATTTACACGCAGTTCGATGGTCCCGCCTTCCTCCCGCTCATCGCCCCCCGGCCGCTCTTGGTGGTCAATGGCGATTCCGACGACCACACCCCCTTGCCCGGCGTGGAGCATTGCGGTGCCGCCGCCCAACGCGCCTACGCCGCCGCCGGCGTGCCCGATCATTTCCGGCTCATCATCCAAGAGCACACCGCCCACCAAGTAAAGGGCGCGTCGGACGACGCCATGGTGGAATGGTTCGCGAAGTGGCTGGCGGCGCCCTAACCCGTGCCGCCGGGTTCGTCCATGACCGCGGCAAACCGCAGCCCGCGGGTGCTCACCCGCAATTCCGCAAAATCGAAGGTGGTCATGATGCCCTCGTAGATCGCGCATCCCGGCAGGATCACATCGGCGCGATTGGGGGGCAGGCCGGGGATTTTTTGACGTTCCGCCAGCGGCTGGTTCCACAGCCGCTCCACCAATTCCCGGATGTCCGCCAAACTTAACCGGGTGTTTTCAATGGCCTCCCGGTCGAAGCCGGCCTGCTGCAGTCGCATCCGCGCCAGAATGGTGGAACTGCCGCCGGTGCCCACCAAGGCGACCGGGGCGTCCGCCGCCTGCCGTCGTCCGCGTTCCTCCGCCAGGGCCGGACCGAGCCGGGGCAGCACTTCCCCAACCAAAAACTCCCGAATGGCGCGCCGACAATCCGCCAGCGCCGTCGGGCCGGGCGGATCGGCGTGGGTTTGCCCTTCCAGCAGGCGGACGGTGCCGAGTTGGTAGCTGTGCCGGAACGATTGGCGGCCGGCGCAGCCCAGGATGAACTCCGTGCTCCCGCCGCCCACATCCAAGAGCAACAAGGGCAACCGGGCGAGCGCGGGACCGCTGGTGACCCCTTGAAACGCCCAATCCGCCTCTTGCGCCCCGGAGATGACCTCCACGACCAAGCCCGCGGCGGTGTGGATCGCGTCGGTCAATTCCGTCGCGTTGCGGGCATCCCGGGCGGCACTGGTAGCGATCACCCGGATCCCCGCCGCCCCGTGCCGCCGGGCCAGAGTGGCGAAGTCGGCCACCGCGCGGGCGGTGTCCGCAATCGCGCCGGGCTGCAACTGGTGGGTTTGAAAAAAGCCGGCCCCCAGGCGGGTTTGTTCGCTCTGTTCCAGCACCGGCTGCACCTCGGCGCCGGTGAGGTCGGCCACCAACAGCTTGACCGAGTTGGTGCCCACATCGATCACGGCCCGGCGGGCGGTGACGGGGAGCGTCGGGGGTGCCATGGCCGGGGCGGTGCGGAGGAGTGGGTTTATCGGGACTCCCGGCGGGCCAGCACGGCGGCGCCGGTGATGCCTGCGTCGTCGCCCAGTTTGGAAGCGATGATCTTGACCCCTTTGTCCGAGCCGGGGAAGGCGTGCTCCCGGGCGTTGGCCACCACCATCGGCATCATTTCGCTCTCCAAGGCATCCATGACGCCCCCGCCGATCACCACCGCCTCAGGACTGAGGATGTTGATCAAATTGGCGACGGCGATGCCGGTGTATTTCGCGGCTTCCTCGACGATGTGGGCGATGAATTTGTCCCCTTGGCGAATCGCCTTGCGGAGGTCGCCGCTGCGCAGATCTTTGAGGTCGGACCCGAGCATCTCGGTCAGGACCGTCTTTTGCCCGTCGCGAATCGCTTCCTGGATCTGGCGAAAGAGGGCGGAGCGGCTGGCCAAAGCCTCCCAACAACCGCGGTTCCCGCAGGTGCATTTGGGCCCGTTCACTTCGAGGACCATATGGCCGATCTCCCCGGCCGTCCGGTTGAAGCCCGTGAACAGCTTGCCCTCCAAAATTAATCCGCCGCCGATGCCCGTGCCGAGAAACACCCCGACCATGTTCCGGGGTTTGCTCTCCAACTCCACCTCCTGCACCCCCAAAGTACAGACGTTGCAATCGTTTTGGAGGAAGACCGGGATTTCCAAATGCTTTTCCAATTCCCGTTTGAGCGGAACATCCTTCCAGCCGAGGTTGCCGGCGAACAGCACCCGCCCGTTTTCCGGGTCGATGGCGCCGGGGGACCCGATGCCCACCGCCCGGACCTGTTTGAGGCTGATGTCGCATTCATCCGCGGCATCCTGCACACAACGCGCAATCCGTTCGATGACCGCCGACGGGCCGCGGTCCGCCTTGGTGCTGGTTTTGGCCCGCCCCAGGCACTTGAGGCCGGGGGTGAACAGGCCGGCCAGGATTTTGGTGCCGCCGAGATCGACGCCGATCAGGTAATCGGATTTGGAGGGTGCTTCTGGCATGGGAGCGGGGGTTGTGGGTGGCTGGGGTGGTGGTCGGATCAAGGACGGTCCAAAACCGCCGCGATCTTTTCGCGCAAATCTTCCGTGATGGAGTCCAGCGAGCGGTCGCCATCCACGATGTTAAAGCCATAGCTCGCTTGCAGGCGTTTGAAGACCTTGGCCATCTCCTTTTGATACCGCAGGAAGCAGTCGAACATGTCCGGCGAGAGCCGCAGGTCCATGCCGCTTTCCCAGTAATCCAGCGCGCGGTTCTTGGCAAAGTTGCGCTGCACCAATTGCGCCGGGGAAACATTCAGGTAAAACACCGCGTCGGGAATCAGGGCGATGCCATACAGGTTCTTCAGCCAGCTCTCCTCGATCCCGCGCACCAAGTCCCGCGCCATGAGCGTATAGATATAGCGGTCCGCGAGCACCATGCACCCGGCCTTCAGGGCGGGAATGATGATGTTTTCGAGCTGGTCGGCGAAGTCGGTCGCGTAAAACAGACTCAGGGTGGTCGGGCTCAGGATGTTGCCTTGCTGGGCCTTCTCCAGCTCTTCCCGCACCAGCGTGGAGCGCTTGAGGCCGACCTGCACCGTGGCGTGGCCCTGAAGTTCCAGCCAATCCCGCAGCCGCGCGATTTGCGACGAACGGCCGGAACCATCCGCCCCTTCGACCACGATCAGTTTGCCGCCCAGTCGCGCGGCGTCCACATTGGGCAAACCGGGACCGTAAAAGCGGCGCACGGCGGGCTTGGGCACGGGAATCGGCGCGGGCGCCAGCGCGGGCGGGGTGGCGGCGGAACGTTTTTTGGGGGACGCGGATTTCATGACCGGGGAAGGGCGCTGGGCGTGACGAAGGAGGCGAGGTTCAGCCGGGCCGCCACCAATTCCCGGACCAGGCTCTGTTGCGCCTCGATGGGCTGGTTGGCGTCGATCACCGTGAAGTCAAATTCCGAGCTCAACCCAAGGTATTGCTCCAAAATCCGCCCTTGGAAGATGCGAAAGCTCTCATACGGATCGGTCGACAGCCGCAAATCCATCCCGGCTTCGAAGTACTTCAACTCCGGCCGACCGTCGAGGATGCGCTGGAGCGAAACCTCCAAATGCGCCTTGAAGAAAAACGTCAGGTCCGGCAGCGCCGCAAAACCATACAGACCGCGGACCCATTCGGGGGGGCAACCCCGCACCGTGTCGCGGGCGAAGGCCGTGAAGATATAGCGGTCGCACAACACCAGATAACCCGCCCGGAGCAGGGGCACCAACTGGCGTTCATACCGGTCGGCAAAATCGGTGGCGTGGATCAGGCTGAACGTCGTGGGCGTGAGCAGCTCCCGCTTCTTCCCCTTGCTGGTGGCGCTCTTGACGAGTTCGGAGGAATTCCACTCGCTGAAGAAGACCTTCAAGCCGCTCAACTCCAGCCAGCGTTTCAACAGGTAAATCTGGGTGGATTTGCCCGACCCGTCCAAACCCTCCACCGCGATCAGGCGGCCCGGGAACTTCAAATCGGCAAAGGTCTTCGTCATGTGCGGCGTCCAAAATAATCCCGCCGCCGGCGAACACAATGTTTTTCCGGGCGAAAGGTCATTGACGGAACCCGGATCGGTTTTAGGTTGAAGGGGAGCGATATGGCGCGGACCACGATTTATTTGGATCACCAAGCGACCACCCCGGCCTTGCCCGAAGTGGTGGACGCCATGGTGCCTTGGCTGCGGGATGCGGGCGGTGTGCCGGGATCCTTCCACGCCGGGGGATTGCGCGCGCGCGCCGCGCTGGCGACCGCGCGCGGTCAGCTTGCCGCCTTGCTGGATGCCGACCCCGAGGAAATCAGCTTCACGTCCGGGGGCACGGAGGCGCTCAATCTCGCCGTGAAAGGCACGGCATACGCCCACCAACGCCGTGGGCGGCATCTGGTGGCCGCGGCCACCGAGTCCCTCGCCGTGTTGCAGTCGATTGAGTTCTTGGAAACCCAGGGTTGGTCCTGCACCCGGGTGCCCGTGGATGGCGTCGGCCGGGTGGACCCGGAAGCCGTGGCTGCCGCGCTCCGGGATGACACGGTCTTGGTTTGCGTGCAGCATGCCAATCTGGAGATCGGCACCCTCCAGCCCGTCGCCGAGGTTGGGCGGCGGGTCGCGGTGCGGGGCGTGCCGCTGCTGGTGGACGCCACGGCGGGCGGCGGTTGGTTGCCGCTGGACGTGCGCGCGTGGGGTGCTTCCTTGGTGGTGCTTTCCCCGCATCGCTTTCACGGCCCGCCCGGGGTGGGGGTGCTGTTCCGCCAGCGCCAGGCCCGGTTGCACCCGCTCCAGCACGGCGGCGGCCAGGAGGGCGGACGCCGGGCCGGGACGGAAAACCTGCCCGCGATCATCGGGGCGGGCGTGGCCGCGGAAATCGCCGCGCGCGAATTGCCCGCCCGCCAGGCGCACACCGCGGACTTGCAAGCCCGCCTGTGGGCGGGAGTGCGGGACCGCATCCCCCACGTCCAACTCAACGGGCCGCCCCCGGGGCCCGCCCGGTTGCCCATGAACTTGAACGTCAGCTTTGAAGGCGTGGAGGGCGAAGGGCTGGTGCTGCGGTTGGATTTGCAGGGCATTGCCACCGCCACGGGGCCGGCTTGCCTGGGCCAGGGCGCCGCTTTTTCGTCCCCCGTTTTGCGGGCCATCGGCCTGGATCGGGAGTTGGCGCAAGGCAGCCTTGTGTTTTCCCTGGGGCGGGGCAATACTGCCGCCGAGCTGGAGACCACCCTCGCCGCCTTGGAATCGGCCGTGGCCCGGTTGCGCTCCCTCTCACCGGGTTGGGAGGAATTGCAGCGCGGTGCGGTCGCGGCCCGGACGCCGCTCCACCCGCCCGGTTGAACCCGCGGACGAATTTATTTGAAGTGTTGCCCATGATTACCGAAGACCAAATTAAGAACGCCCTGCGCGGGGTCAAATACCCCGGCTTCAGCCGCGACGTCGTCTCGTTCGGCTTGGTGAAGGAACTCAGCGTCCGCGATCACGCGGTGAGCGTTTCCCTGCAACTCACGTCCGGCGCGCCCGAAATCGCGGCCCAAATCAAGAGCGACTGCGAACGCGCCTTGAAAGTCCTCCCGGGCCTCACCCACCTGCACGTGGAGGTGAAACTGCCCGCCGGCCCGCAAGCCGCCGCCGCGCACAGCCCGTGGCAAAACCAAAACCGCGTGCCGGGCCTCAAAAAGGTCATCGCCGTCGCCAGCGGCAAGGGTGGGGTGGGCAAGTCCACCACCTCCGTGAACCTCGCCTGCGCCCTGCAACTGCTCGGCGCCCGCGTCGGCCTTTTGGATTGCGATATCTACGGCCCCAGCATCCCCTTGATGATGGGGATTCGGTCCAAACCCACCGTTTCGGCCGATGAATCCAAAATGGTGCCCCCGGTCAACCACGGCGTGAAGCTCATGAGCATGGGCTTTCTCGTCGAGGGCGACAACCCGGTGATCTGGCGCGGACCCATGATCATGAAGACCATCCAGCAGTTCATCACCGCCGTCGAGTGGGGGGATCTGGATTACCTCCTCGTTGACCTCCCGCCGGGCACCGGGGACGCCCAATTGTCCCTGTGCCAGACCGTCCCCTTGGATGGCGGGGTGATCGTTACCACGCCCCAGGAGGCCTCGCTCGGCGTGGTGCGCAAAGGCATCGCCATGTTCGAGAAGGTGAACGTGCCCATCTTGGGCATCGTTGAGAATATGAGCTATTTCACCGCCCCCAACGGCGACCGGGTCGAAATCTTCGGCCACGGCGGCGGCCGGCAGGAGTGCGAACGGCAGGGGATCACCTTCCTCGGGGAAGTGCCCCTCTTCACCGAGATTCGAATCGCCGGCGATGCCGGGGTGCCGATCGTCGTCTCCGCGCCGCAAAGCCCCGCCGCGCAGGCCTTTATGGCGGTGGCCCGGGCCGTGCAGGCGGAGGTGGCGTGAAATGCCCATCCGCGGGGCGGCGGATCACTTTTTTTGCGCAAACTGATCAAATTGTGATTGCGTTGTTTGCGAGATTTTAACATAACTGTCGAATCCGACTTCGGGCAACTATGTCTAACGACGCAAACGACAACCGTTCCGGGGATGATTTCCTTAAGAAATCCTCGCTCTACCGCGAGTTTCAGGCCGAGCGCGAGGAGATCCTCAAACACAAGTGGCTGGAATCCGAAAAAGCCGGCCGGGATATCGGGTTCGACCGCGCGCTGACGGACTGGATGGTCAAACACAAGTCCAACTGGCGCAAAGCCCGTTCCCTCACCACCGTCCGCTCCGAAGCCTGACCCGGTCGGCCGCGCGCGGTTTCCCCGGGTCATCCTGTCCGATGGCCAAGTCCGCCTGGGCCCCTTGATCTGCCCGCATCGGTCGGCTGCCAGCCCGCCGTCCACCCCCGCTCCCTCCCGAAAACCACCCGCTTCCGTATTGTGCCCGGCGCGATTCTCCGCCACCTTCTTCCGCGATGAGCGAAGCCAACATGATTTTGAACGCGGGCGCCATTCAGCGGGCGTTGATCCGCATCGCCCACGAAATCGCCGAGCGCAACGAAGCCGGCCAGGGTGTGGTGCTCATCGGCATCCAAGCCGGCGGGGCGCCCATGGCCCGCCGCCTCGCCAAGTTGCTGGGCGAAATCTGGGGCCGCCCCGTCCCCTTGGGTTTCGTCGATGTTTCCATGCACCGGGATGACACCGCCCGCCGCCTCCCGCAAACCATTCATCCCACCGACATCCCCGGCGACATCACCGGCCGCACCGTGGTGCTCGTGGATGAAGTCCTGTTCCGGGGCCGGACCGTTCGGGCCGCGTTGGATTCCCTCAATGATTTCGGCCGGCCGCAGCGGGTGCAATTGGCCGTGCTGATTGACCGCGGGCACCGTGAACTCCCCATCAAGGCGGATTTCGTCGGCAAAAGCGTCCCCACCGCCGCCGCGGAAAACATCCGGGTCTATTGGACCGAGCGGGGGCAACCGGCCGATGCCGTGATCCTGGAGAAGCCATGAATTGGAAGCACAAGCATTTGCTGGACATTGAGTCCCTCACCGCGGCGGAGATCACCACCGTCCACGACACCGCCCGCGCTTTTCGCGCCGTCGGTGACCGCGCGATCAAAAAGGTGCCCGCCCTGCGCGGCAAAACGGTCATCAACCTCTTCGTCGAGCCCTCCACGCGCACCCGGATCAGCTTCGAACTGGCGGCCCAACGCCTCACCGCCGACGTCATCAATTTCTCCGCCGAGGCCTCCTCCCTCAAAAAGGGCGAAACCCTCAAGGACACCGCCCGGAATCTGGAGGCCCTGAATGCGGACATCATCATCATCCGCCACAGCGCCACCGGCGCGCCGCACTTCCTCTCCCGGTTTCTCAACTCCAGCGTCATCAACGCCGGCGACGGCGCCCACGAGCATCCCACCCAGGCGCTCTTGGACACCTTCACCATCCGCGAGCGCAAAGGCCGCATCGCCGGTCTGAACGTCACCATTCTGGGCGACATCCTCTACAGCCGGGTCGCGCGCTCGAACATCTGGGCGCTGCTCAAGCTCGGCGCCCACGTCACCCTTTGCGGACCGCCCACCTTGGTGCCCAAGGTGTTCGAGCAAATGGGCTGCCGGGTCGTTTATGATGTGAACGCCGCCATCGAGGGCGCCGACATCATCAACTTGCTCCGCATCCAGCACGAGCGCCAGCGCAAGGCCATGTTCCCCAGTCTTGGGGAGTACGCCAGTCTGTTCGGCCTGAACCGCCAACGCCTCGCCCGCGCCAAGCCCGACGTCCTCATCATGCACCCCGGCCCCATCAACCGCGGCGTCGAAATCGACAGTGACGTCGCCGATTGCAGCCGCTCCGTCATCCTCGAGCAAGTCACCAACGGCCTGGCCGTCCGCATGGCCGTCCTCTTCCTCGTCAACGGCGGCAAAGGCCCCCAAGAAGTCGGCGTCTGACCGCGCCGCCGCAGGGCGAAGGCGGGCCCCAACGCCCGCCCCCACTTCCTACGAGCGCGCCCGCCCGCGCTCCACCATCCATCCAGTCCATAAAGTCCATAAAGTCCATAAAGTCCACCACCACCCCCGCCCGGTAGAGTCGCATACGAGGTTGCACTCGCGCCCGTCCCAAAATCCCGGAGGGATTTCAGCCTGTAGGAAACCCGGCCCCAGTGCCCCCGATCCCAGCGGGATCGCAGCCCCCGGTCGCGGCCGATTGCCCGAGCCCGCCCCCTCGGCAAACCCTCGCTCGCCCTGGCCCGCCCGCTCCGGGGCTCGCCAATGGGCGCGCCACCGCGGCGCGGCGTGGGTCGCAATGCTCGCCACCATTTCCTTCGAGCGGGCCACCCCGAGCTCCAATGCCCTGAACTTGCACCGCCCCCACCGTCCATAAAGTCCATAAAGTCCATTTTGTCCATACCGTCCACCACCACCCCCGCCCGGTAGAGTCGCATACGAGGTTGCACTCGCGCCCGTCCCAAAATCCCGGAGGGATTTCAGCCTGTAGCCGGGGGTTGAGCACCGCGACACCCCCGGAAACCCGGCCCCAGTGCCCCCGATCCCAGCGGGATCGCAGCCCCCGGTCGCGGCCGATTGCCCGAGCCCGCCCCCTCGGCAAACCCTCGCTCGCCCTGGCCCTCCCGCTCCGGTGCTCTTCAATGGGCGCGCCTCCGCGGCGTGGAGGTGTGTCGCAACATCAGCCCCCACATCCCTCGCTGCCGCCACCCCGCGCCCGTTGATCTCGGATTCTCATTCCCCAGTCCTGGAAGGACGCCCCAATGTAGCCAAGAGGCGAAGCCTCTGGTTTCGGGACGTTTTGCCCCAAGTCCCGGAGGGACGCCCCAAACCGGACGTGCCTTCGCCGCTTCCGATTCATCAACCGTCCCCGAACCCCGCGCCAGCGTCCTGGAGTGCGGTGAAAGCAACGCGCGGCACCGCTTTTGAACTCACTCCACGGCTCGAAGCCAACGAGCTCGCCCACCCGCCTTGCCCCTCCGAAAGCTTGGCACCCCGCCAACCAATTCGTTTACCGCCGCCCTCGGCCCAACGCCCGCCCCATTCCGACTCCCAAAAGCCCCGGAGGGGCGAACCAACGTAGCCTGGGACGCAGTCCCAGGTCCGGCGCCAAATCACCCAAGTCCCGAAGGGACGCCCCAAACCGGACGTGCCTTCGCCGCTTTCGATTCACCAACCGCCCCCGAACCGCGCTCCAGCGTCTTGTTGCAATTCGTTGCCCTTCTGTGGGCGCCACGCCTGCCCAGCCCGCGCGGCCAAAGCAACCCGACGCCCCCGACCGGCGCAGCGCAGCGGAGCGCAGACCGGCGCGAAGCGCCAGGCGCACCGCTGCCGGCGTGGGCCGGCCGCCCTGAAGCCAAAGCGTGGGCACTTGTTCACCCTCCAAGCCAACTTAGCGGACCGGATTCTCTTCCACAAAAAAACTAGAATATCCTGCCTTTATGCCAACAGGTTTACCGCGTGCCATCAATGCTGAATCGTTCTGACTTTCTCCAACACAAGCAGAATATTACTTTTTGATGTTTCGGGCAATTGAGGAACCATGATTCGCTCAAGCTCATGCGTTGCGTTTGTCCCAAATCTCTCATGGATAAGTTGGGCAATGTAGCTTCTCTCCAAGCTGGTGCTGGCGCGTGCTGCTTCTTTCAAATACTCGGGATTCCAGTAAGATTGCTCGTACGTCCTGGTCATGTTGAGGAGGACAATCCTCTTGGCCGAATCCGACTCGCGCTGGATGCTGCGCGCCGTGAGCCGGTTTAAAACGGGTTCAGGCCTTGCCATGATTATTCCAAGGAGGCTTAAGGTAAGCAAGAGCAGGCCGGATATTGCTTTGGATTTGGAGATCATCAATTCAAAGGGCTTTTCCAACCACCAACAAATTTAATGCCATATTTGACGATTACGCCGCTCACGGCCCATTTTGCTGACAAAATGAATTCCTTCAAACAGTCACCGCAAAGTGACGCACACTCCGCACCGGGTTGTGCGGCTTTCAGCCATTCCGCCAGTTTCTCACCGTCTTGGAATTGTGCCACGGCCTTGTTCAGTAATTCTTGCGCCCTGTCTTTGCACTTTATGCATTGGGTGCAATCATAGCAACCCAACAAAACGTGGCTTAGTCCTTGCCCCACTGAGATGATGATGATAATAGGTGGAAACCTCCCGTCACCGTCAAAAGTATCGGTGGCCTCATTATGGCAAAAGGCAACAAGATTAAGCGGTTCTTCAGGGAAGTTTGTGTTTAGAGTCGTGGAGCGCCAAAAGCCTAAGGATGAAATAACTTTCATCACTGAGACCGTAGCACACCTTGAGCAACGTCCGGATCTTGTTATTCGTGCCTTCCATTTTTCCAGAAGTGA
>CAIYZC010000295.1 GCA_903930565.1 uncultured Pedosphaera sp.
GCCAGGGGTTGGTGGGTGCCGGTGTCGTAGCAGGTGGCTTTCGAGCGGGGGAAGGGCCAGCCGTTGTCGCCGGTGATGACGATGAGCGTGCGGTCCAGTTCGCCGCGACGTTCCAGTTCGGCCACGGCCGCGCCCGCCAGGTGGTCGAAGACTTCCACTTCATGGTAGTAGTCGCAAATGTCGCGGCGGACCATTTCGGTGTCCGGAAGGTAGGGCGGCACGGTGACGGCGGCGGGATGGTGGCCCGCGGCGAGGCCGGCGTCCGGTTGGTACGGGCGGTGGGGTTGGTGGGCGCCGAGCCAGAAGCAGAAGGGTTGACCGGCGGGTCGTTGGGCCATGAACGCGGCGAAGTTGGGGAAGCCGGCGCCGGCGGCGTTGTGGGGGCGGCCCGTGTCGGCGCCGGGGCCGTAACCCTTGCCGGTGCGGCCGACGAAGTAGCCGGCGTTGGCCAACAGGTCTGGATAAACGGCGAACCGTGGGGGGATGGCGGCGTGGAGGTTGGCGGCCTCGCCGAGGCGCCAGGGCCATTGGCCGGTGAGCATTGCCGCGCGGGACGGGGAGCAGGACGGGGCGGCGACGTGGGCGTGTCGAAACAGCACCCCTTCGCGGGCCAGGCGGTCGAAGGTGGGGGTTTGGAGGTCCGCGCAACCCAGGGACGAGGCGTGCGGCCAGGCCCAATCATCGGCGAGCAAGAGCAGGATGTTCGGGCGGTTGGTCGCCGCGGAGGCGGCCAGTTGCGCCAGCAGCAGGACTACGAGCAGCAGGAACGCGGCGCGGGCCGCGGTTGGCCACCTTGGTAGGCGCTGCATGGCGAGGAAGGGGTTTGAGTTTGGCATGGCGGGAAGCGTTCGGATCAGTCGGATCGCGGCCCCGCCGGCGCTCAGCCCAGGGGGGCGAAGAGCACGTCGAGGTCGTCGGGGGTGAGTTTGAGGTTCTGAGCTTTTTCGGTGTCGAGCAGCCCTTCGACCAGTTCGCGTTTGCGGGCCTGCATTTCGCCGATCTTTTCCTCGACGGTGCCGACCGTCATGAGTTTGTAAACGAAGACATTTTTCTCCTGGCCGATTCGGTGCGCGCGGTCGGTGGCCTGGTTTTCCACGGCGGGGTTCCACCAAGGATCGTAGTGGATGACGGTGTCGGCGGCGGTGAGGTTGAGGCCGGTGCCGCCGGCCTTGAGGCTGATGAGGAAGATGGGCACTTCGCCGCTCTGAAAGCGTTTGACCGGGGTGGCGCGGTCGTTGGTCTCGCCGGTCAGGATCACGTAGGGGATTTGCCGCTGGGTGAGGGCGCCCTCGATGATGGCCAACATGCTGGTGAATTGGGAGAACAAGAGGATGTGGCGGCCTTCCTCGATCATTTGGGGCACCAATTCCATGAGGAGCTCCAACTTGGCGGACTCGGTCACGGCCTGGGCGGCGGGGATTTTGAGCAACTGCGGGTGGCAGCAGATTTGGCGCAGCTTGAGGAGGGCGTCCAGGATGATGATGTGGGCGCGGGATAGGCCTTTCTTCTCCACCTCGGCGCGGACGCGTTCGTGCATGGCGAGGCGGACGCTCTCGTAGAGATCGCGCTGGGCGCCGCCAAGTTCGACGTTTTGGATGATCTCGGTCTTGGGGGGCAGTTCCTTGACGACATCCTGCTTTTTGCGGCGGAGGACGAAGGGGCGGACGCGGTGGGCGAGGATTTCGCGGCGCTCCTGGCTTTTGCCTTTTTCGATGGGCCGGCGGAAAATGCTGTTGAAACGCTGCTCGTCGGACAAAAAGCCGGGGAGCAGGAAATGGAACAGGGACCAGAGTTCGCCGAGATGGTTTTCCATCGGGGTGCCGGTGAGGCAGAGATGGTGCCGGGCTTTGAGGGCGCAGGCGATCTGGGCGTACTGGGTCTTGGGGTTTTTGATGTACTGGGCTTCGTCCAGGACGACGTAATGAAACTCCTGCTCCAGCAGCAGGGTTTGGTCGCGGGGGAGAAGGGGATAGGAGGTGATGATGAGGTCGTGCTCGGAGATGCGCTCGAAATGTTGCTTGCGGTCGGCGCCGTGCAGGACGAGGACGCGGAGGGCGGGGGCGAAGCGCTCGGCCTCTTGCCGCCAGTTGGTCATCAGGCTGGTGGGGGCGATGATGAGGCTGGGGCGGTCCATACGGCCGGCGTGCTTTTCGACCAGGAGATGGGCGAGAGCTTGAATGGTTTTGCCGAGGCCCATGTCGTCGGCGAGGACGCCGGCGAGGCTGTATTCCCGCAGGAATTGGAGCCAATCCAAGCCGTCCTGCTGGTAAGGGCGCAGCTGGGCCTTGAAGTCGGCGGGGGGCGGGACGCGTTGGATGCTGGTGAACGAGCGCAAGCGCTCATTCATTTGGCGCAGTTCCTCATTGCCGAGCCAGCGCCAGTTGACATCACCGGCGAGTTCGGCGGCGCGGAGGCGGTTGAGCTTGAGGCGGCCTTTTTTGTCGAGGGAGTCGGGCTCCATCAAGTCAATGAGCACGCCCAGGATTTGGCGGGCGCGGGGCACGGGGAAAGCCAGGGTGCGGCCGTCCGGCAAGGGCAGGGGAATGAGGGCGTTGTCGGGCAGGGCGGCCAGGGCGCTGCTGGAGAGCTTTTGGGGGTTGTCCTGCAGGAGCTTAAGGAGCAACGGGAGGAGGTTCACCTTTTCGCCATCGAGCATCACGCCCAGCTCCACGCCAAACCAATCGTTGCCGGCGGCCGGGGTGGCGTCGGTGTACCAGGACTCGGGTTCGGCGAGGTTGAAACGGAAGGTGGGATCGGCCTCGATGAGCCAGCCCGCGGTGCGGAGGCGGGGAATCTGGGTCAGCGCGAACTCCATCCAGCGCTCGGGGGGATGGAGGCACAGATCGTCGCCATGGCGGCCCAAGTCAAAATCCTCCATGGCGTAACGGAGGGGTTGCAGGCCGGTGGTTTGGAGGAAGCGGCCCATTTCCTCCTCGGCGCGGCGGTCGCGCAGGATGCGGCGGAGTTTGCCATCGATGAACTGTTCAATCGCCGGGCGCTGGTCATGCTGGGACTTGCGAATGCCGCCGTAATCAAACTCCAGAACGGCGAGATTGATCTCCTTTTCGCTGGGTTCGTTGAAGCTCCGGTAGGACATCCAATAATGTCGCTTGAACACGACCGAGAACAGGCGGAGGACGGGCTTCATCTGGCACTCCCGGACGATCTCGATGGCGACGGCTTGGGGGACGGGCAAGCGGGCGGGGCCGAGGCGTTTGGCGAGTTCCTGGGCCACCAAACCGGCCTGGTCGGGTGGGATGGGCGGGGCGGAAAGCCAGGAAAGGACCATACCGGGGGGCAGATCGCATTCGAACGGACCGCATTGGTTGGCGGTTTCATCCAGGTACCAGGGCGGCTCGACCAGGAGCATTTCGCGTTGTCCCGGGGCGCAATCCAAGACCGCTTGTTGACGGCCGTGGTCATCCATATGCCAGCCGGGGGTGGCCTTCAGGGGCGGACCGGCCGTGAGCGGGGTGTGGTGGCGGCCCGGCGGGCCCCAGAAAAAGCGGCCGGTGGCCAGCAGTTCGGGCAGGAGCGCTGCGCCCGCTTCACCTTCGAGCAGCCATTCCCCGCCGATGTCCGGGTCGCTCTGGGCCAGCAGGAGGCGGGCCGCCAGGGCGCGGTCTTCCGCCGAGGCGACCCGGGAGGAGAGCGCGGCGAGCCCCCCGTACATGGGCAGCGCCTTGGCTTGACCGTAAAGTCCGTTTTTCAGGAGCTTTTGCGTCATGGCGTCCACGCGCAGCCGTTGGTTCGTGCGGCGCAGCACGAACACGAGGCGCTCCGGGGGCGGGCCGGCTGGCACGACCGCGCCTTCGGTGGCCGGGGCCGGGGTCGGGGCGGTCCGCTCCGCGTGGTGCAGCCAGGCCTGCCAATTGGCGTCCAATTGGGAGGCCGGAATCAAAGGTGGGGCGGCGGGGACGGAAATCTGGCGGGGCCCGGGGATCGCGGCGGCGGCGAAGGTGGCGGGGGCGGGTTTTTCCCCGGCGCGGCGGAACCATTGCTCGGGATTTTCGAGCAGCAAATAAAGCGCGGCGGCGGCGTGTTTGCAGTCCGTGTTGCGGGGGCAGGTGCAGAGGCCGACCACGGTGAGTTGGGAGGGCAGGTCGCCTTGGGCGAGCTCCAAATAGACGCGGTAGGGTTCCGCGCGGGACCCGCGCACGGTGGCGGTGACCACCCAGCCGGCCTCCTCTTCCCACTGGACCAAACATTCACTGACGCGTTTCTGAGAATAATACACATGACCCTGGGCGAGAGTGGCGGGATCGAACCACTCATGGAGGGCCGCTCGAAGGGCGGTGGCTTCAGGTTGAAACATGGTCAAAATTGGACTGCGAGAACCAGGTGGAGACTAAGGCGTGGCAAGGGATGTGCCAAGCAGGTTTTGGCCGCAAATCCAGCGCCGCGCGGGGGCCGGTTTTGGGTGGGAAAATGCTGAAAAATGGACAAACTATAGTCTGACCCTCTTATGGGGTCAGACTATAGTTTGTCCACTTTAGTGCGGATAACGCGGCCGGGAGCGCGGGGTGGCGGGATTGGCCTTTCTTTTGCCCGGCGCTCGCGGCAACATGCACCACCGGCTCGAACCGTGTTTTTCCCGTCGTATCGGCAATGCGGGGAGGCGCGCTGACGGGCCAGCTGGACATGAACGAACTGATCGCGGGCGGGGCCGGGTGCCTGCCGGAAATCTTCGAGGCGCAGGCGGCCGCGCGGGGTGGTCACCCGGCCTCGGTGGATGGCGGCCGGGAATGGACGTACACGGCGCTCAATGCCCAGGCCAACCAAATGGCCCGCCACTTGCGCGGCCTGGGGGTGCGCCGGGGGGACCGGGTGGGGATGCTACTGCCCCGGGGCGGGGAAATGATCGTGGCGCTTTTGGGGATTCTCAAGGCCGGGGCGGCGTATGTGCCCTTGGATCCCGATTATCCGGCGGACCGGGTGGGGTACATTTTGGGGGATTGCGGAGCGCGGGCGTTGGTGACGGTGCCGGGATTGGTCGGCAAGGCGGCGGGTTTTGCGGGGGCGCGGTTGGATTTGAAGGCGGCGGCGGAGGAATTAGCGGCGTTGCCCGCTGAGAATCTGGCGCGGTCGGAAACGGGTTTGGAGCCGACGGACCTGGCCTACATCATCTACACCTCGGGCACCACGGGGCGGCCGAAAGGAGTGGAGTTGGAGCATCGCAGCGTGTGCCATTTTGTGCGGGCGGAGGCGGGGATTTTCCAAGTGCGGCCGGAGGACCGGGTTTACCAAGGATTTTCGTTGGCGTTTGACGCCTCGGTGGAGGAGATCTGGCTGGCGTTTTTCGCGGGCGCGACGTTGGTGGTGGGGGATGACGCGATGCGCCACGCGGGGGCGGCGTTGGCGGGGCGGTTGGCCGCGGCGGGGGTGACGGTGCTAAGCTGCGTGCCGACCTTGCTGGCGATGATGGAGGAGGAGATTCCGGGTTTGCGGCTGCTTATTTTGGGCGGCGAAGTGTGCCCGCCGGAGTTGGTGCGCCGCTGGTGGCAACCCGGCCGACGGGTGGTGAACACCTACGGTCCCACCGAGGCGACGGTGGTGGCGACGTGGGCGGAGTGCCTGCCGGAAGCGCCGGTGACGATCGGGCGGCCCTTGCCGGGGTATGCCGCGGCGGTGGTGGACGCGGAGTTGCGGCCGGTGCCGACAGGCGAAGCGGGGGAGCTGTGCCTGGGCGGGGTCGGTCTGGCGCGGGGCTATACGGGCCGCGCGGAGTTGACGCGGGAGAAGTTTGTCACGGCGGAACTGGTGGCCGGCGAGGGGCACCGCCGGTGGTATCGGACCGGGGACCGGGCGCGCTGGAATGAACGGGGGGACTTGGAGTTTCTCGGGCGGATCGACGAGCAGGTGAAAATCCGGGGTTACCGGGTGGAATTGGCGGAGATCGAAGCGGCGTTGCGGGAATTGCCGGGGGTGCAATTGGCGGCGGTGGCGGTGCGCGGCGAGGCGGCGGGGTTGCCGCAATTGGTGGGGTACCTGGTGCCGCGCGCGGGCGGGGAATGGCGGGAAGCCGATTGGCGGGCCGCCTTGCAGGCGCGCTTGCCGGCTTACATGGTGCCCGCGCTGCTGGAACCGCTGGTTGAATTGCCGACTTTGCCCAGCGGCAAGGTGGACCGGGTGCGGCTGCCCGCACCGCGGGCACGGGCGGCGGTGACGCCGGCAGCGGACGCGGCGCCGCGAACGCCTTTGGAGCGGCGCTTGGTCAAGGTGTGGGGCGAATTGTTCGCGCCTGCGTCGGTGGGGCGGGAGGATGACTTTTTCCTGAAGCTGGGCGGGCATTCCCTGCTGGCGGCGCGGATGGTTTCGCAGTTGCGGGTGCAGCCAGGTTGCGCCGAGCTCTCAATGCTGGACGTGTATCAACACCCCACCCCGGCGCGATTGGCGGCGGTGTTGGAGCAGCGCGGCGCCGACGAAGGCCCAGCGATGGCGACCGCGGCGGTCCCCTTTTGGCGGCACTTTTGGTGCGGGGCGGCGCAATTGGTTTGCCTGCCGTTCCTGCTGACTTTTTTCGCGGCGCAATGGATGACGCCGTACTTGATCTACACGCTGATGATTGAGGACGGGTACGGCCGGGGCGAGAGCGTGTTTTATGCGCTGGCGGGGTTGGTGGCGCTGTACCCGGTGATGCTCTTTGT
The DNA here is from genome assembly GCA_903930565.1 of uncultured Pedosphaera sp. Lineage (GTDB taxonomy): Bacteria > Verrucomicrobiota > Verrucomicrobiia > Limisphaerales > Pedosphaeraceae > CAIXFN01. The sequence continues at coordinate 6,648 of CAIYZC010000295.1, forward strand.
CGTCGTCGGTTGCAAATGGCTGGTGATTGGGCGGTACCGGGCGGGGTCCTATCCGCTATGGGGGACTTTTTACTTCCGTTGGTGGTTTGTCACCATGCTGGAGGCGGCGGTGCCGGTGGCCTACCTGGCGGGGACGCCGCTGCTCAACCTGTACTTGCGCATGATGGGCGCGCGGGTGGGGCGAAACGTGCACCTGGACAGCGACGCGTGCGTGATTTACGACCTGCTGACGATTGGCGACCACGCCAGTGTGAACGTGGACGCCAATCTGCTGGGCTACACCGTGGCGGGGGGGCAGTTGCATATCGGTCGGATCACCCTGGGGGCGCACAGTTTTGTGGGGGCGCGGTCGGCGGTGGGGATCAATGGAACTTTGGAGGACGGGGGGGCGCTGGAGGATCTCTCACTGTTGCCGGCGGGGCGGACGATTCCGCGAGGGCAAACTTGGGCGGGTTCCCCGGCCCGACCGGCGCCGGAACCCGTGCCCGAAACCAAGGCCGGCCCGGAGGGGGCCGGGGCGGCAGGTCGGGGGCGGCGGTTCTGGTTCGGGGTGCTGCACGCCGCGGGGGTGCTGGTGTTTCCGGTCCTGGTTTCCGCGGCCATCTTTCCAGGCATCGTGGTGATGAACGTGCTGAATTACATCGACCCCTATTATTGGTATTTGGGCGTGGCGCCGCTGGCGGCGTTGTCCTTTCTGGTTTTGTTGGGATTGGAAATCGCGGGTTTGAAGTGGTTGTTGTTGGGGCGGGTGGCGCCGGGGCGGTATTCGGTGCACAGTTGGTTCTACCTACGCAAATGGTTCGTGGATCAGACCATGGACTTGAGTCTGGATGTGATCGGTCCGCTTTACGGTTCGCTCTATTTGGCGCCGTGGTACCGGCTGCTCGGGGCGCGGGTGGGGGCCGGGGCGGAGGTGTCCACGGCGAGTTTTATCTCGCCGGATTTGCTGTCGTTGGGAGCCGAGAGTTTCATCGCCGACGCCGTTTCGTTGGGCGCGCCGCGCGTGCGTGGGGGTTGGTTGAAGCTGGGGCGGAACGAGGTGGGCGCCCGGTCGTTCATCGGGAACAGCGCGTTGTTACCGCCGGACACGGTGATTGGCGACGATTGCCTCATCGGCTGCCTGTCGGTGCCGCCGCCGCCCGCGGAGGCGCGGCGTCCGGGGTTGTCGTGGCTGGGTTCCCCGGCGCTGTTTCTGCCGCAGCGGCAGGCCCCGGCGGGTTTTTCGGACGCGACCACGTTTCATCCGCCCGGCCACCTGCGGTGCCAGCGGGCGGTGATCGAATTCATCCGGGTGATCCTGCCCTCGACGGGGTTCATCATCCTGTTGAGCCTGTTGTTTTCGATGGTGTTGCTGTTGCGCGACCAGTTCACGGTCGGGCAGGTGCTGCTCCTGTTTCCGGCGTTGTATCTGGCCTGCGGGTTGGCCGCGGCCGCGTTCACCATCGTATTGAAATGGCTGCTGGTGGGGCGCTACCGGCCGGGAGAACGGCCGCTGTGGAATCATTTTGTGTGGCGCAACGAGCTGATCAACGCCCTGCACGAGCATCTGGCCGAGCCGTTTCTGATCGGCTCGCTCACCGGGACCCCTTTTGTGGCGTGGTATTTCCGCCTGCTCGGGGCGCGGATCGGGCGGCGGGTGTATTTGGAGACGACCGATTTCAGCGAATTCGATCTGGCGCGGATCGGCGATGGCGCGGAATTGAACGCCGATTGCACGGTGCAAACCCACCTGTTCGAGGATCGCGTCATGAAGATGTCCACAATCGACATTGCCGCCGGGGCCACGGTGGGTTCGGGCACGCTCGTGCTCTATGACACGCGGATGGAGGCGGGCGCGCGTCTGGGGACGCTCTCGCTGTTGATGAAGGGGGAATCCCTGCCGGCGGGCACGGCGTGGGAGGGGATTCCGGCGCGGCGATTGAGCGGTGAAAAGGGAGGCTGAACGACGTTTTTTGCTTGTTTCCGGCGGGGGTAAACGGCGAGGGTGGCCGCGGTTCGAGCGGTTCAACCCAACACCCTTCGGCCGGGCGTCCAGCGCCGCAGTTCGCTTCCGCGCCACCTCCCCTCCCAGCCATCGCGACCCAGTCGGTCGGCCGCCGGGCGGCCGGGGGTGGGCGAGGAAGCCGGGGGCGGGGGGCGGCGTCCTGATCCTCCGGCAAAAACACAACCTGAACAGCACATTATATGGCCAACATTCACTTCATCGGCGGCGAAAAGGGCGGCGTGGGCAAGTCCCTGGTCGCGCGGGTCCTGGCGCAATATCTGATCGATCATTCCCTGCCCTTTTTGGGCTTTGACACCGACCGTTCCCACGGCGCCTTGATGCGCTTTTACGCGGGATACGCCTCCCCCGCGGTAGTGGACCGCTACGAGTCGTTGGACACCATCATCGAGGCGGCGGTGGCGGAACCGGAGCGGCGCATCCTGGTGGACCTGGCGGCGCAGACGCACGAGCCGTTGGCCAAGTGGCTGGAGGAATCCGGCGTGTTCGAACTGGCCGAGGAATCCGGCATTTCGCTCCATTATTGGCACGTCATGGACGCGGGCAAAGACTCGGTGGATTTGCTCGGGCCGCTGCTGGAACGTTTTGGCGACCGGCTCAAATATGTGATCGTGCGCAACCAAGTGCGCGGCGAAGATTTTGGTTTGCTGGAGGACTCGGTCGCGGCGATGAAGGCCAAAGAACTGGGCGCGCGCACGGTGGTGATCAAGCGCCTGAGCGACAGTGCGATGCAAAAGATCGATGCCACGAGCTGCAGTTTCTGGGCGGCGAAGAATTCGACCGACAAGGAAGTCACGGGCCTGGGCTTGATGGACCGTCAGCGCGTGAAAATGTGGCTGCGCGCGGCCTACGAGCAACTCGACGCCGCCGGCGTCTGAGCGTCGCTCCGAAAAGGATCCCCGCTTGGTGCGGTCAGGGCGGCGGGACGGGGGCAGTCTCAATCTGTCGCATGGCTTTTTGAGCGGCGTTCCGCAACGCCCTTGGCCCGCCGGATTCGGCCGGAGCGTTGGTCGCCGGTGCGGCGGCGAGCGTGCGCAAGCGGGGAAGGGCGGCCACGGCGTTCGTGCCGTAGGCGCCCAACGCGGAGGCGGCGTTGGCCAGAACCTGGGTCTCCTGCGCCTCCAAGGCGCGGCATAGCGCCGGCACGGCAACGGCGGGTTGTGCGGCGATTTGGCCGAGCGCCCAAGCCACCCGGAAGCGGATGTCGGGATCGGGGCAGGTGTCCAAGAGGCGGGCCAAATCCGGCACGGCCGGCGCCGCCGCCGGGCCGATTCCACCCAAGGCCGCCGCCACCCAGCAGCGCGCATCGGGCGTCAATTTCGGGTCGCGGAGCAAGCGGAGGATTTCCGGCGCCGCCGGCGCGCCCTGCGCTCCCATCAAGTGGAAATAGATGGAGGCATAAAACTGCCGCGCCCCGGCCTCCCAGTGGTGCCGACGGGTCCAGCCACGCGCTTCCACCCCAGCCCAAAAGCGCCGTGCCACGAAGTTGTCCTCGGCCGCCAGCTCCCGCACGTAAAAGGGGATTGAGTTGGAGCCCAGCGCCACGACGGCTTGGTGGAAGTGCTCCCGATCCCGGTTCAACCCCGCCGGGTAGGATTCAAGCCATTCGTCCAAGGTCTGGCCCTGGTAACGCGGTTCCGGGGCGGGGCGGAGCCAGAGCACGAGGGCGAGCAGCGCCAGTGCCGTGAAGGCGGTCCACAGGAGACGGCGGCGGCGCGGGGTTCGCATGGGGAACAAGATGGCCCGGGGGGCGGAAAATGCAAGCAGGGGGTGGGAGGAGGGGAATCCGGCGGATCGGGCGGATCGGACGGATCGAGGGCTGAGCGAAGTCCGGGGCCGGGAACGAGGGCGGGGGATGGGATATGTTGCGGGGCATGGCACGGGGAATGGCATGAATGCTTTGCCGATTGTGGAACGGCAGTTACGCGGGGCGGCGCGTCGGCCGGGCGGCGGGGCGGGTGAGGTCTCGATCTGTCTAGGGGCGCACCCTTGGCGAAGGCTCGATTACATTCAGCGCCTGCCTAGCGGCATCGCGCACGCTTCCCAACCCGGTCCATGCTGGCAGCGAATGCGGGTTGGCGGCCTCGGCCAGTTCACGCAGGCGGGGGAGGGCTGGGCGGGAATTGGTCCCGTATGCACCCAATGCGCCAGCGGCTGCCGCCAGCGTCAAGGCATCGTTCCCGACCAGAGCGCGGCATAACGACGGCACGGCGACCGCAGGCTCCGCAGCGATGTGGCCCAGGGCCCAAGCGGAGTTCGCACGAACCAATGGAGACAGGCTGGTGTCCAACTCGTGGACCAGATCGGGAACCGCTGCTGCCGCTTCCGGGCCAATTGCACCCAAGACTCCGACCAGCAAGCGGCGGGCATCGGGTTCGAAATGCGGGTGGCGAAGCAAGCGCTGAATCTCTCCGGTCGCGGGCGCTCCCCCGGGTCCGAGTATTTGGAAAAAGGAAGCCGCAGATGCCCGCCGTTTCTCGGCGGTCCTGCGGGGGCGTTGAATCGATCCGCGTGCCTCCAACCAAGCCCAACTTCGTTCGGCGAGCGGGTTGTCCCGGACCGTCAATTCCCGCATGTAAAAGGGGATCGCCTTGGAGCCCCCCAACGCCACCATGGCTGGCTGGTAAAACGCCAGATCCTGAATGTAGGTTTCGTTCAATTGCACCCATTCAGCCAACGTGAGTCCCCGATAAAGGGGTTCGGGAGCGGGACGCAGCCATACGGGCAGGGAGAGCAAGGTCAGGGCCGCAACTACGATGCCGGGGATAATTCGGCGTCGTCGTGGTTTCATGGCTTACCCGGGGTGGGCGGCAGCTCGTTTTCAATCTCCGCGATCGCCTCCCGGGCGGCGTCCCGCAAGTGCCTAACCTCTTCCATGCCGGGAAATGGCGGGGAATAGGGATCTTCGGCCAAGGCGCGGAGACGGGAGATCGCCGAACGGGCGCTAGCGCCATATTTGCCCAAGGCAAGGGCAGCATGATGAGCAATCAGCACATCTTGGTCGTCCAAAGCATGCTGCAAGGCGGGCACTGCCAACTCCGGGCCGCCCCCCATGCACCAGATACCCGTGACGGCGAGAACACGGCGCTGCTTGTCTTGGTTGGGTTCCAGATATTCAACCAACGTTGGGATGTAGGCTTCCCCTCCAGCTCCGATGTAGGTCAAGGCCATCGCAAGGTTGGATCGGTCGTCCTCACGTGTTCCGCGGTCCATCCACAAATCGAACAATCGTGGCACCGCCGGAGCGGCCTCCGAGCGTAGAATCTTAAAATAAGTTAGGCTGCTTTGCTTGAGCTCCGAAGCTGTGGCATGATGCCAATGGTCCCGGCTGTGGCTGTTGAGCCATTGCCAGACCTTGGCGGCCAACGGATGGTCGTGCGCCAAAAGTTGTCGAGCGTAGCGATGGCTGGCATTGGTGATTCCCTGTTTCGCCGCCAAGTCGCGAATAGCGTCCGCCACTCCATACCTCTGTCCCTCCTGATAGGCCACCAACCATTCGTCCAAGGTGCAGCCATGGTGACGCGGTTCGGGGGCGGGGAGGAGGTGAAGTGGAAGGGCGCAGGAGGCCAAGACTAAAACCACTAAGCAAAAGAGGATTTGGCGTCGACGAGTTTTCATGGCTTCGCAGGGCTGGGCGGCAGGGCATCTTCAATTTCCGCGATCGCCTCCGAGGCGGCGTCCCGCAGGTGCCGGAAATCTTCCATGTGGGGAACTGCGGGCGAATTGGGATCCTCCGCCAGCTTGCGGAGTCGGGGTAGAGCGGCCACCGCATTGGTGCCGTATTTTCCCAAGGCGAGGAC
>CAIYZC010000296.1 GCA_903930565.1 uncultured Pedosphaera sp.
ACCCAACCACCCCGCGCAATCGGCTCCCGGTCATCCGTCCACGCGCCAGCGTTGTGGAGTGCGGACTGAAGTTCCGCTCGATCGGACGAGCCGTCATCACCCACCAAAAAACCCCCGAGCGGATCACTGTGCCCAAGTGTCGCATTCCGACCACCCCACCGCCCGCCAGCCAGCCATACGCACCCACCGAAGGCCAGCCAGGCACCAGCCCCAATCCATCCTCAAATCATGTTCATCATGTAAATCATGTCCAAAACCCTTCTGCCCCGCTCTGGCATCGCGCCGCGTGAGACCATTCCGGCTCCATCCGTCCCCAACCATCTCCGCCAGCCCATACGCGCTCACGGAAGGCCACGCCTCAGAAACCCCCGACTGCCCACCGCCCACTACCCAATGCCAACTCACCTCAACATCACGTTATATCCAACATCCCGCTTGGACCCCCTTCGCGGTTTCGCGGCTTCGCGCGAGATCTTGCGTTTTTTTTCGTGGCCGGTATTTCCCCGAAGTTCCCATGCGCTGTCGGGCACCACCAGGAATGAAATGGGCGCGGGCGCGGGGGGCTAGGTGGGCCGCTTGCGGATCGAGGCGACGGATGGGGGATGCCGACAGGCTCTGGGGGCCAACCGGCACCCAACAAAAAATGCGAAGGGAAGGCCAACGGGCGGGCAGCACCGCGCGACGCTTGGCGTAGGGTAGCCACAAGTTAACAGCGGCCGAAGTCCGGTGCCAGTGCCGGCGGCCCCCCGAAAGCATGAAAACAATATTTGTCGTTGGATTGAGTTACCGGACCGCCCCCGTGGCGGTGCGGGAGCAACTGGCGGTGGCGGCGGCGCGGCTGCGCTGTTACGGCTGCCGGCTCCAGGTGGGCGCCGGCTTGTCCGAAGTGGTGCTGCTCTCGACCTGCAACCGGGTGGAGGTGTACGGGGTGACCGACCAGGAGCCGGGGGCGGCGACGGAGGTGTTCCGCTGGTTGAACGCCGCGGGCGCGGATTTGGCCCCTTATCTCTTTTTCCACCGCGGGGAGGCGGCCGTCCGCCACCTGTTTGGCGTGACCGGCGGGTTGGACTCCATGATGCTCGGGGAGACCGAGATCACGGGCCAGGTCAAGCAGGCCTACCATAACGCCCACGCGGCGGGCCTCACGGGCGCGGTTTTGAACCGGCTGTTTCAGACGGCCCTGCAGACGGCCAAGGAAATCCGGACCGACACCCAAATCGGGCGCGGGGCGATTTCGGTCGGCAGTGCCGCCGTGGAAATGGCGGAAAAGATTTTCGGGGCGGACTTGGCCAATCAAACCATCATGATCATCGGTGCCGGGAAGATGGGCGAGGGCTGCGTGCGGCATCTGGCCAAAAAAGGCAACCGCACGGTGCTCGTCGCCAATCGTTCGTTGGCGCGGGCCGAAACCCTGGCGGCGGAGTTCGGGGGACGCGCCCTGGGGATGCCGGACTGTTTGTCCGCCATGGTGGAGGCGGACATCGTGGTGAGCTCCACGGGGAGTTCGGAACTGATTTTGCAACGGGCGGATTTGGAGGGGGTGATGCGGGCGCGGCGGAACCGGCGCTTGGTCCTCATCGACATCGCCGTGCCCCGGGATATCGACCCCGGCGTGCAGGCCGTGCCCGGGGTGTTCCTCTACAACATTGATGATTTGGAAGCGTTGGTGGGCGAGAACGTGCGCCAACGCGAACAGGAGCTGGCGCGTTGCCAGGTCTTGGTGGCGGCCCGGACCACGGAACTCATGGCGCGTTTCGCGCCCCGGCCCGAAACTCCCGTCCGGCGGCGGCAGCCGCGGGCGGCGGCCGGCAACGGCTGGATGGCCACCCCGGGGCTGGCCTGCGCGGCCTGAACCCCCAGCCCCAGGCAACATGCGCGCTCAAAAACATTTTGACGATTTCGCCCACCGGCTCCCCTGCCGGCGCGGAGCGTCGAATCCATCCGGCCGGGGAGGCTGGGTGGAATGTCCAAAACCCCAAACAAATCGAACGGGGGAAGGTGAAGTATGAAAACGTTAAGAATGTTAGTGATCGGGATGGTGTTGGCGGCGGCCATGCAATTGGCGCCTGCCGCGCGGGCCACAATCGTCGGGTCGGCACACGACTTTTCGACAAACTCGTGGAACACGCGGCAGAGCCTCTGCAGTGTCTGTCACACGATCCACGGGGCCACCGCGCAGTTGGTGCCTCTGTGGATTCATGAAACCACGCACTCCACGTTCACACCCTACACCAGTTCCACCCTCACGGCGACCGTCGGCCAACCCGATGGCGCCGCGCTGGCCTGCTTGAGTTGTCATGATGGCACGGTGGCCATCAACTCCTACGGCGGCAAAACCAACGGCACCCCGGCCTTCGTGACCGGGAATGCCGTCATCGGTACGGACCTGAGCAAGACGCATCCCGTCTCGTTCACGTTCGACTCAACGCTCGCTGCGGCCGACACCGGCCTCAACGATCCCGCGGTCAAGACGGTGCCGTCCCTGGGCGGCAAAACCATCGCGCAGACCCTGTTGCGCAACGGCAAGGTGCAATGCGTTTCCTGCCACGATCCGCACAAGACCATTGGCTACGCCCCGAGCAGCGGCATCATGCTCAAAATCACCACGGCAAACGGCGCGCTCTGTTTGACGTGTCATAACAAGTAAGCGCCGGGCCGCCGCCTGGGCGGCCCGTTCGGGAAGGGGGCTTCGGCCCGCCTTCCCCCCTCAGGCGGGCACTCCGTCGCGACTTTGCGGCGGGTGCCTGTTCCCGGTGTCCAAGGTTCGGCCCGCCCCGGCCGACCTCCTGGTTCCGCCCTTTGTTTGGTCAACCTGATTCCGCTTTTCCGTTATGAACTTACGCCTTTTGCCAACTGCTTTCGCCCGCGCCGCCTGGTGCGGGGCGGGGCTCCTCCTGCTCGCGGGCTGCGCCGCGCCGACCGCCCCCAAACCGCAAGCCCGTTACTTTTTTCCTCCGCCGCCTGAGGCGCCCCGCCTCCAATTTCTGGCCAGTTACGCCTCGTCGCTGGATGTTACCGGCGGCAAGGCCGATTTTGCCTCCTTCGTCACCGGTCAGGCCGCCAGCAAGGATCCCATCATCAAGCCCTACGGGCTGGCGATCCGCGACGGAAAGATCTATGTCGCCGACACCATGGCCAGCGCCCTCGAAGTGCTGGACGTGGCGAAGCACCATTTTGAGTATTTCGTTCCGGACGGCGAGGGGCGGCTGCCGTTGCCGGTGAACTTGGTTTTCGATACGGATGGAACCCGCTACGTCGCCGATACCGGGCGGCACCAAGTGGTGGTCTTTGATCCCCAGGGCAAACCCACGGGCGCGCTGGGGGCGAAGGATGAAATGCAGCCTTGCGACGTGCTCCTCCAGGGCGACCGGTTATACGTGGCGGATTTGAAGGGCCATTGCGTCCGGATTTTCGACAAAGGCACCCGGAAACAGGTGGGCCAGGTGCCCGCCGATGCCAAGGACGAAGCGGCCAAGCTCTTCAATCCGACCAATTTGGCGATGGATTCGCAGGGCCGGCTGTATGTGGCGGACACCGGTGCCTTCCAAGTCAAAGTTTATGATCCGG
>CAIYZC010000297.1 GCA_903930565.1 uncultured Pedosphaera sp.
GACGAATTGGGCAAATTTGAGAGGCCCGAGTTCGCGGTGTGTTTTGCGATGATTGAGGCGCACTTTTTCCGAACGGGCCAGGTGTTTCCCCAAGGGGCCGAGAACTGGATCTTGGAGCGGGTCGCCCGGATTGCCCACCTCCCGATCCATATCGTTCATGGCCGCTATGACCAAGTGTGCCCGGCGCTCCAAGCGGAAGCGTTGCGCATGGCTTTGAGCCGGGCGGGGGCGGAGGCGCGGCTGAGCTTCACCGCGGCCGGCCATAGCGGTTGGGAGCGGGAGAACTATTTGGCGCTGGTGGAAATCATGGACCATTTGCCACCCATGGGGCGCGGGGCGGCGGTTTAGCGGGCGAAGATGGGCGGCGGGCGAATGGGGGTGGCGCCTTCCACCCAGCGCGGCGTTGGCCACCGGTTGGTGGGACGGGTCGGACCCGGCTCACCTGTCGGACTGGTCCGGCGCGGCGCACGCTCTCCCCCTCCCACCCTTTTTCGCCGCAAACTTGGGCTGGTCGGTGGGAGAGGTTTGGCTTAAGGTGGCCGCCAGCAAACAACCAGAACACGCGATAACCATGAAACTGAGAGCGATTTTTTTGACGGTGGCGGGATTGGTGGCGGCCGGGCCGGGGTTTGCGGCGGAGTGGAGTCAATGGCGGGGGCCGCAATTCAACGGGGCCGCGGACGAAACCGGGCTGCCGGCGACGTGGACGAAGGAAGGCGCGCGCTGGGCGACCGAAATGCCGGGACCGAGCGCGGCGACTCCGGTGTTGTGGGGGGATCGGGTGTTTCTGCCGGGCGTGGATTTGGGCGGCAAGACGCTCCGGGCCATGTGCCTGGACCGGGCCACGGGCAAGGTGCTGTGGGATCACCCGGTGGGGGAAGGTTTGGTCGCGCGGGATGAACAGAGCAATTTCGCCTCACCTTCGGCGGTGGCGGATGCGGCCCGGGCGTTTTATTTTTACGGCAACGGGGAATTGGTGGCGTTCGACCATGCCGGGAAGCAGTTGTGGGCGCGCAACCTGCAAAAGGATTTCGGCGATTTCGCCTTTCAATGGACCTTTTCGGCCAGCCCGCTCTTGTATGGCGGCAAACTGTACGTGGAGGTGCTGCAACGCAACCAACCCGTGCACGGCCGGGGCAAGCCGGATGCGGAATCCTTTTTGCTCGCGGTGGATCCGGCCACGGGCAAGGACTTGTGGCGGGTGCTCCGGCCCAACGATGCCGTGCAGGAATCCAAGGAGGCGTATTCGACGCCGGTGCCGTTTGAATTCCAAGGGCGCAAGGAAATCCTGATCGCCGGGGGCGATTGCCTGACCGGCCACGATCCGGAGACCGGCAAGGAATTGTGGCGCTGGGCCACGTACAATCCGCAGAAGATCGGGCACTGGCGCTTGGTGCCGTCCCCGGTGGCGGGGGCGGGGGTGGTGTTGAGCTGCGCGCCCAAGGGCGATCCGATCTACGCCATTAAACTGGGGGGCAACGGCTTGCTGGGGGAAGGCGCGGTGGCGTGGACCAGCGACAAGAAGGTCATTTCATCGGACGTGCCGACCCCGTTGTTTTACAAGGGGGACTTTTTCGTGCTGAACGAAGGGCGCAAGAACCTCTCGCGGATTGATCCCGCCACGGGGCAACCGAAATGGACGACAACCCTGCCGGGCCGGGCCAAGTTTGAAGCCTCGCCGACGGCGGCGGACGGGAAGTTGTACCTCATGAATTTCGCGGGCGAGGTCTTGGTGCTGGATGCCGGCGAGGGAAAGGTCCTGGGCAACATGGCCATGGGGGAGCCGGGGGATGACAAGACCCGGGCCTCGGTGGCGATCGCGCATCATGCACTGTTCATCCACACCAACCACAAACTTTATTGTGTCACCCAGCCTTGACGCCGCGGGCGGGACGGGGAGTTGCGCCGGCCACACCGCCAACGGGCCGCTGCGCCAGGAAATGAGGTCCCGATGAGCGCCTGGGGCGGGGCGCGTCGGCTACCGTGGCTGCTGTTGTTGTTCGTGGGGAGCGGGTGCGCCGCGTTGATCTACGAAATTGTCTGGTTCCAACTGCTCCAGTTGGTGATCGGGTCTTCGGCGGTGTCGCTGGGGGTATTGTTGGGAACGTTCATGGGCGGGATGTGTCTGGGGAGCCTGCTACTGCCCAGTTGGGTGGGCCGGGGGCGCCACCCGTTGCGCGTTTACGCCGGTCTGGAAGCGGGCATCGGGATTCTGGGTCTGCTCGCCTTGGTGGCGGTGCCCGCAGTGGCCCGCGTCTACACCTCCCTGGCCTCGCCGGGGGATGCGGATTTGCAGCTGCGCGGGTTGGTGGGGGCGGTGTGCCTGCTGCCGCCGACGCTGCTGATGGGGGCGACGCTGCCCGCGGTGGCGCGGTGGGTGGAAACGACGCCGCAAGGAGTTTCATGGTTGGGCTTTTTCTACGGCGGCAACATTGCCGGAGCCGTGTTTGGTTGCTTGTTGGCCGGCTTCTACCTGCTGCGGGTGCATGACATGGCCACGGCCACGTATGTCGCGGCGGGATTGAACGCCGTGGTGGCCTTGCTGGCCTGGGGGCTGGCGACGGGGACGCCGCGGGAGAACGGGGCGGGGAGTCGGGAGGACGCGGTGGCCGAGGAAGCCGCCGCCGTCCCGTCGCAGCCGACGGCTGTCACCGCCAATCCGCGCTGGATTTACCTGGCGATCGCCCTGTCCGGATTGACGGCGCTCGGGGCCGAGGTGGTTTGGACCCGGCTGCTTTCGCTGCTACTGGGCGGAACGGTGTACACGTTCTCGATCATTTTGGCGGTGTTTCTGGTGGGCTTGGGGCTGGGCAGTAGTGTGGGTTCCTTGTTGGCGGGGACCCTGCGGCAGCCCCGCTTGGCCTTGGGTGCCTGTCAGGCCTTGTTGGTGGCGGCGATCACTTGGACGGCGATCATGCTGGCGGATTCGTTGCCGTACTGGCCGATCAACCCCTCGCTCTCGAGCAGTCCGTGGTTCAATTTTCAAATCGACCTGGCCCGGTGCTGTTGGGCGGTGCTGCCCCCGACGCTGCTGTGGGGGGCCAGTTTCCCGCTGGCGCTGGCGGCGGCCGCGGTGGGCGGGCGGGATGGCGGCCGGTTGGTGGGCCGGGTCTACGCGGCGAACACGGTGGGCGCCATTGTGGGGGCGCTGGTCACCAGCGTCTGGCTGATCAGCCGGTTGGGCACGCAGCAAACCCAGCGCGTGCTGGTGGCCGTGGCGGCTTTGTCCGCCAGTCTGATGTTCGTGCCCGCGTTGCGCGTGGCGGGCCGCCTGAGTCCCTCGCGGACGGTGGGCTGGTTGCTGGGGCTCGGTTGCGCGGCGGGATTGGCCTGGAACTTGCCGGCGGTGCCGTGGCGGTTGATTGCGCATGGCCGCTACGTGGTGACCAAGGGCGATGAGGGCAAGCTGGTCTTCGCCGGCGAGGGCATGAATTCCTCGGTGGCGGTGACGGAATTGGGCAACGGGGTGCGCAATTTCCACGTGAGCGGCAAAATTGAAGCCTCCACGGAGCCGCAGGACATGCGCCTGCAGCGCATGTTGGGGCATTTGCCGGCGCTGCTGCATCCGCATCCCAAGTCGGTCTTGATTGTGGGCTGCGGGGCGGGTGTCACGGCGGGCAGTTTTCTCACGCATCCCGAGATCGAGCGGGTGGTGATTTGCGAGTTGGAACCGTTGATCCCGCGGGTGGTGGCCACCAATTTCACCAAGGAAAATTACAACGTGGTGAACGACCACCGCGTGCGGATTGTGTTTGATGACGCCCGCCATTTTGTGCGCACGAGCAAGGAAAAATTCGATATCATCACGTCCGACCCGATTCACCCATGGGTGAAGGGCGCGGCGACGTTGTACACGGAAGAGTATTTCACCATGTGCCGGGAACATCTGAACCCCGGCGGGGTGGTGACGCAATGGGTGCCGTTGTATGAGAGCAACTTGGATGTCGTGAAGAGCGAGGTCGCCACGTTCATGGCGGCGTTTCCGGGGGGCACGGTCTGGAGCAACGATGAGGATGGCGGGGGCTATGACGTCGTATTGCTGGGGCAGGCGGGGGAAACGGTGATCAATTTGGAAGGTCTGCAACAACGGATCGACCGGGCACCGGCGGCGCGTTTGTCCCTGCGGGAAGTGGGGTTCCCTTCCGGGCGCGATCTACTGGCCACTTACGCGGGCCGGGGACCGGAGTTGACGGAATGGATGCGGGGGGCGCAGATCAATCACGACCGCAATTTGCGGTTGCAATACCTCGCCGGCATGGGCTTGAACCTCTACGCGCAAGGCGCGATCTTCGATGACATGGTCAAGTATCGCACCTTTCCCACCAACCTGTTCACGGGTTCGGCGGAGGAATTGCTCGCCCTGCGCGTGGCCATCGAGCATCCGAAACCGACGAAATAACCCGGCCGGCGGCCGGCTCAAGGCTTGCCGGCGGCCGCAAGTTCGGCGGTGGCTTGGGCGAAGTCGCGCCGATACGCTTCGCTGGCGCGCAGTTCGCGGTAAATGGCCAGCCCGTAAATGCGGCCGGCGTGGATGTCCGACGGATAATGCCGGGCGATCTGGACGCGGTGCCAGCCCAAGCTGCGGCCGATGGCCAAGATGGCGTCGCGCCGGTCGGGGACGAGGTCGGCCAGCACCAAGGCCACGACATAGCCTTCCGTGCTGTGGCCGCTGGGGTAGCTGAAGCTGGCTTCCAGTTTGCCGGTGGCCAGGCTGGGATCCAGTACGAAGGGGCGCGGGCGGTGCCAAAGCAATTTCGCGGCATCCGTGGCCACCGCGGCCTCATGCTGCACCCGGGCGAGGAAGCCGGCCGTGAGGGGCAGCTTTTCCGCGGTGAAGTAAGCGCCGATCGCGGGCGTGAAATTGAAGGCCGAGAATTTCTTTTCCGCGAAGGCTGCTGCGACCTCGTTGCTGGAGGCGGCGCGCGCCACGTTGGCGACCGCGGTCATGTCCGCCGCCTGCTCGGGGGAATCCGGCAGCGGGGGCGGGGGCAGAACTTGGCGGGAATCCGGCAGGCCCGCCGCCAAGTAAGCCGCGGGAGCATCCGCGGCTTGCAGCAGCGCCGGCGGGAGGCCGGGAAGCAACAGCGCCAGCCCCAGGCGGGTGAGGACGGACAGGCGAAGCAGAGAGGAAGCGTTCATGGCGGCCAAGGGGCAGCGGCTCAGTAGGCGATGCTGCCGTCCTGCGGCCAATTAATCGTGGAATTGCCCGGGTCACTGGGTTTGCCAAAGACGTTTTTCACCACGGTTTCGTACTTGTACCACGCGGCGTGGCCGTCGCAGAACACGATATTGCCACCCACGTTGTGCCGCATGGAAAAGCGACTGCAATAATTCTGAGGACTGCCCAAAGTTGTGGTCGAAACATCCCAAGCCGGGGCGTCCTGGGAGGAAACCCGGTTATCGGAGAAGAGCACGAAGGCGGAGACGTTTTTGACATTGGGAAGCCGGACGGGGTCCAGGGTGCCGCCTGTGCTGCCATCCCCGTTGATTTCGTGGCCTTTGGAGTTCATGCCGTATTGGAAAATAACCCGGTTTTCCGGATTCAAGCCGCGATCA
>CAIYZC010000298.1 GCA_903930565.1 uncultured Pedosphaera sp.
AGCACCGGTTTTTTGGGGGGCGTGGATGAACCGTTGCCAAGGACCTGGTTGGCTGGCGGGCGGGAGGGGCAAGGTTTGGATTTCGTGGCTCCAGGCGCTTGGTTTCGCCCAAGGGGAGGGCCGGTTCTTGGAGTTTTCAGTGGCGGGACAAGTTCAAAAGCGGGGCAACGCTGCGCGACACCGTACTCCAAGACGCTGGCGCGCAATGGGGCGCCCCGGCGACAGCCAACCCCCCGGTGTTCGGCAATCTCCCTTCCTGGCGCAACTTTCGCCCAGTCGGAATTTCCCAAGCCGATGGCGGTGAGGGCCAAGCCGAAGCGCGGGGGGGAGTAATTGGGCGCCTACAATTGGTTGATCACTTGATTGAGCTCGAGCATTCGGCCGGCGTAAAAGCCGATGACCTTGACGGCGACCAGCAGGGCGACGCCGAAGTAGACGATGCGGGGGCCGGCGGTGGTGATTTGGCGCAGTTTGCGGGTGCCTTCCTCCTGATAGTAGGCGTAGAGGCGGCGCAGGGTATCCTCCAACTGGCCGCTGATTTCGCCGGTGTGGTAGAGGCTGGCAAAGACGGGGGGAAAGGCCCGGCTGGAGCTGACTTGCGCGGAGGGGGATTCCCCGGCGAGCAGGTGCGGCCGCCAACCGCCGACGGTGCGCACCAGCGCGGGGGAACCGCTGGCGGCGGCGGCCAATTCCCAAGCCTCGATGATGCCGACGCCGGCATTGAGCAAGGCGTCGAGGGCCATGGACAGGCGGGCCAAGGCGAGGTTGCGGCGGGCGGACCCGAGGACGGGCAGCGGATGGAGGAGGCCTTCCAAGGTGGCCCGCCAAGCGGCGCCGCGAGCGCCCTGTCCCGCGTATACCATGGCGAAAACCACGGCGTAAAGGGGCAGGAACAGGCCCAGGGTTTGGCGGAGGAAGCCCAAGGTGTCGCCGTTTTGGAACCAGGCCACAAACGGAAACAAAGCCATCGCAAAATGGAACAGGAAAACCGGGTAGGCGAGGTCGGAATACGTGCGGCGCAGGAGGACGGCACGCTCGCGGTAGTACTCCGCAAGGAGCTTGAAGACGGTATCCAAGCGGCCGCTCTGCTCCCCGGCGCGGATCAGGGCGATGTCAAAAGGGGGTGTCCAATTGCCCAGCCGCGCCAGGCTGTCCGCGAAGCCCTCGCCGGCGGCGAGATGGGCCCGCAAGTGGCGCAAGGGCAACCGGTAGGAGCCGGCCGGGGGATGGGCGAGGAGCAGGTCCACGGCCTGGGGCAGGCCGATACCGGTCGTGCTCAACTGCGCCAACTGATAATAAAATTCTCCCCGCCGTGAAAACTGGCCGGGGAGAATGGTAAAGGACATATGACGACCCGCCCGCGTGGGGTGGGAACGTCCTTAGGCGAGCATGGCCTGAAGGGAGGATTTGGAGGCCAAGCCGACTTTTTGCTGGCTGACCACGCCGTTCTTGAACGCCATGATCGTGGGAATGGAGCGGATGCCGTATTGGGCGGCCAAGTTCTGGCAATCGTCAATGTTGACTTTCGCCACGACGGCTTTGCCTGCGTTCTCTTGGGCGATTTGTTCCAGCACGGGGGCGAGGGCCTTGCAGGGACCGCACCACGGCGCCCAAAAATCCACGAGCACGGGAACGGTGGATTGGAGCACTTTGGCGGCGAAGGTATCTTCGTTCACCTCGATTAAATTCTCGGAAGCCATAGGAAAGGGTGGGGGACGGGTTGGCTTACTTGAACAAAGTCATGCAGAAAATGGTGGTGCCCACCGCCGCGAGGGCGGCAATGGCGGCGGCGATGGCCAGACCCTTGTCCAAGCCGGAAACACCGGCACGGATGACCGTGGGCGCGGCGGTTCGGGTCGGGGCGGGAGCCGCGGGCTTGGCGGCGGAAGGCGTGCTGGTGGCCGGGGCGGGAGCGGCGGCGGCGCGGGGGGCGGCCGTGGCCGGGGCCGGGGCGGGAGTGGGAGCGGCGCCCGGAGGGGGGGCGGAAGGACCGCCGGGGGGCAACGTCGGCAACTTGATGGTCGGCGCGGCGGAAGGCTTGGGCGGCAGGTTAATGCGGACCGTTTCCTTCTTGGGTTGAACTTTGGCGCTTTCGGCGGGCTTGGGAGGCACCGCGCCACCGGGCAGGCTGGGGATGTTTTCCGACATATGTTTCTGTTGAAGGGAACTTAGGTTGTCCGCAAGGGCCTGTCAAACTTTTCGCACAGAATTTTGCGCCGGGCGGGGTCAGGGCTGTTCGATCAATTCCCGCCGGGCGCCGCTGAGGAGTTGCTCAATGAAATTGGTGGAATAGACCCCGCGCCGGAAGTTGGGATCCTGGAGGACCGCCTGCTGGAAGGAGATCGTGGTTTTGACCCCCGTGATCATGTACTCGGACAGGGCGCGGCTCATTTTGTCCATGGCCTCCCGGCGGTCCTTGCCGAAGGTGATGAGCTTGCCAATCATCGAATCGTAGTGGGGCGGGACGGTGTAGCCGGCGTAAGCATGGCTGTCCACGCGCACCCCGCGGCCGCCGGGCGAGTAGTACATTTCGATGCGGCCGGGGCAGGGGCGGAAGTCGTCGAAGGGGTCTTCGGCGTTGATGCGGCACTCGATGGCGTGGCCCTTGAAGGTGATGTCGCGCTGGGAATGCTTCAGCGGTTCGCCCATGGCGATCATCATCTGGTAGCGGACGAGGTCGATGCCGGTGACTTCCTCAGTGATGGGATGCTCGACCTGGATGCGCTTGTTGACCTCGAGGAAATAGTACTGGCCGTTGTCATCGACGATGAACTCCACGGTGCCCGCGTTGGTGTAGTGCGCGAGCTCGGCGATGCGGACGGCGTCCTTGCCCATGCGGTCGCGGAGCTTCTTGAACTTGTTGTCGATGAGGGGCGAGGGGGTTTCCTCGATCACCTTTTGGTTGCGGCGCTGGATGGAGCAGTCGCGCTCGCCCAAGTGAATGATGTGGCCTTTGCCGTCGCCAAGGATCTGAAACTCGATGTGGTGGGGGTTCTCGATGAACTTTTCCACGTAAACGCGGGCGTTGCCGAAGGCCTTGTCGGCTTCGGTGCGGGCGGTGTGGAATCCCTTGATGAGCGAAATATCGTTATGGGCGACGCGCATCCCGCGGCCGCCGCCGCCGGCGATGGCTTTGATGATGACGGGGTAACCGATGCGTTTGGCCACGGTCAGGGCGTCCTGTTCGCTTTCGACCGTGCCTTCCGAGCCGGGGGGGATGGGCACGCCGGCTCGCTTGGCGAGGGCGCGGCTGACGGCCTTGTCTTCCAAGGCGTTCATGGCGCGGGAGCTGGGGCCGATGAAGCGGATGTTGCAGCTTTCGCAGACGTCGGCAAAGTGGGCGTTTTCGGAGAGAAACCCGTAGCCCGGGTGGATGGCGTCCACGTCGGTGATTTCGGCGGCGCTGATCAGGCGGTCGATGCGCAGGTAACTCTCATTGCTGGCGGCTTTGCCGATGCAAACGGCCTCGTCGGCGAGTTGCACGTGCATGGAATTGGCGTCCGCTTCGGAATAAACCGCCACGGTGCGGATGTTCAATTCCTTGCAGGCGCGGATGATGCGAACGGCAATCTCCCCGCGGTTGGCGACCAAAACTTTTTCGAACATGCGGTGGTGGGGAACGCGCTGAGGCGCGCCGAACGGAGGCAAACCCCCGCGCGGCGAGCCGGAACCCCTTAAATGGGACGGATTTTAAACAAGGGTTGGCCGAACTCGACGGGCTTGGCGTTTTCGAGCAGGATTTGGGTAATCACGCCGCGGGCTTCGGCCTTGATTTCGTTCATGACCTTCATGGCTTCAATAATGCACACGACGGTATCGGGGTTGACCTCCATGCCGATTTCGGCGTAGTTGCCGGCTTCGGGCGAGGGCGCCCGGTAGAAGGTGCCGATCATGGGGGAACGGATTTCGGCATCGGTCGACGAAGCCGTGGGGACGGAGGTGACGGTGACCGCCGTGGAGGTGGCGGGCGGGGCGGACACCTGGTAACCCAGCATGGAGGGTTCGTCATTGGGCAGATGATGCCCGCCGCCGTTGCCGCCCCGCTTGAGCTTGATTTTGAATTCCTGCTTCTCAAGCTCGAACTCCGAGATGGAGTTCTTTTTCATGAGGTCAACGATGGCCTTAATATCTTTTAGATCCACAAAGCCGCTTTCAGTAAATTTCGGTTGTCCGCAGCCACCCGTTCCGTTGGCTGGCGTTTGTCCGCCAATCGCAACGAACCAGTCGAGCGGGTTGTACTGGATAATTCAATCGCCAAGAGGGTAAACACCGGTGGAAAAAGCGTCAAGAGGTAAAATTTAGGTGAAATCGCCCGGGAAAAGGGATCGGGAAAAAGGTGATTTTCAAGGGGCTTTGGGCGGTTATTTCGATGCGTTATCGATAATAGCCGATTCCAAGGCCAAAAGATAGGAGTTGGGCCCGAAACCGGTGATCTGGCCGCAGCAAACGGGGGCGATGAGTGAGCGGTGACGAAACTCCTCGCGGGCGTGCACGTTGGAAAGGTGGATTTCGATCGTGGGAACCCCGGCGGCGGCGATGGCGTCCCGGAGGGCGACGCTGGTGTGGGTGTACGCGGCGGCGTTGAGCGCGATCCGATCGTAATGGCCGCGGGCCTCCT
>CAIYZC010000299.1 GCA_903930565.1 uncultured Pedosphaera sp.
GCAATGGCGGGATGGCGTTCAACAACAACGGCATAATTGATGTCGAAAGCGGCCTGCTCGCTCTTGGGGGCGGGGGCACCGGCAACAACGGCACCTTCCGCGCCGGCGCGGCGGCCCGCCTGGACTGGACCGCCGGCTCCGTTTTCGTCAATGGCAACACGACCTTTGACGGGCCGGGCACCAACCGCGTCAGCGGCGCCACGCTCACCTTGGGCGGCGGTCCCAGCACCTTCACCGACATGAATAATGTCGAGGTGGCCGCCGGCACCCTCACCGGCAGTTCCAGCCTGGCCGGAGCGGGCGCTTTCAACTGGAGCGGCGGCAACATCTCTGCCGCGCTCTCCCTGCCGGCCGGGATCAGTTTCAATCTCAGCGGCGCCGACAAGGCGCTGGGCGCCGGCGGTTTCATCACCAGCACGGGCCCCGGTTCATGGACTGGTCCGGGCAATCTCAACACCAGCGCCGGCAGCGGCCTGACCAACAACGGCACCTTCACGGTTTTCAACGACGCGCAGGTCAACTTTGGCGGCGGCGCGCCCCAGTCCGTGTTCGTCAACAACGGCGCCTTCGTCAAGGCCGCCGGCAGCAACACCAGCTTCACCGCCGGCAACGGCGGCGTGGCCTTCAACAACAACGGCACGGTGGAGTTGCGAACCGGCACACTGGCCATCAATGGAAGCTACGCTTTGGCCGGTTCCCCACAACTCAAAGTGGTGCTGGGTGGCGGCAATCCGGGAAGCCAGTTTGGTCAGGAGACCTTTGCGGAAACTGCCTCGCTGGGTGGAATCTTAAGTGTCTCTTTGACCAACGGATTCCTGCCGACCAACAGCCAATCCTTTGCCCTGGCCACTTACCCCGCCGGCACCGGCAAGTTTGCAACAACACAATTCCCGGCGTTGCCCTTCCAATTACAATGGAAGCTGAGTTACACCGCCAACGCCCTGCAATTGCAAGTAGTGCCGGCAAATGTTTTCCAGACGACGTCGCTCACCAACGGCAATTTTCAGTTTACTTTCCAGGGTCAAGCCGGCAGTTCCTGCCTCATCGAAGCTTCGACAAATCTCTTCGATTGGTCCCCGCTGTTAACCAATGCTCCCTTCAATGGCACTTTGAATTACCTGGAAGCACCAACGTCGAAGTTCTCAAACCGCTTCTATCGCGCCACCATTTTTCCTTAGGTCCGGTTTGCCAACTCCGGAGAACTCAATGAATCCATAACCCTTGGCGGGCTTGGTTGAGCGTTTAGCTCCATTGGCGTTGGGATGCAATCAACTTCTCATCTGGGGGGGCAACGATGCACAACCCGTCGATTATTGATATCCCAAAGCTGGCAAACCCGGCCGACCACGCTTTGCCGCGCACTGGGAATTGGTCAACGCTATCCAACATCTCCTCAAAACCGCCTGCAAGTGGTGTTGCGCCTTGGGGCAAGTTTTGTCCTTCATTTTCTCCAATTCCAGCACAGGGCCAATCCGCCACCATTTTAATTCGGGGGGGCGGCATGCCATTATCGGCCGTCTTCTTTGGTCAAACGGCTCGAAACCTGGTCCAACCCATTTGGTCCCACTGCCAAGCGGTCGGCTCAGGCCGCCGCTTCCTCCACATCCGCTTTGGCTTCGGCCAATCCCATACCCGGATTCTGTTGGCGATGGAGTTTGATCGCGGCGATCTTCTGCTGGGGATCCTGCGCCATCCGCCGCACCTCCGGCGAAACCCGCGAAGGCAATTGAATCTTGTGGTGCTGCAGCAGCGCATCCAATTTCCGATCCAAATGGCGCAGGTTTACCTGCTGCCTGGACCCCACGGAGGCAATCGTCACGCATACAAAAACAATCAGCGCGATCACGCCGTAATCACCGAGATCCAAACCGGCCAAAAAAGGTGTCATAAATAATTTGGTTTTGCGGTTCACTGCCCAGGGCGGTCCGTGAAGGTGAGCTTAAAATGCGCCCATAAAGGCCCCATGTCAAATCCCCCCGTACCGACATCCCGCCCCGCCGACGGATTGCTCCGGCACCTCGATGCTCCATCTGGAGACCGGCAAATTGCGCCCCGAACTTGCGGGAGATCGGGAGTGCGGCGAGAGTAATCTGGTGGAACGCGTATCACGGGAATGCCGACAAATTTAGGATCCGATTACATACGACTCCGGGCTCCAAGCGCTGAAACGCATCGGAGCCTGACGATTAGGTCAACTTGCTGAGCTTTCGACAACACCAAACTCCATGAACGCGGCTTTACATGCGGTGGCGCCGGCACTCACGAGCGGCTTGCTGCTCGGGCTGAAAGCTTATGCCGGTTCCCAGCGCGTTACGCCGACTCAGGAGCTGGTCTTGCGCAACTCGTGGCCGATGCGAGTTTTAGCCATCGCCAACTTATTCGTGTTGCCGCTGATAAGCAGGCAGTGGGCACCGCTCGGATGGGCGGCTGTCGTCGCCATAGTGGCAGTGGAACTTTGGGTCGTCCTCGCGGCCTTGGTGATCGTCTCGCTGCGCGTTCGGATCAAGGCGGACACCATCGAAGTTTCCCATTTGTTCAAGTCCCGGTCACTCCGGCTTCAGGATTTGTGGGCCATCCGGGAGGACGCTTGGGGGCATGAGTATGTCCTGCACGACCGTCACGGCGCCCAGTTGCACCTTTCCCGCTATCTCGTCGGCATTTCGGATCTCAAGGACATCTTGCATTCCCAGATTCGTCAGAATGACAGCGGCAAGAGCGTCTGCTATTCGATTGTGCCAGCAGTCAATCTGATCGGAAACGATCGGAAACACCGAAAGTGAACTGGCGCTGAGGAAGCCCCATCCAAGGCCCTTGGGCCAAATCAATCGCGCCTCATCGGAAAGCCGATTGCCATGGAGGGCCGCCGGTGGTATTTTTGCGATAGTCGTTATGCATGCGAAACGCCAGACTACCAACCCGAAGCGCCGCTTTGCCACGGGAGTGGCCGAAGCGGATATTGCGTTTTTGGCGAATTTAGTGAGCTACACTGGAAATCCGGAGCACAAGCGTAACCCCGGGGATTTTGGACTGCAGCCGCCGCTGGGACCGCGCCCGCACAAAACCCTTTGCGATGACGCGAACATCCATGATCGGAAAACCGCTCTGGACCTTTTGCGAGCCGGCGTCTGCCGGGGATTGGTCAGCGAGCAATCGCGGGGAGAGTTTCCGCAAAATGTTTGAGCCGTTACGCCGGACGGCGTGGCCCTCGAAGCCCAATTGGATAATCGAGAGAAAGGCAGCTACCATGGTTACCCAATGATGCAGGACGATGGCTTTCGTGAAAAAGTGCTTGCGAAATGGCACGCGACATGAGCGACGACTTGAAAATTGATTTTGCTTGGATCGAGGGCAGCGGGGACCTTGCCGCGGAGCGCGCATTTTTTGCAAAGATTGGGTTGAGCGTGGGCCGGGAATGGCTGACCGTGCTGGAGGATCGTCTGGATGGAACGTGGGGCACCCACCTGCGCGCGTGCGCCCATCGCTTGGCGACATGGTTCGCCGCCAACTGGTGGCGCCTGCGTTGGGAACCGCAAAGCCCCAATTGTCTGCAAGATCCGGATTGGTGCATCGCCCACAGCACCGCAGCAGCCGGAGGTGGATTTGTTTGGCCCAATATCACTTTTGCCAGTGAAGGCGTCAAATTATCCGTGTGGTCGCATCCCCGTAAGACGCCGGCGGCTTTTGAGTCGATCCGTTACCTGAATTGTATCGAAGCACTTGTCAGTGCGGTGGAGTTTGAGCGCGCCGTGGACACCTTCCTGGCGGCCGTCATTTCCCGCCACCATTCCCTGTGCCTGAGCGACCAGACGCTTCCCAAATTGTGGGCGGAAGTCCAGGGAGAACGCAGGAACCCCGAGGCCTCCCAATGGCGCAAGTTGGAAGCCCTTTGCGGTTATGACCCCGACGAAGCCCCGGAAGGGCTCGTGGCGGAGTTGCTGCAAGACCCGGCTCATCTGGGCGCCCCGGCACTAGAGGAGGTGGCGGCTCAGGGACGCCACAAGGTTGCCACCGTGCTTCGGCAAATCCTAGCTTTGGCCGATGCGAACGGCCAATCAAATCAAGGCGGGTTTCGTTGCACCATCCCGGACCTGACCGGGCCGTCGGCCAAACTCTCCGACGCCGCCCCCCACGATTTGGGAGCCCGACTTGCCCGGCAGGCACGCCAGGAATGGAATCTCGGACGGAAACCCATCCGCAACGAAAAGCTCGCGGAGCTGTTGGGGACCGAACCGGGGGTTTTCGCCCGCTCGCCGGCCGCGATTTCCCCCATGATCATGGCATTGCGCCCACCGAAAAGCGGGGAGTTTGATTTCTATATCAATCAGTCACCCACCACCAGTCGCCGGTTCGCGACCGCTCGACTGATCGCCGATCACCTCCAATTTTGCAACGGCGGTCGGCTGCTGCCAGCGACCTCGGCCGGCACTCAGCGCCAAAAAGTCCAACGAGCCTTTGCGCAAGAGTTCTTGTGTCCAATCGACGCGCTGTTGGAAAAGATCCAAACCGAACAACCGGATGAATACGACTTCGCCGAAGCAGCCGATTTCTTCGATGTGTCGCCTCTTTTGGTGAAAGCCGCCTTGGTCAATCACGGCCACTTGGACCGCGAGGCGCTGAGTTGGGCGAATTGACTGGATTCACCGCGCTCCAACTAAGCGATCGAAACGCGGAGCCGCCCCCGCACCGCGCGCCAGCGTCTTGGAGTGCGGTGAAAGCTCTTAGAGCGGCACCGTTTTTGAATTTTCTCGAAGGCGCGAAGCTCCTGGAACTCGCGCGCCCGTTTGGCGAACCCACGCGCCCGGAGCCATGAAATCCAAACCGCTTCCACATGCGTGCCGCCTGCGGAATCGCAATGCTTCCGGGCACGCACACCCCACAGAGCGGTGCCGCGCGTTGCTTTCACCGCACTCCAAGAGTTCAATACTCAAAACTTCTTCAAAAACCCAGCATACCCCAACCACTCCGCAAACCGGTCGGGCCAGGCACCCACGGGGGCGGTGGTGCCGGGGCGCAGGCCGAAGCCGTGGCCGGTGCCGGAATAGACGTGCAATTCGGCGGTCACCCCCGCCTGCTTCATTTTCAAATACAGGCTTGGCAAGCCTTCGGAAATGTTGGTGCGGTCGTTCGCGCCGCAGACTAAAAACGCCGGCGGGGTCGTTTCCTTGGCCAGCTGCATCTCCCGCGGGATTGCCGGATACATCAGGGCTTGGAAATTAGGCTTGCAACTCACCTGGTCAATCGCGTCGGCGTTCGCATTCGTGGACCCGAAATCGTAACGGGTGGCCGCAAGGGCGGCGAGTTGGCCTCCGGCGGAGAAGCCCATCACGCCAATGTGATTGGTCGCCAAGCCCCATTCCGCGGCCCGGGAGCGCACGAGGCGTAATGCGCGCTGGGTGTCCTGAAGCGCATGGACTTCGACCTGATAGGTTGAGCCCGCTTCCCGCGCCAAACGATATTTAAGGGCGAACCCCGCGATGCCGTGGTCCGCCAGCCAGCGGCCAACGTTGTCGCCTTCGATATCCATCGCCAGGAAGGCGTGACCGCCCCCCGGGCAGATCACCACCGCCGCGCCGGTGGCTTTTTCCTTCGCCGGCAAATACGCCGTGATCGAAGGCTGGTGAATGCTGGAAACTTTGATGTAGTTCTGCCCCGCTTTCGGCGGTTCCACTTTTTCGGGCGCGGACCTTCCTTCCGAGCCCGGCGCACCGTTCGGCCAGAGCACGATCACCGGCGCTTCCTCGGCGGCCAGGGCGGCTACGGCGAAAAACAACATGCCCAGCAAGGCGGCGGGGCGAAGGAAGGATTTCATACGCGCGCGGAATGAACTTTGGTGAAACTCAGATGTTCTCCAAGCGGGCGGTGGAATCGCCAAAACGCTCCAATTTGGACACGCCCATGCGGTCGGCCATGGACAGAAACAGATTGGTGGCCGGTTTGCCGCCCATCTTTTGGTAACGACCCGGATTCAAGGTGCCGCCGCCGCGCCCGGCCAGAATGATCGGCAGGTTGTTATGACTGTGCCGGTTGCCGTCGGCGTTGCCGCTGCCATAAACCACCATGGAGTTGTGCAGCAGCGAATGGCCGTCCGCCTCCTTCACCGCCTCCATCTTGCCCAGGAATTTCGCGAATTGCTTCACATACCACTGGTCAATCTCGGAGACCTTTTTCATGGTCTCCGCCTTGTTCTGATGGTGGCTCAGATCGTGATGCCCTTCCGCAATCCCGATTTCGCCGAACGACCGGTTGCTGCCGTCATGCGCCAGCATCAAGGTGAGGACGCGGGTGGAATCGGTCTGGAAGGCCAGCACGGCCAGATCAAACATCATCTGCACATACTCGGCATACTCCGTCGGCACGCCGGTGGGGGTGGGGACGGCGGGATCGGGAATCTTGCCAAACCGCTCGGCCGATTGGATGCGGGTTTCGAGCTCGCGAATGCCGGTGAGGTACTGATCCAGTTTGCTGCGGTCGTGGGCGGCGAGCCGGCGCTGCATGGCCCGGGCGTCCTCGGTCACGAAGTCCAGGATCGAACGGTCCTCGGCTTGGCGCCGGGCCAGGTTCGAAGTGCGCTCCCCGGGTGCGCCGGTGCCGAACAGGCGCTCGAACAGCAGCCGCGGATTGGCCTCGGGCGTCATGGGCGTGGAGGCGGAGCTCCAAGAAATGTTGAATTGATATGCGCAGGCGTAACCGGAATCGCACGCGCCGGACTTCCGCACCGCGTCACAGGTCAGTTCCAGCGAGGGAAACCGCGTCGCCTGACCGACACTCCGGGCGATGACTTGGTCGATGGACACCCCCGCCCGCACATCGGTGGCGCTCTTTTTCAAGCGCACGCCGGTGAGGAAGGTGCCGTTTGCGCGGGCATGGTCCCCGCCGCCATCCACGCCCCCGACGGCGGTCTGGTGGTCCAAGCCGCCCAGCAATTGGAACTGCGGCCGCGCCTCGGCGAGCGGTTGCAGGGTGCGGCACGGCTGCCAATCCGCCCCTTCTTCCTTCGGCCACCACTCGCCCGGAATCGCTCCATTCGGGAAATACACGAACGCCGAACGCAGCGGCATGCCGGTGGCCGTCGTGGCCGGCGCCGGGACGCCACCGGCGGCGGCCGCCAAGGCGCCAAAGGGACGCAGGGATTCAAAAGCCGGCAGCGCCAGGCAGGCGCCGAGGCCGCGGAGGAAATGACGGCGGTTCACGCCGGGAAAAAGTTGGGTTTTCATGGTTGTGATTGCGTCTTCAGTTCGGCGTGTTGTTCCCCGGCCGCGACCCGGCGTTGTTGGAAGGGGGCGGAATCAATGATCCCTTGCAGCAGCACGGAGAACCGCCCGTTCTCCCGCTCCATTTGCGCGACAATCTGGTCCACGGTCTGCACATCGTAATATTCCAAGCCGCGCCCCAGCGCGTAGGTCAATAATTTTTCCGTGAGCACGCGGTAAAAATCCCCCCGGTGCCGCGTCGCCAAAATGTGCTTCAACTGGCGGATTTCCGTAAACGCTTCCCCGGTGATCAACTCCCCGCTGGCGTCGATTTTTTGGCCGTATTCCTGCTCGCGGAACATGCCCATGGCATTGAAACTCTCCAAGGCCAGCCCCAGCGGATCCATCGCGGAGTGACACGAGGCGCAGACAGGCTTGGCGCGGTGCAACTCCAGCGTTTCCCGCAGCGTTGGCGTGCGGTCCTTGAAGCCCTTGCCCGCATCCTCCAGCGGGGGGACATCAGGCGGCGGCGGCGGGGCGGGCGTGCCCAAAATGTTGTCCAGAATGAACACCCCCCGTTTCACGGGCGACGTGCGCGTGGGGTTGGAAGTTACCGCCAGAATCGCCCCCTGCGTCAACAAGCCGCCGCGCGGGGAATCCGCGGGCAGTTTGACCAACCGCATTTCACTCCCCGTCACGTTCAAATTGGTCAGGCCGTAATGCTTCGCCAACCGCTCGTTCAGATAAGTGTAATCGCTTTCCAGCAATTCCCCCACGGCGCGATCCTCTTGGATGATGTGCTTGAGACACGACTCCGTCTCCCGCCGCATGGAGTCCCGCAATTCAAAATCCAGTTCGGCCCGGGGTTTGCGGAAACCGAAGCCGCCCCCGCGGTTGCGGTTGGTGCCGTTGGAATCCTCGCGGGACAGCACCGAACGCTCGTCGATCTGCACGGTTTCGATATCGCGCACCTGCAACCATTGCCCGCCGAAATTGCGCACCAGCGCTTCCGCCTTCCAATCGCCCAGCATGCGTTTCACCTGCGCGCCCAAGTGCTTCCGCAGCGTGCCCGCCGCCGCGTCCCGCCGCAGCTCCTCATCGGGCATCGAGGACCACAAAAAATAAGCGAGCCGGGTGGCCAGGGCGTATTCGTCCACCGGCGCGGTGGACCGGCCCGGCGCGGGTGTCAGGTTGGCCTCTTCGCGGAACAGGAAGCGCGGGGCGGCCAGGACCGCAGTCATGGCATGAGCCACCCCCGCCTCGAAGGTCTTGCCGGGTTGCCGGTAAACGCTCTCCGCCAAGCCCGCCAACCGGTCCGTGACCCCGGCCTCCACCGGCCGGCGCCAGGCCTTGGTGGCGAAGGCGCCCAGCAACTCCCGGGCGTACGCCCGCTTCGCCCCGGCTTCAGTCGGCGTGTCCTTGGGGAAATACTTGGCGTAATCCTTGGGCCGCACCCAGTAAGCCTCCTCCTGCGGACCCCGCACCGTCACGGAATCCATCCGCAACCGCAAGGCGCGGATTTGTTTGGCGTCGGGGGCGAGCGGTTCGACCGCCAGCGCCAGCTCATGCGGTCCCACGCTCAACTCCCGCAGGAACTCAAAATGAAACGCCCGGCCACCTTCCCGCACAAAATCCCGGCGGTGCACCTCCTGGCCGTCCACGCTGAAGGTCAACCGGCATTGGTTCAGGTCGAACTGGTTGTCCACGAAGGTCTCGTTCGCCGTGAAATCCAGCACCAATTGATACTTCCCGGCCACCGGCGCCCGCCAAACGTTCGTCGCGCGACCGGCTTGATAGTAAGAGAACGTCAGGCTGTTGGGATCTTTGCCGCCCTTGGCGGGCGCGTTGGTGCCCGGCGGATCGGCCCGCTGAAATTCGCGACCCGGGATGACCTTCTCGGGCATCACCTTGGGCACGAGCGGCACGGTCTTCGCCACGATCACCTTGGCGGCTCCCAAATACTTCTCCAACAGCATCGGCGAGATCGTCAGCACGTCCCCGATGTCATCAAAGCCATGGCCGGTGTCGTCCGCGGGAAACTCCACCTCGGTGTTGAAATCCGTCCCCATCAAATCGCGGATGGTGTTCCGGTACTCCACCCGGTTCAACCGGCGCACCGTGACGCGGCCGGGATCGGGGTTTTGCGGGTCGAGGGCGAAGGCGTCGTATTTCACCCAGTTCACCAAGCGCTGCACTTCGGCGGCCTCGGGTTGCGGCTTCTTGTGCGGCGGCATCAGCCCGGCGCGCAGGTTCTTCAACACTGCGGACCAGAGTTCCGTCCGGCCCACCAAATCCGCATCGGTCTTGAATTCGTCAAAGGCCACGCCGCCCTTTTTGGCGCCGTCCGCGTGGCAATCCGCGCAATACTTGTCCAAGATCGGCTTGATCTCGGTCTTGAAGGCCACTGCCGCGGGCCGGTCCGCGCCCAGCACCACGCCCAGTCCAAGCACCAGCCACCCCAGGCCGGCCGGGATCACTCCCCGCCCGCCGTGGCGGCCACCAAAAGCCAATCGTCGTGTTTCGTTCATCGCCA
>CAIYZC010000300.1 GCA_903930565.1 uncultured Pedosphaera sp.
CGGTGCAGGTCCAGAGGGCGAGGACGGACAGGTGGTTCAACGTCATAATTATTTGGGGGTGAGGGCTTTGTCGGCTTCCAAGGCGGCCTTTTCGCTCAGTTCCACAACCTGCGCTTCCAGCGATTTATACCGTTCATCCAAGAATTCAACCGCGGCCTGTTCTTTCCATTGTTTGTAGAGGCCGGGCAACAGACGTTCGATTTCGACCTGCTCCATGAACAACCGCAGCTCCGCGCTGACTTTGGCGAACTCCAGATGGCGGGCCGGGATCTTTTCGTGGAGCTTGATGATGTGATAGCCGTAGGCCGTGCTCACCACATCGCTGATCTGATTGGTCTGCATCGAGAACGCCGCGGCGTCAAACTCGGGCAGGCGGAAGGCGCCGCGGGGGAATTTGTATTCGCCCCCGTTTTCCTTGGCGGCGGGATCTTCGGAGAATTGACGGGCCAGGGCCGTGAAATCTTCGCCGGCGCGCGCGCGCTTGAGCAGGCCTTCCAATTGCTTCTTTTTCGCCCGTTTTTCCTCATCACTCAGCTCCGCCCCGCTGCGGGGGTCCCGGGTACGGATCAGAATGTGGCTGGCGCGGAGCATCTCCGGGTCTTCGAAGCGGTCGGGATGGTCCTCGTAATACTTCCGCACCTGGGCGTCCGTGAGCGTGAGCTTGCCCCGCAACATGGTCTCGAACAAGGCTTCATCCTCCAACCGGGCGTAGAATTTCTCCAGATTCATCCCCCGCGCCTTCAACTGCTTGACCAAGGCGTCCTCGGGGAACTGCTTCTTGATGAGGGCCGTGCGCCGTTCCGTTTCCGTCTTGGCCTTCGCCCGGTCCGCCTCCGTGGCCTGCCGCTTTAACAGTTGCACCTGCACCAGATGATCCAGCAGCTTGGTCTCGACCAAGGGCATCCGCTCCGGGGGCAAATCCTGCCCCTTGGACAAGGCGTCCGCCTTCACATTCGCAATGGCTTCGTCCAGGTCGCTGCGTTTGACCTCGAAGCCCTTGCCTTTGACGAGTGCGGGGTCGGGGAACAAGTCGGCCAGGGATTTGTCCGCCGCCGACAAGGACGGGGCTGCGGCCAGGCCGGCCGCCAACAGGCAGCACAATTGCAAGTTAAGTTTCATCAGGGTCGGGTGGAGACTGGCTCCGCGGTTTGTTCGCGGTGGGGTCCGGGTTAAAGTTTCACGATCCGCAGGTCGCTGATGTCGGGGTCCTTCCGAATCTCCGCCATCAATTCCGCCGTGGGCACACTGTCCAGGCTCAAAACCGTCAGCGCCCGACCGCCCGCGCTGTCGCGGCTCAGACTCATGTTGGCGATGTTGACCTGATGGCGGCCGATCAGCGTGCCCAGATATCCGACGATGCCGGGGCGGTCCTTGTTCGTCAAAAAGCACAAAATCCCCTCGGGCACGATTTCCACGGGGTGGCTGTTCACGCGGACAATGCGGGGTTGCTTCTTCGAACCGTAGAGCGTGCCCCCGGCGGAAATGCGCTGGTCGCCGCTGTAAACCGCCAAATGAAGCCACTCGTTGAAATCCGTCTCCTCGTTGGACTTGATTTCCTCCACGCGCAGGCCCAGATCCGACGCCATGGAGCGCACGTTGACCTGGTTGACTTCCTTGCCCCCGGCGGATTCGAGGAAGCCCCGCAGGATGGAGCGGGTGATGGGATCGGCGGGCACTTCCGTGGCCTTGCCGCCGTACGTGACCACGAGGCGGTCGTTGCGCTTGGGGGCCAACTGCGCCACCAGGCGGCCCAGGCGCTCGCCCAGGGCCAGATAGGGCTTCACCAAGCCGTAGGTCTTGGCGTCCAAGTTCGGCAGGTTCACCGCGTTGCGCACCACGCCATTGAGCAAATAATCGGTGATGGCTTCGGCCACTTCGATGCCCACGTTCTCCTGCGCCTCCTCGGTGCTGGCGCCGAGGTGCGGGGTCATGATGACCTGCGGCAAGGCGCGCAACGGGAAATCCTTCGCGGGCGGCTCCACTTCGTAAACGTCCAGCGCCGCGCCGGCCACCTTGCCGGATTGGATCGCCGTGCACAAATCATCCTCATTGATGATCCCGCCGCGGGCGCAGTTCAGCACGCGCACGCCGGTCTTCATCTTGGCGAACGCCGCCGTGTTGATCATGCCCCGGGTTTCGTCGGACATCGGCATGTGGACGGTGATGAAATCGCAGCGGGCAAAAACCTCGTCCAACTCCACCAACTCCACCTGCAGGGCGTTTGCCCGGGAAAGGCTCAGATAAGGATCGTAAGCGAGCACCCGCATGCCGAAAACGATGGCGCGGCGGGCGACCTCGGTGCCGATGCGACCCATGCCCAGAATGCCCAGGGTCTTGTTGTACAATTCCACCCCTTGGAACGCTTTGCGATTCCATTCGCCCGCCTTCATGGAGGCATGCGCCTGGGGAATTTTGCGCGCCAGGGACATCAGCATGGAAAACGTGAGTTCCGCCGTGGAGATGGTGTTGCCGCTCGGAGTGTTCATCACCACGATGCCCCGTTGCGTGGCGGCCTCGACATCCACATTGTCCACCCCCACCCCGGCGCGGCCCACCACGCGCAGTTTGGGCGCCGCTTCCATGACCGCGCGGGTTATCTTGGTCTCGGAACGCACCACCAGCGCCTCCACGTTGGCCACGAGGGGCAGCAATTCCGCTTCCGACAACCGTTGTTTCAGGACGGTCACTTTGAATTCCGACCGTTGCTGGAACAGCGCGATGCCCTTGGGCGAAACCGGATCACAAATCATTATTTCCATAAAGACAGAGCGCCCAAGGTATTCCAGCCCCGCGGGCAGGTCAAACAATCTAAATACCGGGACGACCGGCCAAACCCCGGGTAACCGTTGATTATCGCTCAACGCGCGGTTGGAGACGGGCTTCGCGGGGCGCCGCCGAAGGCTCGGATTGGACTTGCCTCAACGGATGTTTTAGCCATGATTCCGGCATGAACCATGGTAATTTGGCACCCGGCCCCGGTGTGCTCGTGATTGGCGCGGGCGTCAGCGGACTGACTTCCGCGTTGGAACTGCGCCGCGCCGGATTTCCGGTGACAGTTCTGGCGGAACGGTTCGGAGCGGGCACCACCTCGGTGGTGGCGGGGGCGCTGTGGGAATGGCCGCCGGCGGTTTGCGGGTCGCACCAGGATGTGCGCTCCCTGGAGCGGTCGAAGCAATGGTGCCGGACTTCGTATGCGATTTTTTCGGAACTGGCCGCCAACCCGGCCACCGGGGTGTTCCTACGCCACGTCAATTTCTATTTCCGGCAACCGCTCGCCGGACAACCGGGCGCGACCCGAAAGATGAACGAAGTGCGGCCGGAAGTGCGCGACTTCCGGCATGACGCGGCGTTGATCGCCGAAAACGGCATCGACCCCCGCGCCGGGGTGGTGGACGCCTATCGTTACCTCGCCCCCATGATCGACACGGATGCTTATCTGCAGTGGTTGTTGGGCGAGATTCGCCGGGCGGGTTGCCGGCTGGTGACCCGCCGGTTGACCGGCCCGTTGGCGGAACAAACGGCGGGATTGCAGGCCGAATTTGGCGCGGAATTGGTGGTCAATTGTTCCGGCCTCGGCGCGCGGGAACTGGCTGGCGACGATGTTTGGCCGCTCCGCGGCGCCCTGGTCCGGGTGCTGAACGACGGCGCCGGCTCACCGCGAATCAACGAGGCGCATTGCGTTTCCCACGAGGAGGGATCCAGTGAACCCTACTTCATGTTCATCGTGCCCCGCGGCGAGCGGATGTTGTTACTGGGGGGAATGGCGGAGGAAAACCAGTGGAGTTTGGACATCGATTTGGACAACTACGCCCCCCTCCGGGCCATGCTGCAACGCTGCCGCGATTTTCTCCCTGACTTGGGCAACCTCCGGCTCGACCCGGCGGAGCCCGTGCGGGTCGGCCTGCGCCCCGTGCGGCGGCAGAATGTCCGGCTCGAGCACGAGGCCGCGACCGGCCTCCTGCACAATTACGGCCACGGCGGTTCCGGGGTCACTTTTTCCTGGGGTTGCGCGCGCGAAGTGGCCGCCCGCGCCCGGGCCCTGCTCCCGGTGGGCGAATACCCAGCCGTCGCCGCCTGAACCCGTCGCCCAGTTCCGCTGGACGGCGGTGGCCCAATGGTCCCACGACGCGCCATTCGTCGTGTCCCCGCGCCCAAAAATTCACTTGCGCCCGCGGGGCTCTCTGTTTAGGTTGCGCTCACGGCAAAATTCCGCGGTGCGCGGCCTTTCTGAGAGGGCCGACCCGGGCTGGAGTTGCCGACCTTCCGCGCGGAAGGGGCGGGTATCGGGCCATGTATTCCGTGTGTCTGGCCCGGTTTCCCGCTCGTTCCGTTTTTACCCCCCGTCACCAAACTTCCACCGGCCCTTGGGGCACGGGAATGGCTTGGCGCGCCAGCACCGCGGGATCGGCCATGAAGGAGGCCACCAACGGCGGGGGACGATAGCCCGGCTTGAGTTGACCGGCCGCGTCCAAGAATTGGGTGCGCCATTCCCGGTACCGGGCCAAAAGTTCGTGAAATTCGGCCCGGGAGCCGAGCTGCACCACTTTTTTGTTGAACTCGTTGGCCGGGCCGAACCGCTTCGAATACCACGGCGCCACCTTGCGAAACATCCGGCAGCCCAAGCCCTCGCCGAAAATCTCCACCATCAAGTCCAAGTGCCGGCACATCACGCGCACGCGCTCCTCGAAACCCGCCTCCGCCGGCGCCACGCCCGTGCGGAGAAACTCCGTGGTGTCGCGGAAGATCCAGGGATTGTAAAAGGCCCCCCGGCCGATACTCACCCCCGCGCAACCGGTTTCTTGGAACATGTGCCGCGCCGCCTCGGGCGAGGTCACGTCCCCGTTGCCGATCACCGGCAGCCCGGGCACCGCGGCCACCACGGCGCGAATGCCCGCCAAATTGACGGTGCCCCCGAACCCCTGCTCCCGGGTCCGCCCATGCACAAACACCGCCGCCACCCCGGCGTCGGCCAAAGCGCGCGCCAAATCCGGCGCGGTCAGGTTTTGATCATCCCAGCCCAGGCGCATTTTGGCGGTCACCGGGATCCGCACGGCGTCGACCATGCCGCGGACCAGCGCGGCGGTCTTCTCCAGCTCGGTCATCATCGCCGACCCGCCCCCCACCTTGCAGACCTTCTTGACGGGACAGCCCATGTTGATATCCACGGAGGCCACCCCCAATTCCTGGAGGCGCACCGCAGCGTCGCGCATTTCCCCGGGCACCGAGCCGAACAATTGCACGGCCAAGGGGGAATCCGCCGCCCGGGTTTCGATCAATTTGAGCGCCTTGGTATTCCGCTCCAACAAGGAGCGGGCGTTGACCAGGTCGGTGGTGGCCAGGTCGAGGCCGCCGAGCTCGCGCACGGTCAGCCGGAAAGGCAGGTTGGTGTAACCCGCCAGCGGCGACAAAAACAAATTGGAGTTCAGGGTCAGCGACCCGAGGCGCAACATCCCCTCCGTTATACCCCCAAAGCCTGCGGCCGGCGAATGCCGAATGCGCGGCAGTCGCGCTCCAGCCGCCAGCCATCCTCGAACCCGATTCCCCTCGTCCCTTTCCGTTCCCCATTGTCCAATTCCGGACGAGTGACAGTGTGGATCCGGCAAAAAGCACTGCACTTCGAAGCCTTAAGGAGTGGACAATCCGGCGGGTCCGGCGGTTCAGCGATCCCGGCATCGGTCTTCGTCGGGCTGTTTCTTCAGTCTTGAAGCAGTTTTCGAATGCCGGCCACAAAGACTCTGAAACTGGCAGACCTTTGGTTTCCGGGGTCCAGATGCGGGCCAATGGCGCGGGAGCCGCCAACTTTTTGGTAGGTGGGGGCGATGGCCTGCAGTTTCCGAGCCGGCGTGGGGAAGTCGTCCGGCTGGTGGTAGGGGGCTTTGGGTTGCTGCCGGATCAGCCCGCCGACACCCAACCCGATCTCGACGGCGGCGAGGTCAGCCAAAAACCAGCTCTCCAATTCGTGGCAAGCCACGCGCACCAAACTATCCGCGTGTCCAGCCGCTGCGCATTTCGCAACCAATCGGTTTTTGACCTGGAGGCAATCTTCCGCGTCCTTGTCCCGCAGGACGACAAAACGCGCGTTGGGCGTCCGGTAGCCGCGCATTTTCCGCACCAGCTGCTTTTCGAGATCCTGTTTGCCCTCGAAAACAATGTAACGGCAGCGAACGGAGGTCGGAATGAGCTTGGGGACCAACCCCTCCAGCATGGCCTTCGCGGAGAGTTCCTCCAAAAAAAAGACGAGCTCGCTCATGCGGGATTCGCCCCGTCGAAAAACCCCTGCTTCCACAAGTACCCCATTTGGTCTCCGTCGCGCATGTAGGCCGCGACCTGTTCGTTGTCGGCCGCGCGTTGGATGGCGGTGTAGCCGCCCTTTTTCACCAGCCAGAAGACCTCCTCCAACTCGGCGGCGTTGAGAAAATCGGGGGAATGCGTCGACACGAACACCTGGCCGCCTTGGCGCGTGTATTCACGAAACTCCTCGGCCAGTTCCGCCAACAGCGTGGGGTAGAGTTGATTCTCCGGTTCTTCGACGCAGATGAGTGGGTGCGGCTTCGGGTCGTGGAGCAAAACCAGATAGGCGAACATTTTGATGGTCCCGTCCGAAACATGCCGGGCCGGAAAGGGGTCGGTAAAGGCGCCATCTTGAAACCGCAGGAGGACGCGGCCCTCCTCCGTCGTCTTGGCATCAACTTGGGTGATTCCCGGCACACGTTGTTTGAGTTTCCCGAGCACTCGGTCAAAAATGGCCCGGTGGCGCTTGTAAAGGAACTCGGTGACCAACGCCAGATTATCCCCTTCCCGGGAAAGGTGCTCGGCGTAACCAGCCTCCTGCTCCGGGCGGGCGCGTTGGATATGAAAGTCGGAGATGTGCCAGTTGGCGATCAGTTCGCCCAGCGCCATGGCGGCCGGAAATTTCTTGAATTGGGCCAACCCCTTGACCGCGAGCGTATCCGGGGACTTGAGGGTTTGTTGCTCCCGATGGAGCTTCGCTTCGTCAGCCACTTGGTCCGGCTCATTCGTCACCGCGTGGCCCTCGCCGCGGGAAAAATCCAGGAAATGCCAAGGTTTGCCGCTGCTGCCGCGCCGATACTTCAGCACCTCTTTCTCCACAAAGGGCACGCCGTCCTCCTCGTTGATGGCGAGGGCGTAGGTGATTAACGGGCCGGCATCGTTTTCGCGAAATTTGATTTCGATCTCGATGGCTCCCGAGGTGTTGCGGCTACGGACCTCGGCCAGGCCGCGGCTGCCACCCAGACGCGTGAGGGCCACATCGACGTTTTCGGTCAGGGCATCCTTCAGGAATCCAAAAACGCTGAACAGGGTGGATTTGCCCGTGCCGTTGGCGCCCACAAGGACACAAAAGCGCGGAATATCCCGCATTTCAGCGTCGCGGAAGGCGCGGAAGTTCTTGAGTCGAATCGATTCCAATTTCATGGTCTTACTTTTTTCGGCCCGGACCAACACCAGATTGCGAAGGCGCGGTTGGGAGCCCTCAATTCTGAACCGTCATCGGCCAGGGAAAAGGCACCGCCCGGGTTCCCCATGGAGGCATCCCAAATCGCCCCGGTTTGAGCACCGCCGAAACCATCGGGTCGATCCCTGGGATCATCCTCTCCAAGGCATACCCAAGCTTATCTGGCAATCCGCTTCTGCTAGGCTGACGCTTGGTCATATGGGTCCGCCGCGCCGCGCATCATCATTAGTGCGATCAGCCGACGGCATCGTCTTCGATTGGCAATTTAAGCCCCACGACCGGGGCGACAAGCCAAAAGCGCGCCCGCCGACGGTTGGCCCGCTTTGCCCCCAACGAATCCCGGCTTGCCTTCCCGCCCGGTTTCGCGTTTGCTGGCGCTGGTTGAATCGAACGCCCATAGCATGAATCTTGACCTGTTAGCCCAAGCCAAGTCCCTCGGTTTCTCGGACCGCCAAATCGCCCACCTCACCGGTCGGACGGAGGACGCCGTCCGCGCCGAGCGCAAGGCCGTCGGCCTCGTGCCCAGTTACCGCCTGGTGGATACTTGCGCCGCTGAATTCGAGGCGTACACGCCCTATTACTACAGCACCTACGACCGCGGGGATGACGAGGTGCGCGCCTCGGACACGCGCAAGGTCATGATTCTCGGAGGCGGCCCGAACCGCATCGGCCAGGGCATCGAGTTCGATTATTGCTGCGTCCATGCCGCCTTCGCCCTGAAGGAGGACGGTTTTGAGACCCTCATGGTGAACTCGAATCCGGAAACCGTTTCGACGGATTACGACACCAGCGACAAATTATTTTTCGAGCCGCTCACCTTGGAGGACGTGCTCCACATTTACGAACGGGAAAAGTGCTGGGGGGCCATCGCGCAGTTCGGGGGCCAAACCCCGCTCAACCTCGCCTTGGGTTTGCAACGCAACGGCGTGAACATCATCGGCACTTCGCCGCAAAGCATCGAGGTCGCCGAGGACCGCAAGCTGTTCGCGGCCATGCTCCGCAAGCTGGACATTCCCCAGCCCCCCAACGGCCTGGCCACCAACGAAGCCGAGGCCCTCGCGGCCTCCCGGCAGTTGGGCTATCCCGTGCTCGTCCGGCCTTCCTTTGTGCTCGGCGGCCGGGCCATGCAGATCGTTTATTCCGACGCGGAGCTCACGCACTACATGCGCTTCGCCGTCGAGGCTTCCCCCGAGCGCCCGGTGTTGGTGGACAAATTTCTGGAGGACGCCACGGAAGTGGACGTGGATTGCCTGGCGGATGTGGGGCAATTCGCCGACCCGCTGCAAGGCACCAGCGTGATCGGCGGCATCCTGGAACACATTGAATATGCGGGCGTCCATTCCGGCGACGCGGCCATGGTGCTCCCGCCCCACACCCTGGCGCCGAACGTCATCGAAACCATCCGCACCTACACCCACGCCATGGCGCGCGAATTGCGCATCGTGGGGTTGATGAATGTGCAATACGCGGTGAAGGGCGACACCGTTTACGTCCTGGAAGTCAATCCGCGCGCGTCCCGCACCGTCCCCTTCGTCAGCAAGGCCATCGGGGTGCCCCTGGCCAAATTGGCCGCGAAGGTCATGGCGGGCAAGACCTTGGTCGAACTCGGTTTCACCGCGGAAGTCTGGCCCAAGTATTGGGCGGTCAAGGAATCGGTTTTCCCCTTCAACCGTTTCCATGGCCAGGACATCCTGCTCTCCCCCGAAATGCGCTCGACCGGCGAGGTCATGGGGTTGGACGCGGATTTGGGCATTGCGTACGCCAAGTCGCAGATGGCCGCCAACGCCCCGCTGCCCCTTTCCGGCCGGGTGTTCATCAGCGTGTCGGACGCGCACAAGGGCGAAGTCGCCGAAGTGGCGCGGCAGTTCGCTGAATTGGGTTTTGAACTGATCTCCACCAGCGGCACCGCCGCCGTGCTCGAAAAAGCGGGGCTCAAAGTGCAACGGGTGCTGAAGCTCACCGAAGGGCGGCCCAACGCGCTGGACCTGCTCAAAAACCGCGAAGTCCAACTGGTCATCAACACCCCCGCCGGCCAAACCCCCCGCGTGGATGAAATCCGGATTCGCACCACCGCCGTTTACACGAACACGCCCATCATGACCACCCTGAGCGGCGCGCGGGCCGCGGCCCTGGGCATCGCCGCCCTGCGCAAAAGCGGTTACAGCGTGCGGACCGTCCAAGAATTCCATTAAGGGGGCGCCCGCCGCTCCCCGGCCTCCCGCCCCCCTTCCGGGGGCGGGGCGGTTCACTTGCCCCCGGCGGCGTTGACGGCCGCGCTCACGTTCTTGATCCCGGACTCTTTCACCGCGTCCATGATCTTGATCATCTGCCCCCAGGAGGCTTCCTTGTCCCCGTTGAGGGTCAGCTTGAGCTTGGGGTTTTTGGTGTAGGCCGCCGCCAGTTCCCCCTTCAATTTGTCCAACGCCACCGGTTTGCGTTCCGGGCCGAGACGCAAAACGCCCCCCGGTTCGATCACCAACTCCAAAGGCGGATTTTCGTTCACCCCCGCCTTCCCCGCCTGGGAGGATTCGGGCAGGCTCACGCGCAAGGCGGGTTGGTTCTTTTTGAAAGTGGTGGTGACCAGGAGAAAAATCACGATCACGATCAGCACGTCCACCAGGGCGACGATGATGACGGCGGGCGGCTGGCGCCGGCGGTGGGGAATAAAGCGCATGGCGGGGCTTATTTCGCAGGGGTGGGGGCGGGGCGGCGATACTGCCGGCGCAGGTATTCGGAGATGAGGATTTCCATTTCCACCGCGAGGTTTTCCACCTTCTTGGTGTAGTAGCTCCACGCGACCAGGGAGGGAATGGCGATCAACAGGCCCGCCATGGTGAACCCCAGAATGATGGCGATGCCCGAGGCGAGGGCCGAGTTGTCCGTCAGGCTGCTGCGCGCCACCCCGCCGAACAGGGTCATCATGCCGTAAATGGTGCCCACCAAGCCGAGCAGGGGCGCGATGCCCACGACGATTTCCAGGACCACCAAGCCGCGCTCCAATTGCACGATTTCGTGCCGCGCGCGGGTTTGCACGGCGCTCTCATTCTCCTCGCGCGGCAGGTCCAGGTGTTGGTCCGCCAACAACAGCAAGCGGGCGAAGGGCGAGGGGTTTTGCTCGCACACGCGGCGGAGCATGGGCCGGTCCGCCGCGGTTCGGCAGGCTTCGAGGGCGGCGCCCACGCTGCGGGGGATCACCCGGCTCCAGCGCAGGGCCAGGCCCCGCTCAATGATGAAAGTGAGCGCCGAGATCGACGTGAGAACCATGAGACCAATGAAGAATTTTTCCATTTTGCTGTTTAGTGCTGGGGGTTCGGCCGGCGCCCCGGGCCGGCGAGCCGCCCGGGGCGAGGTTTATTCATAAATAAAGGTGAAACGCACGTCGCGGTAATTTTGGCCCACCAGCGTGCGCATGTCGCTGGGCCAGGGCGCGTAGGGGGCGGGATCCGAGACCGCGCGCTGGCAAAGATAAGAAAGCAGGTAACCCACCGTGCATTTGGTGACTTCGGGCGGCACGCGGATGGTGCCGTCATAATACAGGCGGAACTCCACCACCACGGTGCCCGAGGCGTCCCGGGCGAACTGCTGCTCGTCAATCAGCGCCCACCAACGGTTCTGGATCGCCGCGATCAGCGCCTCGTCATAGGCCCCGAAGGGCGTGGATTTGGTGTCCAGCGAGGCGGCGATGCGCGACCGTTTCACCCCGCCCTCCTGCTTCATTTTTTCGCCGGCCAAGCCCGCGGCCTTGGGCGGCTGCGCCTGCTGCACCTGCGCCAGGGTCCGCGGCCGCTGGCGGGGTTGGGTCTTGGCTTCCGTGCCCTTGCCATCCGCCTCCGCGGTGTCCGCGATCTTCCCATCCCGGGGCTTGGGCTCCGGCTTTCCGGGCGTCAAGTCGCCCGCGGCGGGAACGGCTTTGGGTTTGGCCTCGGTGGCGGCCAGATCCTTGGGCCCTTCCGGCTCTTTCGGCGGCGTGGGTTCTTTGGGCGGAGGCGTTTCCTTCGGCGGCGGGGTGGCGGTCACCGGGGCCGGGGTCGGAGGCGGCGCGTTCTTGGGGATGCTCTCCGTCTTCACGACGTGCACTTGTTTGCCGTCGAGCTCCGGATTGAGCGTGTCTTTCTTGGGGTCCGGATTCGCGGCCAGGGCGTTGCGGGAGGAATAATACTTGGCCTCCTTGGGTGGTTCGGGCGTGGCCACGTTCGGATTGACATCCACGAACATCAATTCCACCTCCTGGCGCTCGGGCGGCTTGGGTTCGGCCGAGAGCACGATCGGCGGTAACCCCTTCAAAACCTGCTCGGCCTTTTGCAGCCAGGCGGGCACGGCGTCTTTTTCCCACAGGCCAAACCGTTTCCCGGTTTGATAGGTGCCCAGCAACAGCAGGTGAAAGAGCAGCGAGATGGCGAACGCCCGGACCAACGGTGAATTGATCGGGCGGGGCGGAGGAACAATCCAGCCATCATCAGACATGCGCCAGCCAAGATGCCTCAAGCGCGGCCCGGCGGCAACTCGTTTGCGAACCGCCACTGCGGGGGTGGCGATGCCAAAGAGACGGAACTCCTCCGCCGAAGCGGGGCTGGCAAGGGAAACCGGAGGAGGGAAGAGGGGACAAAGGAACCCACCGTCAAGACGATGAAACGAACGCCGGATTTCGGCGTCGAACCCAGGTGGGGACCGGCGGGCGAACTAATCCAACTGCAAGGTTTCGCGGTCCGGATGGGGAGCCCCGGCATGAAAACCCGCGTCGTCCTGGTAACCCAACGGCGCCCGGACAATCGTCAACAATTCGACAATAACCGCCGCGATCAAAAACCCACCCAAGATCGCCAGCCAGCGTGTTGCGTGCATAGTCTGCTGTTCAAACGTTCACTTTACCGCATCGGGCCGCGAAGCCACCTGAATTTCACCCTTTTTTCGCCTTATTGTAACGCGCGGGTCCAGTTGGTCTCGTGCTTATCAACAATCTCGTTGCTTCCGCCGCCGGGGTCAACCCAATAAATCAAATTTTGATTAAATATATTACGTTCTCGATTGCGAAGCCGGCCGCTCCCCGCATCGGCTCCGCTCCGGCTGCCCGAATCCCGTTCCGACCATCGCGCTACGCCGCAATCCCGCTTGCATCCGACCCGGCTTCCCGCTAAAAATGGAAACCACAAACTTGGCACCAAAGGAAACATTATGGCTCAGTCCGGTCGGCAATCTGTAAACACCAGCAACGTTTTGTCGGTCATCATGGGGGGCGGTCAGGGCACGCGTTTATACCCGCTAACCAAGGAACGGGCCAAGCCGGCCGTGCCCCTGGCGGGTAAGTACCGTTTGGTGGACATCCCCATCTCGAATTGCATCAACTCCGGCCTCCGCCGCGTCTATCTCCTCACGCAATTCAACTCGGCCTCCCTGCACCGCCACATCTCCCAGTCCTACAAATTTGACCATTTTTCGGGCGGCTTTGTGGAAATTCTTGCCGCGGAACAAACCTTCTCCGACACCTCTTGGTACCAAGGCACCGCCGACGCCGTCCGGAAAAACCTGATCCACATCCTCAACAACTCCTTCGAGTACCTCCTCATTCTCAGCGGCGATCAATTGTACCGGATGGACTTCCGCGAGATCATCCAACAGCACATCGCCAGCCGGGCCGAGCTCACCATCGCCACCATCCCGGTCAGCCGCGCCGAAGCCTCCTCCCTGGGCATCATGGAAATCGACGCCCAACGCCGCATCACCCGGTTTGTCGAGAAGCCCAAGGACCCCGCCGTGCAGGATTCCCTCCGGTTGAATCCCGCCGCCTACGCCGAGTTGGGCATCACTGAGGATCGCGAATTGTTCCTCGCCTCCATGGGCATTTACGTTTTCAACCGCGATCTGCTCATCAAGCTCCTGGACAACACGCTCACCGATTTCGGCAAACACATCATTCCCCAGGCCATCCGGACCAATGAGGTGTATTCCTACGTTTACCAAGGATACTGGGAGGACATCGGAACCATCCGGTCGTTCTTTGAAGCCAATTTGAACGTCACGTGGGAATTGCCCCGGTTCAATTTCTTCGACATGAGCGCGCCGGTCTTTTCCCGCCCCCGCTTCCTCCCCGGCTCGAAAATCAACGGCGCCCATATTGATCATGCCATTGTTTCCGATGGCTGCATCATCAACCACGCCCGCATCGCCCACAGCATCGTCGGCATCCGCAGCCTGGTGGGGGCCGGCAGTGACCTGACCCGCGTGGTCCTGATGGGCAGCGACTATTACGAAACCGAAGCCTCCATCATCGAGGGCAAGAAGCTGGGCCGCCCCGCCCTCGGCATCGGCGAAAACACCCGCATCGAAAACGCCATCATCGATAAAAACGCCCGGATCGGCGACAATGTGGTCATCTCCCCCGTCGGCAAACCCGAAAACGTGGATCATCCCCTGTACTTCGTCCGCGACGGCATCGTCGTGATCCCCAAGAATGGCGTGATTCCGCACGGCACGGTGATCTGACGCCCCCCGCCGCGACCCCCGGCCAAAAACTATTTGAAAACAATCGTTGCAATCCCGCCGGATTGACGGCAGATTAGCGGCGGTTCGGGACGTAGCGTAGCCTGGTAGCGCGCGTGGTTCGGGTCCACGAGGTCGTGAGTTCAATTCTCACCGTCCCGACCATCTCTTTGATCGTTGGCCGCCGGTCGCCTTGGGCGGCACCGGCCGCCGACCTTCCCGGCCGGCCGGATATTCCTTCTTTCCCGCATGTTGCCGATCGCTTCCGTTCCTTCTCCGCTCAACATCCTTTTCCCCATCACGTCCATTCTGGACCGTTTGGACCCGGCCGGGCTATTTCCGGCGGACCAACCCTTGGAAGTCGAACTGGGCAGCGGAGACGGCTCTTTTCTGGTCAATTACGCCCGCCAATGTCCCGGAGTCAACTTTCTGGGCATCGAACGGCTGCTGGGACGGCTCCGAAAGATCGAACGCAAAGGCCGCCGTTGGGGTTTGACCAATCTGCGCGGTATCCGGATCGAATCCGCCTATTTTCTGGAATACCTCCTGCCTCCGGGCTGCGTGGCGCACCTGCACATCTATTTCCCCGACCCCTGGCCGAAGCGCAAACACCGCAAAAACCGCCTGATCAACGAACGCTTCCCCGAACTGGCCCGCCGCGTCCTGCGCCCCGGCGGGGTCGTGTATCTCCGCACCGATGACGCCGATT
This sequence comes from uncultured Pedosphaera sp., assembly GCA_903930565.1. Taxonomy (GTDB): domain Bacteria; phylum Verrucomicrobiota; class Verrucomicrobiia; order Limisphaerales; family Pedosphaeraceae; genus CAIXFN01. Next base: position 14,661 of record CAIYZC010000300.1, read on the forward strand.
ATTTTTCGCAAATGACCGCCGTGTTCCAGGCGCATCCGGGCTTTGTTCCCGTGGATACGCCGGCCGAATTGGCCGCCGTGGTCACCGACTTCGAGAAAACCTTTTCCGCGCGCGGCATCGCCACGAACCGCGCCGCTTACGCCCGGCTCCCGTAGGCCGCCACCCGGGCGGACGGCGGGGTCAGACGTCGATCACCGGCCCACCGCCGCTCCCGTCATCGGAGCGCGGCGGGGGCGGCGGAGCACC
>CAIYZC010000301.1 GCA_903930565.1 uncultured Pedosphaera sp.
GTGGCCAAGGCGGACGCGTATTCCACGCGGGCCAGCCGGAGGCGGCCCATCCGCTCCAAGATTTCCCCGCGGGACCAACGCGCCATGCTGTTGGTGGGCTGCAGGGCCACGGCCTGGTCCAATAACTTGCAGGCGCCGGCCGGATCCCGATCCGCAATCACCAGCGCCAGGCGCACGAGGCGGGGGGCGTCGGCAGCCGAAGTAGCTTCGCTCCCGCTCAGCAGCTTCTCGGCTTGGCGCTGCTGACCGATGAGCAGGAGCAGGTCGGCGTCCAGCAAGCGCCAGACTTCCTTCTGCACCTCGCGGCCCCGCCAGGCGGCGCGCACGCGCTCGAACTCGGTACGCATTTGTTCCTGCAGGAAACCGCGGGCCAACAAGGTCGAGGCGTCTTCATCCTTGAGGACCTCGGCGGGAAAACGGTCGAACAGCAAGGCCAACCGGGCGAGATCGGGTATTTTGGTCACCGCTTGCAACTGCACCGCGAACCACGCCGGGTCTTTGGAACCGATCGAGTAGTTGTCAACGAGGGAAAGCGCATCCTCCGGATGCCCCCGCTTCAGGAGCGATTGGGCACGGGCCAAGGCTTGGAGTTCGCGGAGCACGGCTCTTTGCGCCCGCCACCAACGGAATCCGCAGGCACCGGTGACCGTCAGCAAGGTGAGCACCACCAAAAGAATCAGCGGACGACGTTTGGTCATAATTGGGGCCTCCGGCAAAAATGGATTGTTGAGTTCATTCGAGTGTCGCTCTGCGTTGCGTGCACCGAGTATTAGCAGACGGCGTGCCAGCTTTCATAGATTTGTTTAGCTTCAAGGTATTGGGGTAATGTTGGCGGCCGTCAGTTGGGCGTGGTGTTGCTTGGCCAACTGGCTGCCTCCCATGCAATCAGCAATGCGCATTGCAATTGCAATTTCATTGCAATCGATCGCGATGGGTGGGCCTCCAGATACCGCGATGCACTAATATGGAACCAAGCGAAAAACGAAACAAAAGCGGAAAGGAACGCCCAAATTGACCTTGCCAAGGCTTAAATCCAACCGCATACAGCGTTGCCCCATGGTTGGCACACCAACTGCTAAAGACCGATATCGTATGACATCATGGCCGACCAAACAAATCAGTGATTCGGGTGCGAAACCCGAAGCACTCTCATCCCAGGTGACGTTGCCCGGTAGCGCGCAACGGAACGGGGTGAAGGGTTTGGCGCAAGGCGACTTGGTTTATTTGGGTTGCTTGGCGGTGGCGGGGTTGGGGATTTGGGTGCGGGACACGGCTTGGCTGTCGGCCCCGGAAGAAACGCTGGCGATTTTGGCGGTGGTGCCGCTGTTTGTGTGGTTGGGCGCGCCCTGGCGGATTCGGCAGGCGTCGGGCCCCTTGCCGCTCGGACCGCTGGTCGGCGCGGCCCTCCTGGCCACCGCGGGGTTGGTTTTGGATACCACGATCTTGTTGGCCGCCGCTTGGACCTTCGCCCTGTGGGTTTGGCTCAAAAACCGGGTGTCCGCGGACGCGACCTTGTTGCGCCGACTGGCGATCCTCCCGGTGATGGCCTTTCCTTGGGTGGCGTTGGACCTGACCCCGGTGGGCTGGTGGTTCCGGCTTTCCGCCGCCTGGGTGGTGGATCACGCGTACGGCGCGATGGGATTCTCCGTGTTAAGGGAAGGAACGAATCTTTTGGTCCGCAATATTCCGATTGATGTGGCGGCGCCCTGCTCGGGACTGAATTCCCTGCAAGCGATTTTGATGGGCGGGCTGGTGCTGACCTGGATGGAATTCGGCCGCAGCCGCGCGTATTGGTGGATCGTGGCTTCCCTGCCCTTGCTCGCCTGGGTGGTCAATACGGTGCGGGTTTGCTCGGTGGTGGCGTTGGCGGTGGGCCTGGGGCCCGAAGCGGCCAATGGCTCCTTGCACCAACTGGGCGGGTGGGCGGTGGTGCTGGTGGTCTTTGGCGCTTGGTGGGGGACGGCCCGGTGGATCGCCGGGGCGCGTCCGGCCAAACGGACAGCAGCTTAATTTAGCAGGTAGCAGTCAAACTTTAAACTTAGTAAACAATTCGAAAGCAAATGAACATGAACCAGATCAAAATCAAAATCCTCGGGGCGGTTTACTTGGCGTCCGCCCTGGCCGTCGCCGCGCAAACTCAATCCCCCTTGACCTTGACCTATATCGAGAATCCGGGAGCGGTGAACACCAGCCTGAAGGACACCAGCGTGACCGACTTCAGCAAATGGGCCAACAACGGCGCCGGGGCGTACAAGGATCTGACTTGGTCGGGCGTGGGCACCATCGACGACGTTTACATGCAGAAGGCGAACTTGTATGGCGGCGCCACCGGCACCGGGGTCTATCCGGTCCAGAGCGCGGCGCCCGGGGGCGTGGGCGGCTCCAAGGCGGTGGACGAGACCGTGTTGACGCTGAACAAACCCAGTTCCTATTTCGGGCTGTGGTGGTCCGCCGGTGATCCCTACAACACCCTTTCGTTTTATTCCGGCAATACCCTGATCGCCAGCTTCAATACCAAAACCTTGCTGGACGCGCTGCCGAGCAGCTATTTCGGCAACCCGACGAAGGCCTTCAAAGGCCAGGACGGCGGCGAGCCCTTCGCGTTCCTGAACGTCTTTGCCAAGCCGGGTGTGACCTGGAACAAGGTCGTATTCGACAACCCCGGCAGCTCCGGTTTCGAGTCGGATAACTGGACCGTGCGCTCCCAAGCCTGGGGCACCCTGCCCGGCGAAACCGGCGCGGCGCCCGGCGTGCACTTCGCCACGGTGACGGGAAGCAAGACCACCCTGGTCGCGGCCCCCGAACCCGCCCATGTCGTGAGCATCTTCGGCGGCGTCCTCTTGGTGGTGGCGATCGCCCGCAAGAAGGGTTCAATGGGGGTTGAGGAAGCGATCCTCGGGTAACCGCGCGGCCTTCGATCCGCCTCCGCCCGGCCGCAAGGCCAGGCGGAGGCATTTTTGCTTACCGAGGAGATGGACCGATCAAGCCGGACGGACGGAACGGTAGGAGTATCTTGCCGGCGGAGCGGGGGCCGGGTAGGGTGCGGGGCACCAGATATGAACCCGCCGATTCGTCCCCTCTTCTTTCCGCGGCTGCGTCGCGGACTCGCCGGCTTGGCGCTCGCCGCGCTCGCCGTTTTCCAACCTGACATTGCGTCCGCTGCGGATGCGCCCGCGGCCGCCAAACCGATCCGCGCCTTGTTAATCACGGGCGGCGGGTTTCACAATTATCCCTTTCAGGCGATGGCGCTGACCAACGCCCTCGGCAAAAAGGCGCCGGTGGAGTGGACGATCATCAACGACGGCGGCGGGGGAACGCGCGCGGAAATCGCCCTGTACAACGACCCGAATTGGGCGAAAGCGTACGACATCATCGTCCACAACGAGTGTTTTGCGGACACGGACAATCCGGAATACGTGCGCAAGATCACGGCGGCGCATCTGGCGGGCAAACCCGCGGTGGTGATCCATTGCGCCATGCACACTTACCGGGCGGCGAAATTCGATGATTGGCGGGAGTTCTTAGGCGTGACCAGCCGTTATCACGAAGCGCTGGCGCGTTACCCGGTCAAACCCGTGGCGACGAGCCATCCCATCATGCGCGGGTTTCCGACGAATTGGGTCACGCCCATGGATGAGCTGTATGTGATCGAGAAGTTGTGGCCGGGCGGCACGGCCCTGGCCACCAGCTACGACGAGAAACTCAAACTGGACGAGCCGGTGGCCTGGGTGCACGAGTACCACGGCACGCGTGTTTTCGGCACCACCTTCGGGCATTCGGACGCCACCTTCCGCGATCCGGTGTTCCTGGATTTGTTGGCAAACGGGTTTCTCTGGGCGGCCAGCCGGCTGGAGTAACCGGCGCCGCCGGCGCGCGGCCGATTATTCCCAGCAGGCGACCCGCACCGCCGTCCCCGCCGGGAGGGTGGTGCGGGGGGCCACGTCCAGCAAGCCGTTGGCCGCGGCGAGGGAGCTCAAAATATGAGAGCCTTGGACGCGGCCGGGCGTCACGCCACCGGCGTCGTCCAA
>CAIYZC010000302.1 GCA_903930565.1 uncultured Pedosphaera sp.
CCGGGCGCGGGCGGCACGGGCACGGCCGTCCAATAGCCGCTCAGGGCGCGCAGTTGGCGGCTTTCCACCAGGGCGCTCCCGGCCGCGGTGAACACGGGCCGGCAATACAACCCGTCCGCCCGCACCGCCAGGTCCACGATCATGCCCTTGGCTTCCGGGTCCGGAGCTTCGCGCCCCGCTCCCGGGGCGTCCGGATGCCCCACATAAATCGGGCAGCCCGTGAGGAAGCGGCGCAGGCGCGCCCACGGCGACTTGAACCGGCGCACCAAGCCCTCCGCCGCCGCGCGGTCCAGGCGCTGGAGGGCGGGGAATTCCCGGACCGTGCCGTCCGGACCCGTGACCCGGGCGCGCCCGGGAAAATCGCCCAGCGGCGCCAGTTGCGCCCAACCGTCGTGGCCGAGCGTGAATTCGTTGGGAAACGCCGCCACGCGGGCGGGCGCGGCCGGGGGGAGGGGAAGGGTCGTGGTCATGAAGGTTGGGTTGGGTTGGGAAGCGTTCACGGGCGGGTCGGATGGAGGGTGGGCGCCGGGGCGGCGGGGGCGTGCAGCCGGGGTTCGCCCGGCGCGGGTTCGGCGCGGTTGTAGCGCTCCAAGGCGGCCTGCACGCCCAGCGGCACGCCCGCCTGGAGGAGGAATTGGTCCACCTGCAAGTCCGCCGCCACATGGGTGCGCTCCGCCGTGCGCAGCTTCAGGTACGCCAGTTGGGGCGCGTCCCCGAAGTGGTACCGCAGCACCACGCGGCTGACCTGGGTCGTGAGGGTCTCCCCGATCCACTGGGCGTCGTCCAGGTCCAGGATGTCCGTCTCGCTCTCCTGCAAGGTCGCGCCCACGCCCTGCGCGCGGCTCCGCGTGCCCAAGTCTCCACCGCGCCAGAGCACGGTGATGGCTTCGTTCATCATTTCAACCAGCGGTTGGAAGGGCGTCTCCCCGCCCCGCGCGGTTTCCACCAGCGTGATTTTCGCCCCCTGGCTGACCACCGCGGCCCATTCGTTCGCGAAGTCCCGCACCGCGTCCACCATGGCGTCCCATTCCGGACTGTCCTTTTGCGCCGGCGTCTCCGCCAGCAGCCCGGGCAGGCCGAACTTGCCCGAATACGCCAGCCAGTCCCGCAGCGGCAGGTGTTTGTACATGTAGGCCACGGCGCACGCCTCCATGATCCCGTCGCCCACGGTCACCAGCCAGCCGTCCGGGTCCAGTTCCGCGCCCTCCACCGCCATTTCGTTCGCGAGGTAGCGGAGCTTCCCGCGGCGCCCTTCGAACCACCACAGCGGGCAATGGACGAAGCGCGCCGTCAAACTGCCGTCCGCCTGGGGTTGCCAGACAATCTCGTGCACCGCGTAGCGCTTGCCCACGGCGTCCATCATCTGGCGCACGAGCAAGGAGAAACCTCCGCTCTCGTCCGGCTCCAGCGCCGTGGTCGCGGTCAGGCGGTTGTAGAAATCGTGGAGCACCGCCTGCTGCCGCCGCGCCGCGGGCGAGTCGCTCGTGGTCAAAATCTCCCAACCATGCCGCGCCGCGGATTTCTTCCGCTTCGCCGCCACGGCCTGCAAGCGGTCGTCCCGGCGCTCCATCGCGTCCCAGGTCAGCGCCAGGTTGCGGAAGAACCCGAGGCGGAATTGGTCCAGGTCCGCCGCCAGTCGCTCGGGACTCAGGCCGCGCAGCGGATCAAACCGCAGGCGCAGGGAAAGTTGCACGCGTTCGGCCGAGAGATCGGCCTGGGGCGGGGGCAGGTTGGGTCGGGCTTCGTTCATGGGCAGGGGGTTGGGGTGGTGCTTGCTGGTGGTTTGTTGGCCAAGTGGCGCGGGTCACCGGGGCGCGCCGCGCCGGTCGCGGCTCACGCCGGTCAGGCCCGCGTAGGCGGCCGCCGCCGTGGAGGCGGTCCGCGCCACCGGGGAATAGGCGAAGGTGCCGGTCGTTTCGGTCAGGGCCCGCACCGCCAGGGCCAGCGCGGTGGCGCGGTCGGCGTGGCCCGCTTCGTTATGGCCGGCGCGGTAGGCGATCCCACCCGTGGGGAGGATCACCCGCTGGAGCGAATGCAAGTCCTCCCGGATCACCCGGCTGCCGGGCACCGCCACGCCGCGCCGGTCGAATTCCATCCGCAACTTGCTGAAAATCTCCACCTTGAAGGCGTTCGTGAATTGGCAGAGTTCAATCTTCCCGTAAAGATGGCGCTCCGGATGGTATTCGCCGAATTGCCGGGCCAGGTGGTCGCCCAGGCCCACGCCCGGTCCCGTGTAGTCGAAGCACACCCGCCGGGCGCGCTGGATGCGCGGCGTGAGGATTTCCAACTGCCGGTCGCTGGCCATGCCCGGCAGCTCCAGCACCTCGCGCGTCATTTTCCAGCCGCCCTCCAGTCCGACCAGCGCCCAGCACACCGTCAAATCCTTCTTCCGCCCAAAATCAATCCCCAACACCAACGCCTCCGTCCGCGGGGCCGGCGTGATCGCCGCCCAATAATCCTCCGGCGCCGTCTCCGTGGCGTCCGGGTGCTCGCACGCGGCGATCACGTCGTAGGGCAGGAGCACGCGGGACTGGTCCAGGAACTCCAGTTCGTATTCCTGCGCCCAGCCTTCGGGATCGTTGAGCGTCCGGCGCATTTGTTCCAGGTCGATGGGCAGACCCTGGCCCACGGCGGCATGGATCGTCACTCGTTGGCACGTCCAACCCGCCTCCGGCGCTTGGTAATTATGCCGCCACAATTCGTGGCCGGGCCCGCCCGCCCCGTTGGGCGTGGTCAGCAGCCGCAGCTTCTTCACGCCCCCGCGCAGGGGGTTTCCCGCCATCGGCACCAGCGCCCGCCACGTGGCCGCGAAATCCTCGAAGAACAACGCCTCGGTCAGCACCACGTTGGCGGAATACCCGCGCACCGTCGCCGGCTTGCCCGGCACCGCGAGCACCCGGCTCCCGCGGGGGAAAGCCAGCAGCGCCAACCGCAACCGCGATGCCGCGGGACGCGGAGGCCCGCCTTGCGCCACTTGCTCCGTGAGCGACTGCTGGTAACCGCCGGTCCACTCCCGCCACTTGGCGAGCGCCTCCAGCGATTGCCGCTCGGAGGGCGCCGCCACGATCCACGTCGCCTGCCGCTTGGCCAGTTCCGCGAACTGGCAATCCCGGATGCCTTCCGCCGCGGCGGTGAAGTCCTTGCCGGTCTGGCGCGCTTGCAGCGCGAATTTCCACCGCGACCGGTCCGCCACCCAATAGCGCTGGTAGGGCAGCAGGGAGCGGCCGACCGGGTCGGCGGACGGCACGCCGCAGGGCGGGGGCAGGTAATGATGCGGGCAGGTCATGGGGTGGTCGGAGCGGTGGAGGGTGGGTTTCGGTGCGTGGGTGTCAGGGTTGGCGTTGGCGGCTCCAGGCCACCACGGTTTGGGTGAACTGTTCGAAAGCCAGCGTGAAAGCCGTCATCTGGCCCGCGATCGCCGCGGTGTTCGCCACCACGGGATTGATGCGCTCATGCAGCCGGTTCCGCCCTTCTTCCGCGGCGCGCATTTGCTCACCCAGTTTGGCGTCGAGTTCCTGGCGCACCTGCTCCAGGCGGTCCGCGATGGCCTGCGTGCTCGCCGCGATCCGCGCCTCCTGGCGCGCGCCGCCCTGGGCCAGCTCCTGCCGCACCGCCGCCAGGTCCCCTTCGAGCCGGTTCACCCGCGCCCCGAGTTCCTCATTGGGCGGACGCGGTTTCTCCCCGCGCAACCGGTCGGTGAGCCGCAGCGCGGCGTTCACCAGCAGGAGCACAAAGGCCAGGGCCGCGAGCCAGGCGCCGAGTTGCGCCGGGGTGTCCGGGGTCAGATTTGGGTTGGTGGGCATGATGGGGAATGGGTTGGTTGGGTTGGCGTGGGCCGCCGGGGCGGACCGCCTTGTGCCCGCCGCCGGCGGCCCGGTCGGCTTGGGTCCGGGTCAGTTTGGCGTGGTGGTTGCGGTCGCCGCCGTGGGTGCGAAGGCCGTCCACGGCTTTTGGCTCAGTTGCAACGCCGCCTGCCATTCAGCCGGGGTGGCCTCCCCTTGGGTGGTCAATCGGGCGAATTCCGCCGCGATCGCCGGTTCGTTCTTGATCAGTTCCTGCAGGCCGAAGCCGATGAGTTGTATGGTCAGTGGATCCATGGTCGTTTCCTTTCCGGGTATTGGTGGTTGGGTGGTTGTCAGCGGGCGTGGTGGCACCCGAATTTTGTGGTCTGTGTGGGTGGGTTGTTGGTTTCCGCGGCCGCCGGTTCAGTTGCCCTTGCCCGCCGGCGAAACCGCCGGTTGCGGGGCGGTGGCCGCTTTCAACGCCGCGATGAGGTTCAACAGGTCGGTCTCCTCCTGCGCCGCGTTGGCCAGTGAGTTGGCCAGCACCCCTTGGAGGGTCGGATTGTTCGTCCCGCCCGGCCAGCCGCCGCCGGCGGTGTAGGCGTCCAGGATCAATTTCATCGTGGCCTGGTACTGCTCGTAGGCGGTGCGCACTTTGGCGTCCGTGCCCGCGTCCACTCGGCCCGGAAACTGCGTCTTGTAATCCCACCACCCCTGAACCGCGGCGTTCACCGTCGCCGTGGTCGTCGCCACGGTGTTGTAGGCAATCCGGTTCGGCGTCGCCTGGCAGCCCGCGAGCGCCAACCCCAGACCCAACGCCGCCAGCAGCGCGAGCGCGGCCGCGCCCGGCTTGCCTTGGCTGGGTCCGGATCCCTCCGTCGGCGGGCGATTGCCCCGCGCCGCCATGCGCGCTTGATAATCCGCCAAATTGGGGAACTTCAGGCGGAACGCCAAATCCAGCAAAAAGGCCGTGAACCGGTAGGCCCGGCTCCCCAGCAATCCCTCCATGAACCGGTCATCCGCCGGATCTTGCACCGTGTAGGCGACCAGCCCCGTCAACCAATGCTGCAACCGCGCGTTGAAGAGTTTCAGCACCGCCCCGGTGGCGAAGAGCCACGTCACCGCCTCCGCCGCCCGTCCCGACCGCCCCCCGAACAAACCCAGCCAATCATTGATCTCATTCATATGTTTTAGTTGATTCACCATCGACGCGATCGACTAAAACACGGGTTTCCGGAATCCGTATTTCTACCGTTGGTAATTAGCCCATTTTTTTAAAAGTATTTTTTTAAGCGAGGTCGCACCCCCAAGCCGGCGTTTCAAATTCTTCACCCGCAACCGGCTGCGCGCCAGCGTCTTGGAGTGCGGTGTGAACCACGCGAAGCACTGCTTTCGAGGGGGTCCGTTGCCTCGGAGCGCCACCGAAATAAGGACGGGCCTCAAAGCCACGACATGGGAGAACCGGGTTTCAATAGTTTCCGCCGTTCCGTTCCGCAGGCCCCCCAAGACGGCGCTTCACTTCGTTCCCAGCCGTCGCGGTCCTCCGGCTCTCCCTCGTGGTCCCGGGCTTGGCGCGGTTGGGCGGGCTGGCGGCCGGCTTTGGGTGTTGGCCCCGAAAGCGGCCTCGCGCGTGGCACGCCACTCGGCTTGGACAGTTCGCGGGCATGGGCCGCG
>CAIYZC010000303.1 GCA_903930565.1 uncultured Pedosphaera sp.
AAGTATTTGGTGGCGAACCACACGCCGGACAACCGCGTGAACGGTTTGCCCGTCTACGCCGCCGGCAGTTACACGGTGGCCATGTGGGTCAAAGGCGCCCCCGGCCAGAACGGCCATTACTTGTTCACCGAAGGGAGCACGACCAACAATAATCCGCTCTTCATTCTCCAAACCGCGAACACCGCCACCGGCGTGTTCACCAACAAGCTGGATGTCATCATTCGCAGCACGTCGGGCACCGCCCTGATCAACCATGTCAAATCCACCAACGTCGTGTTCGACAACACCTGGCACCATATCGCCTGGGTCGATACGAACGGCGCCGTGAGCTTGTATGTGGACGGCAACCTGGACCCCGCCAATTTCAACTACGTCGCCCAACCCGCCAGTGCCTTTGCCTTGAACACCACCGCGCTCGGCGCCCTGGTCCGCGCCTCGGTGAGCGGTTATTTCGCCGGCTCCCTGGATGATGTCGGCGTCTGGGAACGCGCCTTGTCCCAGGCGGAGGTGCGCTCGCTGATGACCAATTCCATCCCGCAGCCCATCACCCCGCAACCCCCTTTCCTCACCCGCACCTTCGGCGCCTCCACCAATTCCCTCGGAGATTATGTCATCCTGCCCGGCACGGCCATCGGCTACCGGCCGTTGACCTACCAGTGGTATTGGGGCGGCCAGGCCCTGGCCGACCAGACCAACAATTCCCTGGTGCTCAATTCGCTCACCAACACCACGAACTCCACGGTTTCATTGGTGGTGTCCAATCCCCAAGGGGCGGTCACCAACGGCCCCTGGACCTTCGTCGTGGCGCCCGATGCCGCCCCCAACCTCTCCGCCGGCCTCGTTTCCTATTGGCCGCTGGATCTGGTCAACGAAACCGCGGTGACCACCAATTCCCCTGACTTGTACAGTGCCGACAACTTCCTGCTCAACGGCCCCGACACCAACAGCCTGGTGGCCGGCGAGTTCGGCAATGCGCTCGCTTTCAATGGCGCCGGCCAATATGCCAGCCGCGTGGGCGGGGTGCCCATTTTTTCGGCCACCAACTACTCCCTGGCCTTTTGGGTGAACGGCAGCCCCCAGGTATCGGAGCGGGTGTTTGCCGAGGCTTCGACCGCCAACAACAATCCGCTGTTCACCCTCGGCACCGATGTCTCCAGCGCGAGCGGCTCCCTTGATCTTTTTATCCGCAATGACGCCGGGGTCGTGCAGGTGAACAACCTGGCCTCCACCACGCCGGTGTTTGACGGCACCTGGCACCACGTTGTCTGGGTGGATCAAAACGGCCGGGCCCTCCTGTACGTCGACGGCGTGCTGGACGCGACCGCTTACGCCTACACCCGCTCCGGCTCCTACACTTTGAACAGCACCGCCCTGGGTGGCATTGTGCGGGCCGCGCCCGGCAATTTCTTTACCGGCGACATCGACGAGGTCGCGGTGTGGACCCGCCGCTTGTCCTACACGGAAATCCAAAACCTCCAAACCGGCACCCTGCCCCCGCCCAAACAACTCCTTCCCCCCGCCATCGTGTCGCTCTCCAGTGTGCCGCCGGACTTGACCAATGGGGTTTACGTCGGCGACACCGTCACCTTCACGGTTCAAGCCACCGGCAGCAATCCGCTGAACTATCAGTGGCTCAAGAACGGCTTGGCGATTTCCGCCGCCGCCAATCCCTCCGCCACCAGTAACGCGTTGGTCCTCTCCAATGTCAGCGCCTCCGCCGTCGGCACCTACTCGGTGGTGATCACCAACGGCGGCTTCGGTTTGGTCGGCGGCTCGGTCACCGGCAGCGTGACCCTCGCGGCCGTGCAGAATTACACGCCCTTGACCAACGGGCTGGTGTTGGCCGTCGATTTCGGTTTGACCGGCACCCCCGACGCCCAACCCGGCTTTCAAGTGTTCAACCTCGGCATCAATGGCACGACCTACAGCAATGCCGTCGGGGTCACGGTGGCCCCCGTCGGCGGCATTGTCCTGGCCGAACGCGACCGGGGCGCGGTGACCATCAACAATCCGCCGGCCTTCACCCAAGCCTCCCACTACAACAAATTCCTCTTCGGCGGCGTCGCCACCGACGGCACCGGGTTGACGGTGCAAATCTCGCATCTGGCCCCGAACACCAGCTTCGGGCTCACCGTTTGGTCCTGGGACGTGAGCAGCACGGGCAGCCGCGTGGCGGATTGGACCGAGATTTCCTCCGGCACACCGATTCCCATCAGCACCGGCTACACGTTCAACGGCAGCGTGGCCCCCGTTGCGGATTATGACGACACCTTCGGCGCGCTGCTCACTTCCTCACCCGGCGGGCAATTGGTGTTGCAGGGCCTGCGGGATGGCGGCACCAGCTTCGGCGTCTTTGTCAACGCCATCCAATTGGTCGCCAACCCGGTCATCCAAATCGTCAGCACCTCCATCGCCCCGGATGGCAACCTCCAATTGGTGGTCCAGGCCCAGTATCCCGGCCAGACCATCAGCTTCCTCGAAAGTCCCGATCTCAGCCCGGGCAGTTTCCAACCCGCCACGGATGCCACCATCACGGCCACGCATGGTCCGCTTGTAACCGCGGAGTTCCCCTTCGCGTCCACCCAGTTGTTCTACCGGGCCGTGGGCCAATGAACGACTGCGGGGCCGATCGGCCCCGCAAATTGGCGTTGACCCCGTGCGGGCCCCTGTCTAGGCTCGCTCCCGGCCCGAAGCAATTATTCAAACACAACTCTACTAGCATGAAGCATAGTTCTTATTCCAAATTCATCGCCGGGTTCGCGGCGGTGCTCGCGACCTCGGTTCTGGCCTTCCAACTCCACGCGGCGGACGACAAAGACGCCCTCGAGAAGTTCATGAAGGAATACCACAAGGCGCCCAAAGGCACCGATCCCGTGTGCAAGAAAGCCGTGGACGGCAAAGCCTCCCCCGAAGAGATCAAGAAGCTGATCGAGGGCTACAAGATGATGACCACCATCAAACCGCCCAAGGGTGACGAAGCCAGCTGGAAAGAAAAGACCGGCAAGGTGTACGCCGCCGCCCAAGGGCTGGTCAAAGGCGGGGCGGAAGCCCAGGCCAAGTACAAAGAGGCCGTGAATTGCAAAGCCTGCCACAGCCTCCACAAGCCCGACTGATCCGCGAACCTCGCTGATTTATCCTACGGCGCGCCCGGGCTTGCCCGCGGCGCGCTTTTGCTTTTCCGGGGCGGCCGCCGGGCGCCGGCGGCCACCCCCGCAGACAAACGGTATTACGGGACCAGCAGTTGGTCCATCTTCTGGACCACTTGGTGCAGGCGGGTGGCCAAATCCACCCCCTCGGGGGAGTAAGCGGGTTCGGCGATTTCCCAGCCGGTGTAATGAATGTCGCGGAGGGCCTGGGAGATGGCGGGCCAGTTGTTGTCCCCTTCGCCGTATTCCACGGCGAAACCCTTCCACAGGCCTTCATTATCCCGGCGTTTGCGGCTGAATTCCTTCACGTGCAGCTTTTGAATCCGCACTCCCAGGGTGCGGATCCACTGCTCCGGCCAGCCGTAATTGATCACGTTGCCGATGTCGAAGTGCCAGCCCACCGCCGGGCTTTCGAATTCATCCACGTACCGGGCGGCTTCCAGCGGGCTGAGCAGGAACTGGTTCCACACATTCTCGATGGCGATTTTCACCCCGAGCTTTTCCGCGGTCGGAATCGCCTTGCGGATTTCCGCCTGGGACCGGGTGTAGGCGTCTTGGTAGGACACTTGCGCGTTCACCACGGCCGGGACGAGCAACACCGACGAACCACCGTAGGCGGCGCAATCCTCCAAGGCCGTGATCAGGCCGCGCAAGCCGATCTCCCGGGTGGCCGGGTTCGGATCGGAGAGCGTCTTGGCCCAGTGGACGGAGTCGCACACGCTCGGGATTTCCAAGCCGGCGGCATCCCGCGCCTTGAGGACTTCCGTGCGGTCCATGCCGCTGTTCGCCTCGACGCCCTGAAAGCCGGCGTCCTTGATCATTTTGAATTTCTCGGCGACGGATTGGCCGCCGCCGACCGTGCCGAACATAATCGCTTTTTTCCGACGGGCGGGAAGCGGGTCTTGGGCCAGGGCCGCGCCGGGCAGCAGCGTGGCCAAGGCGAGCGCGCCGGCGCTCCGTTGGAGGAAATCCCGGCGGTTGATCGTTGGTTTCATGGGGGTGGGGGAACGGACCGCGGCCGCTTAGACGAACCGCGTTTTGCCCGGGATCGCCAGGGAGGGGAAGGGCAACGGGGTCTGCCACGTGAGATTCTCGGGCACCAAGGCTTCCTTGGAGTGGAGCGCTTGTTCCCAGGTAATTTCCTGGCCGGTGTAGGCCGCCATGCGGCCCATCAGGCCGGTCAGGGTGCTGTACGCCAGGCGGATCCCGTTGTTGATCGGTTCGCCCTTGCGGATGGAGGCAAACATCTCGTCGTGCTCCACTTGGTACATGTCGGGTCGCTCACCGGTGTAGGTCCATGGTTTTTCCCCCTTGATGTACGGCATTCCTTTGAAGCCGAGTTCGTGGGCCGTGCCCTTGGTCCCGTAGATGGTGGCCGTGTTGTCCGAGAAGCAGTTGGGCTGCTGCCGGCTGGCGAGGAAACCGCGGGAACCGTTGGCGTATTCGTAGTTGACCTCGAAATGATCGAAGATATGGCCGCCCAGCGCGGGGATTTGCCGGCCGCCGACCGCCACCGCCTTGATCGGCGGCACGTCGCGGTTCGCCCAGCACATCCAATCCACCGCATGGATGGCCTGCTCCACGAACCCGTCGCCGCTCAGCCACACAAAATTATACCAATTGCGCAATTGCCATTCCACATCCGTGACCCCTTCCTTCCGGTCGCCGGCCGGGGGCATGGGTTTGACCGGGGACGTGTAATAGGTGCCGTACACGACTCGCACGTCGCCAATGTCGCCATCCAAAATCCGCTGGAAAAGGCCGCGCTCGGCCAGGTTGTAGCGCCAGCAGAAGCCCGCCACCAAGGCCAGCTTCTTTTGTTTGGCGAGCTCCACGGATTCCAGCACCGAACGAATGCCGGGCGCGTCGGTGGCCACCGGCTTTTCACAGAACACGTGTTTGCCGGCGGTCACCGCCGCCTTGAGGTGTTGCGGCCGGAAGCCGGGCGGAGTCGCCAGGATCACCACGTCCACGCCGCTGTCGATGACCTTCTGAAAGGCGTCCAAACCGACGAAGCAATGGTCTTCGTCCACCTTCACGCGGGCGCCGTAATCGGGATCCCGGCGTAGGGCGTTCAAGCTGGAGTCCACCTGGCTCCGGAACACGTCACCCACGGCCGTAAGCACCACGTTTTTGTCCGCCGTGAGCGCCTGGCCGGCGGCGCCGGAACCACGGCCGCCGCAGCCGATCAGTCCGATCTTGAGAGTGTCGCTGTTGCCGGCGGCAAACAGTCGGCCGGGTAAAATGGCGGGCGCGGCCAGCGCGCCGCCGATGACGGCGGAGGTTTTGAGAAAATCGCGGCGGGACGGAAGTTTGTTTTCAGTGCTCATATATGGATCAATTGCGACTGCCAATGAATGGAGTTTTACGCCCCGCCCGCGGGGGAGTCAAGCGGCGGCACCGCGCCGCCACGGCTTATTTTTTGACGGCCCGCCGGCGGCCGCCCCCGGCCTTCAGGGAAGGATGGCGATTTCCAACGCGGTTAGGGCCGGACCCAACCCGGGGTGGTCGGCCAGCCGCAGCGCCGGGCCGTGCCGCAACTTACCCCCGGCCGGGACCCCACTGACCGCCCCGGCCCCCGCCGCCGGCGAGCACAGGGTGGGGTCGTTTCGGGCCGGCAACCATTCCCGGTGCAGGAACAGCGCCAGATTGTATTGCCCGGCGTCATGACGCGAGCGGTACCGGATACCGCCCACTCCGGCCGGATGCCGCATGATCCGCCCGGCCCATTCCCGCGCCGTGGCGTGGTCTCCGGAGAGCAGTTGGTTGTCGGTGCCGATTTTCGACAAATTCAAACGGTCGGCTTCGAAGACCTGGATTTCCGGCACCGCCACCAGCGTCACCCACCATTGGCGCAACTCGATGCGCGTCAGGCTGCGCGAAGGGTGGCCCAGGGGCCCCCAGCGGTCGTCGAAGATTTCCATGAGCACTCCTTCCAACGAGCCGCCCAAATACAAAGTTCCGGGACCGGCGGCGGGATCAAAGCGCGAAGCACCCCGGCGCCCGAAATAAATGGGTGGACGCGGCCCGGCCGCCGCCGGGTCCAGGCTGTGCAAGCGGTGGTAAATCCCGCGCGCCGAGCGGCACATCCGCTCCAGCGGCAGGGCGTCAAATTCCGCCTGGGGCGGTGGCGGGTTGAGTTTACCAGGTGTTTTCGGCGGCATGGAGTTGGGCGTGGGCCACCACCCGCGCGACTTCGCCCTGCCGCAGCAGGTCCAACGGCCGCCGCCCGTCCAGTTGGCCGCGCTCGCCCAGGAAGTAACGGACCACCCGCCATTCATCCGTGCTCTGGAACGCCGCGAGGACTTCCCCCAGGCCGGGCCAAAGCGCGCCGGTCGGTGTGAATTGCCATTTGGGGTAGTGAAAGCTGTGCCGGGCGTCCCGCCAATAAACCATCCGGTTTTCTTTGCGCCGCTTGTGCAGCGTGGCCGGGGAGAGGCCGAAGCGGGTTTCCAGTTCGGCTCCGGTCCAAGCGCCGCCCTCGGCGGTCTGGAGTTCCCGCACTTGGCGTTCGCCCGCCGCCACCGGGTCGAAGGGCGCGGGGGCCGGGGGCGGAACCGGGGGGCGGAATCCGAGCAGGCGCCGTACCGCGGTGTTCAAATCGTCCGCGGTGTGGCCCTGCCGTCGTGCCGCCCGCAGCAATTCGCGGTAGGGTCCGGATTCGATGGTGCGGAGCGCGTCACACACAAAGTCAAAGGCGTTGGTCAAACCGGGCGCCGCCGCGGTTTCCGCCAATTGCAAGGGGCCGGCCGCGGGCTCGTCCCCGCCGGCATCGTGTCCCGCGGCGGCTGCCGGTTGCCGGGTCTCGACGGGCGGCGTTGGGGTGGGTGCGGGCCTTCTCCGACGCACGGTGGTATAGCACACGCCGGATGGTGCGCTCTCCACGGGCTGGATCAGCTTGGCTTGTCGCCCCGCCCCGGGGCGGTTTTCCGGGCTTCGCGCATGGCCGCGTTGGGGGCCCGCCAAATTGGTTGTTATCCCGTTCTCTTTCACGTTCTCAACTTAATCAACTCCATCAATCTTATCAACCCTTTTTTCACTTTTTTTCCCGCTCGCTCCGCCCGGCCTGGGGTTCAATGCGCCAGCCAGGCGACCGCGGTCTCCGGGGCGTCGGGGCCACCGACTTCCTTTAGCTCTCCCTGGCCGAGGGCGAGGAGGGCGGGAACATCCCCATATTTGGCGCCGCCGGGCAGAAAGTCGGGGGCACGGAAGTCCAGCAGCCGGGCGAAGCGAAAATCACCCAGGTGCAGGGCCGTCCGCTGGAACGAGTTGCCGGCTTGGGCGCGCGCGGCGGCCGCGATCGGGGCGGTGCCGTCCAGGGCCACGAGGCTCAGGCGCTCGGAGGGGCGTTCATGGCTGCGAATGTAGTTCACCGCGCCCAGCACGTCGTGGACGCGGTGGACGAACACGGCGGAGTTGTAGCCAAAGGTGTAGGCGGCGGCTTCGCGCGGGTTGGCGACCTTGGGGGTTTGGCGGAAGGTTTGGCCGGGGGCCAGGAATTCTCCCTGGTCCAGCAGGTCCATGCCCAGGACCGTGGCGCCGGCGTCCACCAGTTTTTGCACGGCGGGCAGGAGGTTGCCGTCCGCCGCGTACAGCCCCGCTTTGCCAGTCTCCGTCAACCACAGCACGGTGTGGCCGTTCCAGTGCTTCGGGTAGCAGAACACGGCGGGCAATTCCTCCTGCCGGGCGGCGTTCCGCAGGAGCCCGGCCATCTCGATCCAAGTGCCCCGGTCTTCCTTGTGGCGCATTTCCCAGCCGGCGGTGCCGGTTTCGGCCAGGCCGCCGTCGAGGACGATGTCCCAGCCGCCGCGCAGCACCGCGCGGTATTGGTCGGGTTGGGTTTCCGCGAGCCGGGCCAATTGCCGCTCGCTGTCCTCGTGCCAGCGGCGCAGGAGGCGGCGTTCCAGGGAGGGATCGGCCTCCGCCGGCGCCGGATGCGCGGCATCCCACACGGTCAAGTCCGCCTTGGCGAGCGGTTGGTAATCGCGCTCGATGACGGGTTCGGCGGCGCCCAGTTTGAAATGGCGGTTCAGCCAGCCGTAAAACGCACCGCGCGACACCGCGTTGTAGTTGTGGGGGAATTGCTCCCCCCGGTTGAGCATCACGTGGTCGGCCGCGCCCAAGCGGGTGTACAGCGTTTGCAGGTCGGGAAAACCCTTTTGCGGGAATTCGCGGGTCCAATCGTTGGCGCAGGTCATCCCCAGCGGTTTGGGGGCGAAGAGGGCCGCGAAATCCACGTTGCCCACCCCCACGCGCAGGAGGCTCGCGTTTTCACAGGTGCAGCCCCCCTGCATCGCCGTGCTGACCATCACGGCGGGAAAGGCGAGGGCCACGCGCGGATCCACGGCCGACACCATCAGGGTCTGGGTCGCGCCGCCGCTGGCGCCGGTGACCGCCACGCGGTCGGGATCGACTTCGGGCAGGCTCAGGACAAAATCCAGGGACCGGATCGAATTCCATGTCTGCAAACCCATGGTGCTCTGCAAATGCGCCTCCGCCTGCGGGCTGAACAGGCCCCAGTTCTCCACCGTGTTCATCTCGGGCCGCGCCTTGGCGTAGTGATGGTTCAGCGCGGCGGAAATCTGCCGCGAATCCGAGTCGCCAAGCATGTCGTATTGCCAGACCACGCAGCCCATCCGGGCCAGTTGCACGCACAAGGATTGGAAGCGGCTCTTGCCGCCCTGCTCGAAGCGCTCCTGCCCGGTGGCGATCTCCCGGCGCAATTCCGCATCCGGCGTCTCGGAGAGCCGCGCGTCGGTCCAATGGCCGTGCGCGAACAACACCGCCGGAACTTTGCCCGTCGTCTGTTTGGGACGGTAGAGGTTTCCCGTCACAAAAAAGCCCGGCGCGCTCTCAAAGAAAACCTTCTCGACCGTGTATTCCCCGCGGTCCACCCGGCCGTGAATCACCGCGTTGAGCGGTGCTTTGGTGGGCAGCGGCCACAGCCCTTGGGAAACCAATACCCGCCGCCGGATCCGTTCGGCACGCGGCGCCCAATCCGCGGCCCCCGCGGGCGGCGTGAAAGGAAAATAACCGTCCAGATCCTTCAACGGGGCGAGCCGGTGATCGGCGGGCAATTCCCCCATGGGCAAAACCCGCGGCCCGGCGGCCGGGGTGTTGGCGCCCAGCGCCAGCGCGGCCAGCAACGGCAGGACCAAGGTGTGAAGTTTCATGGCTCAAGATTTACCCCCAACCCGCGGCCCCGCGCAATGGCGAATGCCCGCGCGGCCCAATAATTGGCTAATGGTGGCCCGCCCGCTCGGCCCCGGAAAAATTGCTCCGGTCGGCCCCCGGCATCAAAACCCCTTGCCGGCGGGCGCCCCGGCGGCGATATTTACTGGCAACTGCGGCGCGAGTGGTGAAATGGCAGACACGCCAGACTTAGGATCTGGTCCCGTAAGGGGTGGAGGTTCAAGTCCTCTCTCGCGCACCATTTTCCCGACCGTAACGCACGGCGCGAGGATGCCCCGCCGGGTGGAAATCAATCGCTCCCCGTTAACGAAAAAGCTCACGGATCATGAATCAAGCCGCTCCGGCCGCAAAAACAACCCAACCCGGCCTTGCCCCCCTGCTCAATGTCCGGGGTGGCCGGCGGGCGCTGGAGTTCTACCTCGCCGCCTTCGGCGCCGAAGAGTTGTTTTGCCTCGCGGACGATCACGGCCAAATTGTCGCCCGGCTGGCGGTCGGCGGCGCCGAGTTCTGGCTCGCCGATGAAGCCCCCGACCATGCCAACTTCAGTCCGGAAAGCCTCGGCGGCAGTTCGGTGCGCTTGGTGCTAACCGTGGCGGATCCCGACGCCCTATTCCAAAGGGCGATCCGGGCGGGGGCCGTCGAGGTTTGGCCCGTCGCCGATCAACACGGTTGGCGGCTGGGCCGCCTTCGCGATCCGTTCGGCCACCATTGGGAGATCGGCAAACCCCTGTCCCCGCCGCTCTGAACTTCCGTCAATCATCGTTCAATCCCTTGCCGGCGAGGATTCGCGGCCGGCACTTCTCGACCCGGGCGGCCCGGGTCTTGGATTGTTTGGCGGCGGAAATGAACAGTTGGTAGCCCCGTTGCCGTCCGGGCGTCAATCCGGCGAAGGCGGCGCGCAGGGTGGAATCGGCCGCCAACCGGCCTTGCAATTCTTCTGGTAAAATTAATTCCGCATTGCTTTTGTATTGCACTTGCAACCCGGCACGTTCCACCGCGATCGCCGCTGCCACCAATTGGCGCAAGCGCACTTTTATTTCGACGATTTCTTGAACCCCCATGAAGCGCAGTTGGCGGGCCGCTTGGGTGTTCTCCCCGGGGGCGATCAGCCGGCCATCGGCGTTCGGCAACAAGGCGCCTTTGCAGAAAAGCAGCGCGCAATACTCCTTGAAGCCTTGGATGATGATGACGTTATGGTCCTGAAACGTGTAGCACGGCTTGCCCCACTTGAACTCCTCCGTCAACTCGGAGTCCAGCAAGAGCCCCCGCAAGAGCGCGGTTTCCTCTCGCCACCTTTTCACTTGGCCCAAGTGGGCGTCAACCTTCGGATTCAGGTCCATAACTGGGTAATCCTTGAAAAAATCGGGTCTGAACGGGTTGCTTCCGTCAAAACGTGCAGCCGGTTTTACCCCCTTCCGTCCGCCGGACACCGCCACCGGCCGCCCGCTCCCGCCTCAGGCCGCCGCCGGCTTGGGGGTCCAGTTCACCTCGAAAACCTCGTGGTCGCCACCGGGTTCGCGGCCGCTCAGTTGGCGGATGCTCACCGGGGTGCCGAACATCTTCCCCAGCCCCTGCATCAGGCCGATCACGAACTGGGACAGCCCCTCCCGGTGGGAATAGTAATGCAATTTGAGGGACGTCTCGGTCACGTCCGTGCATTGAAAGCGCGGGGGCTGGAGCTTGGGGAAAATCATGGACACCCGGGCGTGAAAATTGGGCAGATTCCGCAGAAATTCGGGCAAGGTGCGGCCGGCGGCGTGCATCAAACCGCCATAACCCTCCTGGGCGGTGTGCAGCACCCAATGCTCGCCGAAACTCCGCAAAATCGCGTCGGCCGGCACGTTCAAAACCTGGCTCGCGGCGCCCACCAAGTTATAAGTGACGTCGTCCGAGTAGCTCTCGTTGCTGAGAAACACGTCCACGTCCACCCCGGCGCGGGTTTTGATTTCTTCCCACACCGCCTCCCCGTGGTGCATGCAGACCATCTCTTCCACTGCTTTGTTCACCATGCCGTACATAATCAATTTTTCCTGCCGGCGGTTGTGCCGGGTGGGAAGTTTTACTCCGCCCGCCGCCGGCCGGCAAGCGCCGGAAACAGTTTCCGGTGGCTTGGTTCGCAAATCGTCCTCACCCCGTGGCATAAGACTTGCTTTAGAAAAATCGCTCCTCGCGAATGAGGAGCTTAAGCGGATGCCGCCGGCCGTCCAGAGCCGGAGACTGAATCCGGGCGCGCCTGCCGGCCCCAGACTCCGCGGCGATCGTTTCCTCCCAGACGATCGCCGCGCGAGAACTGAGGTTCGGCGGGTCGCAGCTTGGGGTTCAGCCCCCCGCTCTGGCCCAGGTGCCGGGTCAGACGGGGCGTTCCGCCGGCGTTCGGGGTCGTGTCTTCGACTCACCCCGTCGCCGGCGGGATGCTGCGTTTTCGGCTCCCCGCCCCCGAAACCTACTTGCCAAATGGGGAATCCGCCCCGTCCGCGTTGCCGCCGTCCAGGTCGATCAAGATATCCCGCGGTTCGGCGCCTTTGTTCGGGCCGACAATCCCGCGCTGCTCCAGCTCATCCATGATGCGGGCCGCCCTGGTGTAGCCGAGGCGGAGGCGGCGCTGGATCATGCTCACGCTGGCCTTTTGCTCCGTCCGGATCACCTCGATGCATTGCTCGATCAAATCCTCCTCCTCGTCGCATTCGCTCTCGCCCTCGAAGGTCTCCGCGGGTTTGGACAACTGCTTGTGGATCTCCACTTCGTAGCTGGGTTTGCCCTGCTTGGCGATGGAGTTGACCACGGTTTCGATCTCCTGGTCGGTGATCAACACACCCTGGGCGCGGATCAACCGCGCCGAACCGGGCGGCAGGTAGAGCATGTCGCCCTTCCCCAGCAGCTTGTCCGCGCCCATGGCGTCCAAAATCGTGCGGGAATCCACTTTCGCCGCCACTTGGAACGCGATGCGCGCCGGGATGTTCGCCTTGATCACCCCGGTGATGACGTCCACGCTCGGCCGCTGCGTCGCCACAATGCAGTGGATGCCCGCCGCCCGCGCCATCTGGGTGATGCGGGCGATGGCCATTTCGACATCCGCCGGCGCCACGAGCATCAGGTCCGCCAATTCGTCGATGATCACCACGATGTAGCTCAGCTTGTCCGGGATGACGATGTCATCCTCCCGCGGCACCACGATTTGTTCGTCCACTTCCACCGCGAAACCGTCCGCGCCCGGCTCCACCTTCTCCTTGCGGGCGACCAAGGGCAGCTCCAACTCGGGTTCCGGCGCGGGCTTGTTCTTCGGCCGCTCGTTGAAGGATTTGATGTTGCGGACGCCTACTTTGGCGAAAATCTGGTACCGCTTTTCCATCTCGTTCACCACCCACCGGAGCGCCAGAATCACCTTCTTGGGATCCGTGACCACCGGCACCACGAGATGGGGCAGAATGTTGTATTGCTGCAACTCGACCACCTTGGGGTCGATCATCACGAACCGCAGATGGTCGGGCGAAAACTTGTACAGCAGCGAGGCGATGATGGAATTAATGCACACCGATTTGCCCGAGCCGGTGCTGCCCGCGATGAGCAAATGCGGCATTTCCGCCAGGTCCGCGATGATCGGTTGTCCGTAAACATCCTTGCCCAGCGCCAGCGGAATCCGGGCTTTGCTGTTCTTCCATTCGTCGGAATCCAGCAGGTCATGCATGATGACCTTGGTCTTGACCGCATTGGGCACTTCCACGCCCACCGAGCTCTTCCCGGGAATCGGCGCCAAAATGTTCAGCCGCTCCGCTTTCAGCGCGGCCGCGATGTTGTTGTTCAACGCGGCGATCTTCTCGAGTTTGACGCCCGGCGCCGGATGCAGCTCGTAGCGGGTGATCGTGGGTCCCTTGGTGATGTCGCCCAGGGCCACCTCGATGTCGAATTGCGCCAGCGTCTGCTGCATGAGGCGCGCGTTGGCCACCAATTCCTCCTTGGACTCCGTCGGCCGGGCCGTCTGGTCCGGCAATTGCAGGAAGTCCAGCGTGGGGAGTTGGTAGTTTCCGATCACCGGCGTGGCGGCGACGGCGATGGGCTTGGACTTTCTGGCGGCGGGGCGCCCCTTGCTCGGAAACGCGGGCAGCGGCAACGGCGGTCCGGCCTCGTCCTCCCCGGAGCCGGCTTTGGGTTCGCCCGCCGGGGCGGCGGCGTCCGGCTTGGCCGGCGGAGCCCCCTTCTTGCCGAGAATGTCCCCTGTGGTGGCGGCTTGGAGTTCGCGCGCGGGCACCACGATCGCCGCTTCTGGTGGATCCACGTCCCGGAGGGGGTCCGCACCTTCGGGCTTCTTGCCCTTGGGCGCCCCGGGTTTGCTTTGCGGCACGCTCAGGTCGCGCACCGTGGGCTCGGGCAGCGGTTGGCCGTCCGCCCCCAGGCCGGCGGGAGTGGCCGCGGCGGGCACCGCGCCCGCCGCCGCCGGGGCGGGGGCCGGTTTTTCCTTGTCCACCTGTTCCTGCAGCTTTTTGGCCTGCTTCTCCAACTCCTTTTTCCGCTTTTCCAGTTCCTTTTCATCCGCCGCGGCGAACGGCGTGCCCTCCACCACCGCACTCGGCCCCCGGCGGTCCGCCCACAACCGCCGCAACCACTCGCCCAATTGGAAATTGGTGAGATACAGAAAACTGATGAAATCCAACATGCCATACAGGATCGTGGCGCCCACCAAGCCAAAATAGCTGAACACATGCTGGTTCAGGTTCATGCCCAGGATGCCCCCGGGCGACACCTTCAATTGGTAACGGATGCCTTGGAGGAATTCGCCGTACAGATCCGTCACCCCCATGCAGCACACAAACAAGACCACCGTCCACAGCCAGCGTCGGCGCAGGTACGCCAGCGGTTCAAAAAAGCAGCCCAACCCCACGAACACCAAGAGAAACGGCACCAAATATGCCGCCACCCCCACCCACAGCAACCACTTGTACGCAATCCAAGCGCCAAACGGCCCGATCAAGTTGCGCACCGGATGGTTCGGCGGATTGGCCACGGCGGCCAGGTCATTCGGGCTGTACGAGGCCAGGGCCACCAACAAAAGCAAAGCGCCGCCCATCAGCAAAATGCCGATGATATCGTTAAAACCGTGGTGGGGGGGCGGGGTTTCGCCAGCCGTTTTCTTGGCCATGCCCCACGTTAGCAGCCGGCGCCCGGAAGTTCAAAGTTGAAAGTGCCCGGCGCGCCGGGTTGCAGCGCCCCCGGGTTTCGGCTTATGCTGGCGGGGTGATGAAGCGATTACTTTGGCTCCTCCCCGTGCGTTCCTTGCCGGCTTCGCCCACCCCATGGGGTCGCCTCCTCGCGCTGCTCCTCCTGCTGGCCGCCGTGCCGGGCTGCAAGCTGGTGGAACTCAAAATGCCCGGGGAACCGCTCTCCAAGGAGGATTTTGCCCTGCGCGGCCAAACGCGCGAATTTGCCAAATTGCTGGCCGGCACCGTCCAATTGACCGCCGACGCCATCGCCGCCCAGTCCACCGACCCGGCCGTGCGCACCCGTTGTGTGGAATGGAAGATCGGCGCCATGAACGCCGTCCGCTCCGCCACCCTCCGCAGCTCCCCCAAACTGGCGCTCGTGGATGCCTGGGCGTTGTGCCGGCAAATGGACGATTTCCTCGCCCCCGGCGGCGCCGGCGCCACCCTGTTCGGCCCGCAGCAAGGCATCGCGCTGACCAACAGCCAGGCCTTGGAACAACGCCTCGCCGGCACCGCCCGCCTCTTGTTGTCCTCCTCGGAATACCGCCACCTGGACAAATTCCTGACCGGTTTCGTCGCCCAATACCCCCTCCGCAGCCTCGCTTTCAACCGTGAACCCGTCGTGACGCATTGGGAGGACTTCGCGGGCAAAGCCACGGTGAATCCCCCGGCCGGCACGGGCTCGGAGGCTTTGAGCGACGTCGCCGAGCGGCTGCAAATCATGGGTGAACAAGTCCCCGAGGAATTCCGCTGGCGCCTGTCCCTGGAGCAGGACGTCTTCGCCGCCGAATGGGCGCGCACCGGCGTCACCTTCGAGCGCTTGGATGCCGCCCTCAAACAGGTCGGGGACGCCGCCGCCGCCTCCCCCGCCGCCCTCACCAACGCCGTGGTGGAGCTGCGCACCGCCTTCCTCCCCGCCTTCGACCGGTTCCAGTCCGAGTGGACCAACACCACCCGCACCCTGCAAACCGAGCGCCTGGCCCTGACCGCCACCCTGGCCACCGAACGCGCCGCCGTCCTGAAGGATCTTTCCCAACAGCGCGCCGCCATGATGCAGGAAACCCACGCCATGCTGCAGGACCTCACCGATCGCTCCCTCACCCACGTCCATGGCATCATCCGCGACACCCTGTTTTACGGCGTGCTCTTGGTCGGCATCATTCTGGGTCTCCCCTTCCTCTTCGGCTTCTTTGTCGGCCGGACTTGGACCCGGCTGCGCGGCCCGAAGAACGGCGGCAAACCCGGCCCCGCCTGACCCGCCGGCGCGCGTGTAAGGTTTCGCCGCCCCAACCGACGAACCAGTTGATGCACACCATGGGATCCGACCCTGGAAAAAGGGAAAAGCGATGCGCCGGCTGTTAAAAATGCTGCGCAATACGGGACGGGGTTTGGCCGCCCTCTCGCCGAACTGCCGTGAAGCCTCGCGCCTCCAATCCGAGGCGTTGGATCATCCCTTGGCCCCCGCGCCGAAGCTCGGCTTGCGGTTGCACCTCCTCCTGTGCCGCACCTGCCTGCGGTATGGCCGGCAACTCCGCCTCCTCCACGAAGCCGCGCCGCGCTGCGCCGACCCCGCCCACCCTTACCCGCTCCCCGGCCCCGACCTCTCCCCCGCCGCCCGCGAGCGCCTCCAAAAAGCCCTCCGCCCGGAGCCTAAAAATCCCCCCGGACCCTAAAATCACCCTTCCCCGTCGTCCATCAAGTCCATTCCGTCCATGTGGTCCATCCCGTCCATTTCCTCAGCGAAGGCGCCATGGATTCGGCCTCGCCACCGCCCCGGCCAACTTGGCGGGCCGCCGCTCCCGCCAAAAAGCCAATTCAGAATGCAGTGTGCCCTTGGCTGGCTTCTGCTGGCCGCGCTGCTCCTTTGCCCGCGGGGCCGTGCGTTGGCCGAGGATGCCTCCGATTATTATCATCGCGGCTTCGTCAAGCTGGCCCGCGGCGATCAGGACGGCGCCATCGCGGATTTCACGAAGGCGGTTGAACTCCAACCAAATTACGCGGAGGCCTACAAAAATCGCGGCATCGCGAGGTCGGTCAACCAGGATCAGGAAGGTGCCATCGCGGATTACACCACCGCTATCAAATTGAGGCCGGTCTACCTTGAGGCCTACTTTGGCCGCGCCGCTGCCCGGATTGCCAAAGGGGATCGAGCCGGCGCCATCGCCGACTATACCAAATGCATCGAACTCCAACCGGACTCCGCCTCCGCCCACCAAAAACGGGGTTTGATCAAAAGTGCCAACGGGGACCAGGACGGCGCCCTCGCTGATTATAACCAGTCGATTGCCCTCCAACCGGATTCCGCTCCGACTTACTATCTCCGCGCCTTGGCCAAGTCCGCCAAGGGTGATCGGGACGGCGCCATCGCCGATCACACAAAGGCGATCGAATTAAAACCCGATTACGCGGATGCCTACCTTGGGCGCGCCAATGACCGGCGTGCTCAAGGCGACATCGAAGCCGCCCTCGCCGATTCCACCCGGGCGATCGAGCTCATGCCGAATCTCCCGAGTGCTTACTTGGAACGTGGCAACGCCCGGAGCGCCAAAGGCGAGCGGGAGGGCGCCATCGCTGATTACACCCGGGCGATCGAACTCAAACCCGATTTCACGCAGGCGTACTTGAACCGTGGCCTGGACCGGCAAGCCCAAGCCGACCCGGACGGCGCCATTGCGGACTATGGCAAGGTGATTCAGCTCAAGCCCGACCACGCCAAAGCCTATCATTTGCGAGCCACCGTCGGTTGGGAAAAAGGGGACTGGCTTGGGGCCGATGCGGATGAATCCAAGGCGATCCAACTCAAACCGGATTTTGCCGCGGCCCGGCTCGCCCGCGGTTGCGGACGCTTTGATCGGCATGCTTTTTCCGATGCATTGGCGGACCTTCGCAAAGTCAGCGAAACGGGTTTCCGGAAAGATTATTCCCTCCTCCGCATCTGGCTGATTCGCGCCCGGTTGGGCGAGGTCACGGCCGCCACCGCCGAGTTGCAATCCCAATGGGCCAAGCGCACCAACGGCAAGCCCGGCGACTGGACCTCCCAAATCCAGCGGCATTTATGCGGTGAGATTCCCGAGTCGCAATTTTTGGCCGCCGCCAAACACTCCGACCCCAAGGTGGAGGCCGGGCAAATCTGCGAGGCGTATTTTTTCGCGGGCTACAAAATCTTGATCGAGGGTGATCGTGCCAAGTCCGTGGATTTTTTCCAAAAAGCCGTGGCGACGGGGAAAACGAATTTCTTCGAATACCAAAGCGCCGCCGCCGAGCTAAAGCGCTTGAAGACCAACTGAAACCCCACCATCCCCCTCCCCGTCGTCTATCTGGTCCATCAAGCCATCTCCGCCGCGCTATTTCCCACTCTTCTCCGGCGCCTTGGCTGCCGGCGGCGCGTTGGTGGGCACGGTGAGCCAAAGCACGTCCAAATGGTCGGCCAGCAACACGCGGTAGCCCCCGGGTACCCCGTTGTTCTGCGTGCTCCCGGTCAAAAGATAAGGCACCGCCCGCTCCGCGCCGCCGCTCTGGCTGACCAGACGCCACGGCCCCTGAAACGGCGCCGCGTTGGTCAAGGCGACCAAGGATAGCGTCACTTCGCCATCCTTGGCCGGCGCGGTGGCCGCGGCGCATTCCACCCCCGGCGGCAGATCGCGCGCCACCAAGCGGACCTCGTTGGTGAACCCCCGCAACCGCGCAAATTTCACCTTGAACTCATTCGTGGTCCCCGGCTTGGCGGTCACGGCGTCGGCCGTGGCGTGGGCGCGGAAATCCGGCGACACCCGGCGCAGGTCGAACTCAAACCGCTGGTCCTCCCCCGCCTGCCGCGTCACCGAACCCACCACCAAAGTGTATTCCCGCTCCGCCTCCGCCCGCCAGTCCAGATACGGATCCCGGCTGCCGTCATGATCGTCGTTCCGGCTGATCTGCTTGCCTTTCGCGTCCTCCAGCTCCAGCCAGGCGTCCAGGGGCGAACCGACACTTTCCGCCCGCACTCCCGCCGCCAGCCAACCCGCTTCGGCCAACCGCACCCGCACCCGGTGCCGCTGACCGGGAGCGCGGATGCTCCCGGCGCTGTGGAACGGCGGCGCCACCAGCGGCGGCGGGGCGGCCGTCGTGTCCACCGTGTTCGTCGGTCGCACGGTTGGCGGGAGCAGGCGCAGCTGCAGCCGGTAGATCGCCCCTTCCCCGCCCGTGAACCGCACGTCCGAGTTGGCGGGGTAGGGGAAGCCGAAGACCTGGACCACCACCCGTTGATCGTTCGTCGCGGCCCAGGTCAAACGGGGGTCCTGCGTGGCATAATCTTGGTTCCAAGCGAGCGGCAGTCCGTTCGTGGTCACCAGGCGGAGGATGGCGTCCAACTTGCTCATCAGCACAATGCTGTCCACCGCCGCCTCCAAGGTTTGCCCGGCGCGCAGATCCACGGCGAAGGCATCCACGTCCCCGGCTTTGTCCAACCGGCCGTTGATCGTGACCGGCAGCCGCTCGATGGCCTGGGCTTGTTCGAGCGTGTCGTTGGGTTCGCGCTCGGCCAGTTCGGGCCCGGCGCCCACCACGAACGGCCGGGGCTCGCTCACGCCCTCGGCGTTGTGGAACCGTACCAACCGCACCCCGGGCGCGGCGTCGGCCGCGGCGCTGACCCGCCATTCCCCCGCGTTCGTTTGCGCCTGGAAAATCAGGCCCGGCGCGTCCACCCACACCCGGGGCGGCCACGGATCGAATTTGCCGGTCACCTTGACCGTATTGGTGGCGCCCGCCGCGATGCCCGCGGGATGAAAGAACTCGGGCGCGGGCGGCGCGGCGCCGGCCGTAAATGCGGACATCAGCGCCAGCGCCGGCGCCATGATCCCCGCGGCCCGTTGCCACGGTGTCCTTCCGCCGCTCACGCCATCAACTCCCGGATGACCCGGCCCTCGTTCACCAAGGGCACCGGCCGACCCGTGTTGGAGTGCAGAATCCGGTTCGGATCAATCCCCAGCTTGGTGTACAGCGTCGCCGCGAAATCCTCCGGCCGGTACACGTTGTCCGACGCATAGTAGCCCTTGGGATCCGTCGCGCCGATGACGTGGCCGCGCGGCACGCCCGCGCCCGCCAGCAGCACCGACATGGCCCCCGGCCAATGATCGCGCCCGGCGTCCTTGTTCACCTTCGGCGTCCGCCCGAATTCCCCCAGCGCGATCACCAGCGTGCGGTCGAGTTGCCCGCGCTCGTCCAAGTCGCGGATCAACGCCGCCATCCCCTGGTCAAACCGTTGCACGTGGCTGCCGCGGTAGGCCTCGAACAACTTGGTGTGGTGGTCCCAGCCGCCGTAATAGACCGTCACAAAGCTCACCCCCACCGACACCAACCGGCGCGCCAGCAGCAACCGCTGACCGAAATCATT
The DNA here is from genome assembly GCA_903930565.1 of uncultured Pedosphaera sp. Classification (GTDB taxonomy): domain Bacteria; phylum Verrucomicrobiota; class Verrucomicrobiia; order Limisphaerales; family Pedosphaeraceae; genus CAIXFN01. The sequence continues at coordinate 19,905 of CAIYZC010000303.1, forward strand.
CCGCCCGTAGGCGTCCCGCGCCTTCGCGTCCTCCCCGCCCAGGTCGAAGGCCTTTTGCGCCGCCGGCGAATGCACCAATTGCAACCCCTGGGTGTAATACTCGTCAAAACTCACCGCCGGATCCTCCGCCAGTTTGTCCGCGTACCGCCGCATCTGGTCCAACGATTGCCGCAATTGCAGCCGCCCCGCCGCGCGCCCCTCGCTGATGTCCGTCGGCAGCGTCACATCGCGCACCCGGAAGCCGTTGCTGTTCGGGTTGCCGTCGACCACAAAGGGCGCGTGCCGGCCGCCCAGGAAATTCGGCCCGCCCGAGCGCGACACCTGCGGCATCGACACATACGCCGGCAACCCGTCGTGCAACCCGCGCTCATAGGACACCACGGATCCGTACGAGGGATGGAAGGTCACCGACGCCCCGCACGCCACCGGCACGCGCGTCGGCGTGCCGGTCATCAAATAGTGGTTGCCCCCGCCGTGGTTGGGATCCTTGTGGTGGAGCGAGCGCAGGATGCTGAGCCGGTCCGCCACCCCCGCCAGCTTCGGCAGGCTCTCGCTGAAGTGCACCCCGGGAATCTTCGTGGCGATCGGCTTGAGGTCCCCGCGAATCTCCGCCGGCGCCCCGGGCTTCGGATCAAAGGACTCGTAGTGCGACGGCCCGCCGTCGAGCCACACCAGAATGCAATTCACGTCCGCGCCCGGCCGCACCGCGGGCCGCGCCGCCGGCCCCTCCGCCGCCCCCGCGCGCAGGCGCAGCAGGTCGCTGAAGCCCAGGCCGAGCGCCCCGCCCAGGCCCAGTTGCAGAAAGTCCCGCCGCTTCATGCCGGCGCAATTGGAGCGCAGTTGACTCATCGTGTTCAGTGATTAAAGACGAATTCGGGCGAATTGAGCAATGCCCAAAGCAAATCCTCCGCGGCGTGCTCCCGCTCCGCCTTCCCGCCCGTGAACCCCGCCGTGGCCAGCTTCAGCTCCGCCGCCGCCGGCGGCCGGCTGAACGCCGCCAGATACAGCTCCGTGGCGATCTCCGCCGCCGGCCGGTCCGCCGCCACCAGCCGGTGCACCCGCCCCTTGGCGTCCGCCAACTTGGCCTGCAGGGCCCCCGAATTCATCAAGTGCAGCGCCTGCACCACGCTCGTTTTGAAATCCCGTTCGCACGGCGCGTCCGTGCTGGCGTTCGGCCGGCCGAAGGCGTCCAGGAATTGCGAACCGATCTTGAAGGTCCACGTCCCCACCGCCCGCGTCCCCGGCGGGCAGCCCTCGAACCGCTCCGGCACCCCCGTCACATCGCACACCGCGTCCAGGGCCGCCTCCGCCGGCAACCGCCGCCGGTACGCCCGCGCGAAATTCCTGGTGTCCCGCAGGTTCGTCTCGTTCGGCGTCGCGCTGAGCTGGTACAGCTCGGACGCCAAAATGGTGCGCATCAAATGTTTCCAATCGTAACCCTGCGCTTGGAAATCCCGCGCCAGCGCGTCCAGCAGCGGTTCGTTCACCGCGGGGTTCGAGGCGCGGAAATCATCCACCGGCTCCACCATCCCGCGCCCGAAAAACGCCGCCCACACCCGGTTCACCGCCGCTTTGGCGAAAAATGGATTGTCCGCCCGCGTCAGCCACTCGGCCAGGTCCAGCCGGGGATCCCGCTCCGCCGCCGTGCCCGGCTCCGGCGCGTCCGGCGCCCGCGGCGTCAGCACCGCGTCCGTCACCGGATGCCGCACCTCGCCCCCGCCCGGGGCGAAATAAAACACCTCCGCCCCCGCCGAAATCGGCGGCGACAACCCGTCGCCCTTCTGTTTCACCGCCCCGAAAAACGCCGCGAACCGGTAAAAATCCTCCTGGCTCCATTTCTCATTCGGATGATGGTGGCACTTCGCGCACTCCAACCGCACCCCCAGGAACAATTGGCTGAACATCGTGGTCAGCTCCGCCGGCTCGCGCCGGTCCCGGTACACCACCGCCGGGCCGTCCCGGTGGTTGCTGCCCTCCGCGGTCAGGATCGCGCGCGCGAACTGGTCGTAGGGCAGGTTCTGTCGGAACGCCTCCCGCAACCATTGGTCCAGCAGGTACACGCTCTTGATCCCCACGCGGTCCGGGTTGGGCCGCAGCAGGTCCGCCCATTTGTTGGCCCAGTAATCCGCCCAGCCGGGATCCGCCAGGCACCGCTCCACCCACCGGCTCCGCTTGTCGGGCGCGGCGTCGGCCAGAAAGGCCCGCGTCTCCTCCGGCGTCGGCAGCCGACCCATGGTGTCCAGCGCCGACCGCCGCACGAATTCCGCATCCGTGCACCGCGCGGAGGGGAACAAGCCGAGCTTCGCGAAATGCGTGCGCGCGTGTTCGTCGATGAAATTCGCCGCGGGCCAACTGCGGTAGCGCTCGGGGGGCAGCCGGTGCTCCGCCGGCACCGTCAAATGCGCCGCCGCCACCTGCCCCATGAACCGCGTCACCACCACGCTTTCCCCCGTCAGCCGCCCGATCTGCACCCGCCCGCCCTCGTCCACCGTGGCAAGCTCCTTGTCCATCGAGGCGAATTCCGCCAAATCGGTCACGTCCCGCGTGGCGCCGCCCGCGTACCGCGCCGTCACCCGCAGCGCCTGCCGCGTCCCTTGGTGGTAGGCCCCGGACGCCGGGGTCACTTCGATCCCCGTCAGCGCCGCTTCCCCCGGGGCTTGGTAGGGCATCCCGCCGGCCAGCCACCGCGCCAGCAGCCGGTAGGTGGGTGAATCGGGCGCGAAACGTTGCCCGCCCTCGTGGTCCACCGCCAGCGTGGGTTTGAGCAGCAGCAGGCTCTCGCCCGGCGCGGCGGGAAACACCCGCCGCCCATGGCCGTCCTGCACAATCGCCGCGTAATCCGCCGCCGGATCATGGCTGAACACCGACAGCTTGAACCCGTTCTGCCCCTCCGGCTTCGCGTGGCACGAGCCCGCCATGCAACCCGCCTTGGCCAGCGCCGGCAACACATCGTGCACAAACGACGGCACCGGCTCGGCCGCCGGCTTCGCCCCGGCGGCCTTCGACGCCGGCGTTTTCGCCGGGGCGCCCGGGGGCGCCGCCGCCGCTTGGGCCGCGGGTTCCGCCGGGGGCGCAAACGTGGCCAGCACCGCGCCTTGGGCGTCCAGCCACCGCACCGTGCCCTCCGCGCCGCCCGCCGCAAAGCGGGTGCCGTCCGCGTTCACCGCCACCGCCGCCAGCGGCCCGGCCCACTTCCCCAACTGCCGCTCCCGGCCCGTGTCCGAACTCTCGGACCCGGTGTGCCGCTTGAATTCGTGGAAACTGTACACCCGCCCGTCCGCGTCCGTGACCGCGACCGTTTTGCCATCGGCGGACCAGGCGCCCGCGGTCAGCGCATGGCGCCGGCCCCCGATCGTCACCACCCCCTCGCGCGATTTCACCTCCCAAATCTTCAACTGCTTGTCGGCCCCCACCGAGAGCAGTTCCGTGGCCTCGGGGTTGAACGCCACCCCCCGCACCGCCCCCACATGCCCTTCATACCGGGCGATTTCCTGTTGGGAAACCAGCTCCCACAGCCGCACCAGTTTGTCGCCGCCCCCCGTCGCCAGGCGCCCGCCGTCCGGCGACACCGCCAGCGCATTGATGGCGTCCTCGTGCGCCGGCCAGGCGGCCAGTTCCCGGCCCGTCTCCGCCGCGAACACCCGCACCCAACCCCCCGCCGCCGTCGGATTGTCCGCCACCACCAGCGCGCCGCCGAAGGGCGTGAAGGCCGGCGCCTCCACCCGCCCCAGCAAATTCGTGCCCGCCCGCCACGCCACCTGGAAATCCGCCGTGCTCCACACCGTCAATTCCCGGTAACCCCCCGCCGCCAAGTGCCGGCCGTCCCCGCTCCACGCCACCCCCCGCACCGCGTCCCGCCCCGCGGCGACGTCCAAAATCGTGGGAAAATTCGTGGCCGACAAATCCTGCACCAGCAGACGATTCCCCCGGCCGAAAGCCAGCCGCCGCCCGTCCGGCGAAAGCGCCAGGGCGAACACCGGCTGGTAGCCTGCCGGCAACGCCGCCACCACCGCCGGTTCCCGCCGGCTCTTCTCCCGCAGGATCGCCGCGTCCCAACCGGCCCCCGAGTTGATCCAATCCTTCACCGCTTGGATTTGCCGGGGGACGAGTTGTTGTTTCGGCGGCATGTGCGGATCCGCTTCCGCCCGCAGGGCTTGGAACAACGTGCTTTTGTCGGCATCCCCGGGCACGATCACCGCCCCCGTTTCCCCGCCCGCCAGCAACCCCTTCCGCGTGCTCAAATTCAATCCGCCCTTCGGATGCCCCTCATGATGGCACGTCAGGCAGTTGTCCCGCACCACCCGCAACGCCGCCGCCGTCGCCGGTGGCGGAGGGGCCGGTGCCGCTGCCGCCATCGCCGCGAGTCCCATCCCCATCCCCCTCGCCAACCCCAAAGCGCCGCCCCCCGCCAACCACTTGGCGCGCCGCCGCCCCCCGAACCCCCGGGCTTGGAATTGAAAACCGGACATCCCCCCACCCTACCCCCGCCCGCCCCGCCCTGACAAGCCCCTCATCCATCACCAAATTGCGGTAGCCTACATAACCCAACTCCCGCCTCACCCCGCCCCCACCGACACCCCCGCCCCTCCCAACTCGTAGGAGACGACGTAAGGAGACTCTGGCATCATCCCCCGCCCACCGTCCATCCGGTACATGCGGTCCATAAAGTCCATCCAGTCCATAAAGTCCACCCTCCTCCCTCCCCGCGTCCCCACGCCCCCGGCAGCTTAAACTTGAGCAAATCCGCCGGCGCTTCTACAACTTGCCGTATGTATCATTTCTGATACATTTGATTCCGACGAAACGGAAACGGCCAATGCGCGGCCGGTCGGGAAGCCATTGGTGGACCATCTGGGTGACGGGATTTGGGAGGTTCGTTCCCGACTGCGGAACCAGATTGCCCGCACGCTGTTCATCCTGGTGGCCCAAGAAATTGTCCTCCTGCATGGCTTCATCAAAAAGCAGCAGAAGACGCCGGAAAAGGAACTGACCCTGGCCCGGCAGCGAAAGGCGCAGTATTTGAGCGATTATGAATAATTCCAAACCCAACCATCGCGGTGGTGATTTCCGGGATTTCTTGGATGAGTCCGGGCTGCGCGCGGAGGTGGAGACCCGGGCGCTCAAGCAGGCGGTAAGCCTGCAACTCAAGCGACTCCTGGCGGAAAGCGCGCTGACCAAAGCCGACATGGCGGCACGCATGAAAACCAGTCGCGCGGCCGTCGACCGGCTGTTGGACGAATCCAACCCCTCCTTGACCCTCCATACCTTGGGCAAGGCCGCCCGGGTCTTGGGCTGCAAAATCCGCCTCGATTTGGAACGCGCTTGAGTTGCCCGGGAGCAAGCCCCGCCCATCGCACCCACCCCACCAACTTGTAGGAGACGACGTAAGGAGACTCTGACCTTGTCCCCAGCCCACCGTCCATCCGGTCCATCCGGTCCATCCAGTCCATAAAGTCCACCCTCTCCCCCCCCGCCTTCCCACGCCCCCGGCAATCCCCCCACGGCAACCCCCCTGCCGGCGCGCGCCGACCACCGGTTTACAGTCTTCGTGTCCTATAATCGACATCACCGCCCCACCCAGCCCCACCCCCCACTCCCAATTCATTTCATGAGCCATACCGAGCACGTCCCCAACCCGCACGTCCATCCACCCGCCGCCGCCGCCGCCGCCGGCACCCCCGGCCACCAAATCCACCATCGACCCTACTGGCGCCGCGCCCATCGCGACTGGCGCGTCTGGGCCTGCGGCATGGTCATGATCGTGGCCCTGATGATCTATTTGACGAACTACGAAATGCCCTGGTGGCCCCGCGACCATCCCCGCCAACCCATGATGGCTCCGGCCGGCAATTAGCACCTGCCCGCTCCTTTCCGTTCTTTCCTTCCCCCATACGCCCCTCATAACCCGGAGGGTTTACAGATATTAGCCGGGCGGCCGGCGCTCCGCGCGCCGCCCCCGGTTTCGTCCCCGAATCCCCCACCGCCCCCTCCGCCTCCCCGTGGCCCAACGGGCCACCAGATCATAGCCCAGGGCAGCACGAGCAAACGTGCTGCCCTGGGTCCGCTCCATTTCAATTCCCTGCCCCCTGAATTGGGCGCCACAACCCTACCCCCCACCCAGCGCCGACGGCCGCAACCTGGGACCGCCGGCATCCTGCCGGCCACCGCTTCCGCGTGGAGGCCCGTTTCCGGTTCGCCCATCACCCCCGGCGGAACTCCCCATCTTCATGGTTCGTCGTGCGCCCACCGGTGCATGAGCAATTCTGTTAAAAGATCTCCCCTCCCCGCCCACTCGCCCCGCTCTTCCCATCCGCCCCCCGCCAATGGACGCGCCGCCGCGGCGCGGAGGTGTCTCGCAACCCTCACCTTTACATCCCCCGTTGCCGAAACCCCGCGCTCCACCTCCTAAATTTCTCCCCGCTCCCACCGCCCCGGAGGCCGCGGCGGAACCC
>CAIYZC010000304.1 GCA_903930565.1 uncultured Pedosphaera sp.
CCCACCCGCGCCCAACGTCACGCCGCCGCCCGAGGCGCCGCCACCAACCAAGCCGCCGAGCCGTTGGTTCAAATTGTTCAAATCCAGCGTCGCGCCGGCGACATTCGCCAACCCGACGGTGCCATTGGTGGGCAGCAGGTTGTCCAGATTGGTCAGGCGCACCAAACCACCGTTGATGTTCAAGCCGCCGCTGAAGGTGTTGTTGGTGGCATTGCCGATCACCAAGCTGCCGGTGCCGTATTTATTGAGGGCCGCATTGCCACCGATCAAACCGCTGCCGGTGAAGGTGTAGCTCAAGGCTTGGTTGCTCACCGTGAGAAAACCGGGCGCGAGCACAGTGGCCAAGCTGACATTGGTGGCCCCTTTGGCGGTGTCGTTGAAGGTCACATAATCGTTCTGATTGTAAAACAGCCCGCCCTGCCAATTCGCGGTCAAGAAGTCCCAGTCGCCGGTGGGCGAACCGTTCCAAGTCAGGGTCTGCACCGCGGGCGCCGGGCCGCCGGTGAGCACGAAATTCACGCCCGTGGCGGTCGTGGTCAGAAAGCCGGCGTAGGCCGGGCTGGCGGCGGGCAGCGTGCCCAACGTGAAAGACCCCGCCGTGCCGCTCGCGAAACTCAACACGGGAAAGGTCGTGGGATAATGCGCGATGGTGGGAAAGGAGAGGATGTTGATGGTGTTCCCGGTGGCGCCGGGATTGCTGAAGGCGGAGGCCACCACGCCGGTGCCGTTCAAGGGCAGCGCGAGCGACAAGGTGGAATCACCCATGACCAAAGTGTTGATCGGCAGGGCGGGCGTGCCCAGCACGCCGGCGGTGAGGGTGACCTTGCTGCGCACGATGGCCACGGTGCCGGTGCCCCCGGTGGTGCGTACGATGCTGTTGCTGGAATACAGGGTGGCGTTGGTGAGGTTCAGCGCGCCGTTCGCCGGGCCCGCGCCGGAGCCGAGGCGGCTCAGGGTGATGCCGCCGGTGCCGGCGATGAGCACCCCGTTCGTGCTCACGTTCAGCACGCCGACCGCGGTGTCCTTGGCGTTCGCATCCGTCCCCGCCAGGGCGATGATGGTGGCGTCCACGGTGCCGTTGTCAAAACTCAACGTGGCGGCTTCAATCGCGCTCGTGCCGGCGAAGCTGCTGTTGTAATTCTTGGCGATGGTCAGGGTGCCGAGCTTCATGTCCACCGGATGGCCGAAGAGCGCGACGGAGGAGGTGACCGCGAGGGCGCTGGAACCGCCGTTGTAATTCAAGTTGCCGATGATGAAGTTGGCCCGGTCGGTGTCGGCCCCGCTCACGCCGCGCACCCGCAGGCCACCCGTGGCGCCCGGGAACCGCAGCACGCCCGAAACGCGGCTCAACCCGAAATTGATCGTGGTGCCGTTGAGCAAATTCGTACCCGAACCGAGGTTCACCAAGTTGGTCGTCGCGCTTACCGTGGAGCTGCCCGAAGCCGAAGTGAGGCTGATGGTGGCGGCGGACACGAAGTTGCTTGCCGCGGCGAAATTCATGTTCCCACCGCAGCGGGAGTTGGCGCTCGACGGGGCGCCGAGCACCACCGAACCGCCCGCCGCGCTGAAGACAAAGTTGCTCAACCCGGATAAATCCAGGAGCGTACCTTGGTTGGCGGGCGAGGCGGAGGCCGGATTGCCCACGGCCAGACTGCCCGTGACCAGCAGGGTGCCGGCGCCGGTCATTGCCACGTCGGTGACCACGGAACTCGTGGAGCTGCCGCCGATGGTCAGATTACCCACCGTCAGCGTGGTGCCGGCCGGAATCTGCGTCACGTGCCACTGGCCGCCCGTCGATTGGCCGTAGGTCAAACTGGCGACGGTGGTCGATTGATCCACCACATTGTTGACCGTGCCCGCCGCGGACACCGTCGCCGAGGTTCCAAACTGGACGGCGTCCATCGGCTCCTGGCTCCCGGGGAACACCCCCGGGGAACCCACGTCCCAATTCGGGTAATTGCTCCAGAGGAAATCGGTGCCGCTGCCGCTGGTCCAAGTGAAGGTGGTTTGAGCGTCGGCGCCGACGCCGGCCAGCAAGCCGGCCAGGACCAGGCTGCGGCGTTTCAAGGTGGTGGAGAATTTCATCATGCTTGTGTTTGAATGGTGGACTGAGGCGGGGGATTGAACACACCCCAACTGCGGCCAGCCGTGGTCGGGTAGGCCTGCCATCGAAACTTCGAAGGGTGGTTGCTTGGCAGCCGGTTCATGCGTGTCCCATCCCCCCTCTCCCTAACATCCTCGGCGACGGCATCGCGACAGATAAATTGAGGTATATGTCAATAGCACTCCGACTGCTCCTGACGCCCATTTGGGCGGCGGGCCCGACGGCCGGCGGACCGAAAAGGCGCCCCCCGCACCAGGTCAGCGGCCCCATGGACGAAATCCCGGCGCCCCAGCCGATGACGGCGAACCGACCGCGCGGCACATTGCGGCCGGGCGGTGAGGGATTACGGCATCAGCCGTGGCATTTGAACACTGGTCGTCCACGGAAAGGGGGCAAAAACCAGTAGACCCGCTTGCACTCAGGGGCGGCAGCGGCCGGGGCAAGATGCATCGGCGGGAGCGTGCCTCTCGGAAGTCTCCTTTGGGAGGTTGAGGTGGC
>CAIYZC010000305.1 GCA_903930565.1 uncultured Pedosphaera sp.
CGCCGCCGCGCACAAGCACAGGCAGGCCAGTCCGCCCAGCGGACGCCGCCAATTCAAGGAAAGTTTCATGTCGGATGAGGGGTTGAATCAAACAATCGTGGGCCGCACCGACGACTACTTCCACATTACTTCGCTCAAGTACTTGAGGCTCCGGGGCACCTGCTGCTCCGAAACCGGCGATTCGTCTTCAATGAAATAGAACTTGATCCCCTGCGCCTTCCCGGCCTTCAGGATCGCGGGCAGGTTGATCTTGCCTTCCCCGAGCGCCGCGTCGTTGCTCACATCCGTGTGCCCCGTCAGCAAGCCCGTCGGCGTGCTCGCCTTCATGTCCTTGAGATGCATCAATTCCCAGCGGCCCGGGTATTTCGCCAGCACCTTCACCGGATCCTGCCCCGGATGCACGATCCAAAAAATGTCCATTTGGAAATGCATCGACTTCGGATCCGTACCATTGATCAACACGTCCAACAACGTACCGTCCCCGTGCGGCTGAAATTCATAACCATGCACGTGGTAAAACAGATCAATGCCTTCCTTGGCCAGCATCGCCCCCGCCTTGTTGAACACCTCCACCGCGGCCCGGCAGGTTTTTTCATCAAACGGATCGCTGTGCGGAATCCACGCGCAGCCCGCGTACTTCAGCCCCAGCGCTTTGGCCTCGCGCACCACCTGGTCCGGATGATCCCGGTACAAATCAAAACTGAAATGCCCGCTCACCGCCACCAAGCCATGCGCGTCCAGTTGCGCCTTGAACTTTTCCGGCGTCAGGCCGTACGTGCCCGCCAATTCCACGTACTTCACGCCCCAGCTCTGCACCTTCGCCAGCGTCCCCGGCACGTCCTTCCCGAACTGCTCCCGCAGACTGTACAATTGCAGGCCGATCGGCCCTTTGAAACTCGCACCCGTGCCCACATCGGCCGCCCGCGCCGCCGGCGGCAGCGCAGCCGTCAGCCCCCATAGGCAGACCCCTAAAAGCAAAGATTGGAAATTGATTTTCATGCGCAGTTTTTACCCCGCCCCACCCCCCATTGCAAACCCCAATATTTCCCCCGCCGCGACCGCCCAATCCCGATGCGGGGCAGGTGGCCGGGCCGGCTCGGACTTTCGCAACCCGCAAACCAAAGCACGGTTTACCGTCCACTGCCCACCGTCGCGACTGCCAACGTGGGGTAAGGGCTTCGGTGAGTGCGTAAGGTTGGGACCGGAGTCTCGCGCGAAGCCGCGAAGCCGCGAAGGGGAGCAAGGGGGAAGGCCAATTTTGACATGATTAACATGATTTACATGATTTTTGATGGATTGGCGGAGGTGTTTGGTGGCCTTCGGTGAGTGCGTAAGGGTTGGCGGACAGGGGCGGAGAGGGAACCGGAATGGTCTCACGCGGAGCGGGACAGGAGCCGGACAGGAACTGATTTGGACATCATTGACACGATTGGAAGATGGAGATTGGCCTTCGGTGGGTGCGTAAGACTTGGGATCGGAATCTCGCGCGAAGGCGCGAAGGCGCGAAGGGGGAACAAGGGGAAAAGCCGATTTTGCCATGATTTACATGATTTTTGATGGATCCGGAGGATGGGTTTGGCCTTCGGTGGGTGCGTAGGGTTAGGGCGGTGGGCGCACCGGATGACGGGACCGGAGCTTTTATCCGCTCGGGGGTTTTTTGGTGGTTGATGGCGGCTGGTCCGATCGAGCGGAACTTCATTCCGCACTCCACAACGCTGGCGCGTGGGCGGATGACCGGGAACCGATTGGGCGCTGGGTTGGGTGTGGGGTTGGCCGCTTTTGGTTTGGGGCGAATGCCTCCGGGGCCTTCGGTGAGTGCGTAAGACGGGGGATCGGAAGCTCGCGCGAAGCTGCGAAGGCGCGA
>CAIYZC010000306.1 GCA_903930565.1 uncultured Pedosphaera sp.
AGCCTCAAGAATGTGGTTGCGGCGCTGGATGAGGTCGAGGCTGGCGAGGTCGAGCGCGGCTCCGCCGTCGGGGGCGGCGGACCAGGCGTCGAAGTCGCCGCGCGCGGGGAGGTAGTTCGCGATGAGGCCGCCGAGGATGCCGATGACGAGCGGGTGGTTGTCGCAGTTGGCGGTGAGGTAGCCCTGAATGGCGGCGCTTTTCCCCTCAATGCCGCAGGACCGCAGCAGGGCCTCGGCATCCGGCGGGCGCAGGCCGGGGAGGGTGATGCGCTTCGCGCCGGGGATGGGCTGGCCGGAGGGATTCAGCAGGACGCGCGGGGTGAGGCGGGAACTGACGAGGAGCTTCGACGGGGCGGCGGCGGCGAGGGCGCGGAGGAGGTCGTTGTCCTCCTCACGGATGGCGTCGCAGGGGTTGCGATTGGCGATTTTATCGGTGGGGATGTTCGCCTCCTCGTCGGGGACTTCGGCGGCATCCATGCGGTGGTAGGCGACGAGGATGCGCTCGAGTCCATCGAGGATGAGCAGCCAGGGCCGGGCATGGAGCTGGGCGAGGAGTTCGTCCTGCAGCTCGGCGGTTTTCCTTTTCGCGAAGTCCTTCAGCGGGCGGCCCGTCATGTAGGCGAGAGCGTGTTGGCAGAAGTCCTCCATGCTCGCGCCGCCCTCGTAGAACGAATACCAGAAGCGTCCGGCCCAGGGTTTGTCCGCCGGGCGCGCGGCGACGGCGTGCCGGGGATTGGTCGTCCACTCCCAGGTGAGCATGCTCTTGCCGTTGCCGCCGATGGCCTCGAAGAGGAGGAGGTTCGTGGGGTCGGCGGGGTTGGCCCAGTCGGTGAGGACTTGCAGCTCGGCGGCGCGGCCGACGAACTTGTGCGAGCCAATGTAGTAGGGCTCGGCGTGGAAGGCGGGGGGCTTGGGGATGCCAGTCGCCGGAGGCGGCAATGCCGCAGCAACGGCCGCAGCGACGTGGGAGACCGGAGCGGGCAGCAAAGTGCGGAGGAAGACTGGCAGTGCGCCGTGATCCTCACCATAAGGCACAGCGACGATGTTGAGATTTCGGTCGTCGAAGCATTTCTGAAATGCGGGGACGTCCTTTTTGTGGACCAGGCAGAAATCCCAATGCTGGGCATCGCGCGCTCGTTCGCCGTGGCGTTCCAGGAGCAGGCCGAAGTCGGGGTCGTTGAGGCCGCTGATGCCGCAACCGACGTAAACCCAAGTCGTGGTGCGCCAGAAGGCGGCGAGATCGCCACGATACTCCTCATGCCGCGCGATCTGGTCATAGGAACGGCCATCCAAAATGACCGAGTCGGGCCTTTTCCAGTAGCCGTGAAGGTAGATGATCTTTTTGAGTTCATGATTTCGTTGCGCGCCGATGATGTCATTCCCATCCGTCCAAGTGATCGGAACCAAGGGCGAGGGATGATCCAGCAAAACGTCGTCGTAATTGGTGGTCGCGAGCAGGTTATCAGCCTCCCGAAGCGCGTGAAGGGCATCAATGATGTCGCGGTTGATGGGGCGGATCGTTCCGATTGTGGCAGCCAGCCAGTCCTTGAAGATGCCAGACGTGACGCCACCGAATGCATCGGTCACCGCGGTGGCGGCGGAGATGAGATTTTGTGTCGTGGGATCAACATCGAGCATCGAACGATAAAGGGCTGCTTTCTTGCCTGCGAGTCGCCCCATGCGCTCGGCTTCGTCCACGCCATGCTTCAACAGCCCCGCCCACGAAGCCTGCGGATGGGATGCCTGCTTAGCCGGATCAAAAGTGGCGGACAGAGACACACCCGTGCCCGCCACGAAGACGATGTTGCCATTGGAGACCGCTTCACGAAGAGCCTTGTCGGGATCAGAGGGTGGATGAGGCATGGCTGGTGCGAGATTGTGGGCGGAGTTCAGTAGTTCAGCGTAATCCGATGCTCCGGCAAATCCGTGAAGGTGCCGGGGGCGTCGTCGAGGCGCAGGGGAAGAAAGTGGCAATCCTTGTTCAGCAGGTCGTTGGGATGTTGAGTGATCTTGGTTGAGAGTTGAGAGGGGAAACACAGCCCTTCCTTGCGCAACCGCTCCGCGAGCGGGCGCACCACCGCCTTGTCCTGCGCGCTGTGGCTGAGGAAGACGTCGTATTGGAAGCCGTCGGGCATGGCAGATGATTATGGAATTCGGTTCAACTTAAAAGGAAAAAAGTGGTGTTTGATTTTAAAGGGCATGAGATGCGGGGGGCGGTGCTCAACCACCGCCAAAGAGGTCGCAACTTGTTGATGGAAAATGACCTGGTGGGGGCGAGGGTTGAAACCGGTCGCCTCAAGCCCGTCCATGGAACAAGATTGTCCGCTTTTGCTGAGAATTCAAGTGAACTTGTCACCTCCCGGCACCACTGGTTCATCAAGAACCTGCTGACGATTGTTCTGACGGTGCGAGCCCGTGATTCAGTGCCGTTTAGGAATCCAAGCGTAGATTTCACCGACGGAGTGCGTGACGCTCCCCGATTTGGCCCGGTTTCCGCGCGAGCGCGGCCAACTGCTTACGGGCCGGCGCACGGTCTTGGGGCAGGAGCGCGCGCCTGGGTGGTGGCACCCTCCTCGTGCCCAGGGAGCCCGGCGGCGGTTCCCCCGCCCCATCCGGGGCGGCGGACAAAAGCCACGGAAACCGGTGGTGATACCACCGGCTAAGCTCCATAAACCCTCCGGGTTAAAGACCCTGGGCCAGGACCCCGGGTCGGCTGGACGCTGATTGACCGCTTCCGTGACCCCGGAGTCTCCTTGCGTCGTCTCCCGCAAGGTGATGGTGGGCGGGCTGGGCGGGCGATGTCGCGACCCTACAGGTCGCTGGAAATTCTTGGGACGGATACCCAGGACTTCATCCTGGGCTGAGGAATGGCGCACCTTTGGCGCGCTGGATGATTCGGGCAACCCGGAGGGTTGTTGGAGATTAGCGCGGCGTACCACGCCGGGGGCGTCGCGATAGTTGGCACCGCCCCGGATGGGGCGGGGGAAAGGGCACGAATGCCTGTTCAGTGGTGGCAACCTCTTCGTGCCCTGGGAGCCCGGCGGCGGACAAGAGCACCGGAAACCGGTGGTGATACCAACGGCTAAGCTCCATTAACCCTCCGGGTTAAAAAACCTGGGCCGAGCCCCCGGTCCGGCTGGACGCTGACTGACCGCTTCCGTGAACTCGGAGTCTCCTTGCGTCGTCTCCCGCAAGGTGATGGTGGGCGGGGTGGGCGGGCGATGTCGCGACCCTACAGGTCGCTGGAAATTCTTGGGACGGATACCCAGGACTTCATCCTGGGCTGAGGAATGGCGCACCTTTGGCGCGCTGGATGAGGCGTTTCAAATCAAACGCGGAGCAGCCTCACGGCGTCACGCGGACGCGGTAGAAGGCGCGGGCGGGGGGCGGGGAGGGGTCGCGCCAGAGGGCGGTGGAATTGGTGGGGGTGAAGCTGGAACGGAGGGTGTAGGGGCCGTTGGCGGCGGGGGCGGTGAGGATGTCGTAAGACCGGCCGGCGGCGGCGGGCCAGACCAGCGTGGGGATCGGGTTGGTGACTTGCAACAAGAACGGGCTGTCCAAGCCCACCAAGCGAAACCAGAGGGTCGGGGTGCGGTAGGTGGTGCCGGCGCCGCCGGTGGCCACGGCATAAAAAGGATGCAGCCCCAGGCCAAGATTGGTGGCGACCACGGAGAAGGTGGCGGAGGACTGATTGACCACCGCGCCCAGGGAACCGCCGGTGCTGAAAAGCTCCAGCCTGGTGACGTTGTTCGGGTTGGCCGCCACGTTGAATTGGAGGGTGGATTCCAAGGCGGTGTTGGTGCCGCCCACCAGACTGGCAAGGGTGGCGGTGAGGGGATGGTTGTGCACGACGACGGTTTGCGGGGCGCGGGTTTGCGTGGCGACGCCCGTGCCCTCGGAGGCCGCGGCGGTGAGCGTATGATAACCGTCGGCCAGTTGCGTGGTGTCCAGCGGGAAGGTGAAGGCGAGGTTGGTGACGCCGGCGGCCACATACAGATGATTGCGGGGGACCAAGTCCGGGGCGTTGGCGTTCAGCAGGTTGATGCCGGCGGGGAAGGTGCCGAGACCGGGGGAACCCGTGAGGGCGACCTGGATTTGCGCGGCCAAAAGGCCGGGACTGCGGGCGCGGAGATCGAAGTACAGCGAGCCCAGGTAGTCGAACGGTTGCACGTCCTCCACGATCACGCCATCCGGGCCCTGCAGCGCGGGGCTGGTGTTCACGGCGGTCACAAACTGGTTGAAAAAGGTGGGGAAATCGGTGTTGCCGGGCGCATTGGTGACCCCCACCAAGACGGTGGCGCCGTTGGTTTTGACGACGCTGAGTTGGAGGTAGGCGCCGGGGGTGGCATTGGTGCCCGCGAAGCATCCCTGCAG
>CAIYZC010000307.1 GCA_903930565.1 uncultured Pedosphaera sp.
CCCCGGCGCCGCCGCCCGCGCCCCGGCCCGCCTCCGGAGTTCGGCCCGCCGCCCCGCCGCCACCGCCACCGGCGGCCGCGCGCACTTGGCGCCGCAACTGCCCCACTTCGCTGCGCAAGCGCAGCAACTCGGCCGTGGACGCCGCGCCCGCCGGCCCCGCCGGCGAAATCTCCGTCGGGGAGGCCGCCCCGCCGGCCTCGCCCGCCACCGGCGCGGCGGCGGGCGATCCGCCACCCGCCCCGCGCCGACGCCCCGCACCGGTCGCGCCGGTGGTCTCTCCCGGGCCGGCCGGCGCGGCGGTCGCGGCCGCTTCCGCTTCGGCCTGCAGCGCGCGGTTTTCCGCCTCCAGGCGCCGCAATTCCCCCTGCTGCCAATAAACCCCGGCGCCCGCCCCCGCCAGGAGCACGGCCAATACTGTTGTCGCAATTTTACTCATGACCATTTGTCGCTTCCGCCGCCCAGCATACCCCGGATCACCCCGCCAAGGAAACCAAACTTGCGGGATTGAATTTCTCCCGCCGGCCCGGCAGCCTGCCCGGGATGTCTGTTGCGCCACCCAATTTCCCGCGCCCTCTGCCCACGACCGCCACCGCCCGCGAGATGTTCCAGGTGGACGGCGTGGCGATCCCCTTGGAATACCGCCGCCGGCCCCAGGCGCGGCGCTATATTTTGCGGCTGAGCCCGCAAGGCGTGGCCACGGTCACCGTTCCCGGCGGCGGCTCGGCCCGCGCCGCGCGCGAATTTGTGGTGCGCCAACAAGCCTGGTTGTTGGACCAATGGCACCGGGTCCGAACCGCCGCCCTCGCCCCGCTCCCGCCGGCCGGAGTTTATTTCCGCGGCGAGCGGGTGCCCGCGGTCGTCGAAACCCCGGGCCGGTTGCGGTTGGGCGATTTGCTCGTGCAGGTGCCCGAGTCCGCCCCCGCCGCGGAAGTCCGCCGCCACCTCCGCCGCGCCCTCCAGCGACTGGCCGTCGGCGAACTGCCCGCCCGCGTGGCCGAACTGGCGACGCCGCTGGGCATCACCTTCAGCCGGGTGACCATCCGGGACCAACGCTCCCGCTGGGGCAGTTGCTCGGCGGGCGGCACCATTTCCCTGAACTGGCGGCTGATCCAAACGCCGCCCCTGGTGCGCGACTACATTATTCTACACGAACTGATCCACCGCCGCGAACTCAACCACTCCGACCGCTACTGGACCCTCCTCCGCACCGTCTGCCCCACCACCGACGCGGCGGAAGCATGGCTGCGCCAGCATACGGCGGGGTTGAGGGAGTTGTGAGGCCAGGGCGGGCGGTCGCCGGCGAGAGTGGACCAGCCGGACCGGATGGACCGAAACGCAGCTCGCGCTGCCAAGCCACCGGCTCGGCGATTGCCCGGAATGGAGCCAATTCGCCCAAATGATCCACAGCGGCCATGCGTTGCCGGAGCATTTCGGCCCTCGGCTGGGTGAACGGAGGGGCCGCCGGATCGCCTTCCACCGTCTGCCAGTTCGCGCTCACGTATACTTTGCGACCGCGGGGCAGGTCGGCGGGCGCGGGCAAGTGCAACGTTCCATCGGCATCCACTTCCAAACCCGCGCTGATCGAACTCACGGCCTGATCTTACCCTTCTCCCGCCCGGCAGCAAACCGTTTTTCCCCGGTTATGTCCCCGCCTTCGTGAGCTTCCTTGGCTGGTGTTCACCCCCGCCCCCCGCCCTTTTGACTTCTGTCCCCTCCGGCCCTGTGTCAGGATGGCGATTGCAGATGGAACCGACTGACGCGGAACTCATCAGCGCGGTGTTGCAGGGCGACCCCGCGCCATTCGAGGTGCTCGTGCGCAAATACTCCCCCCGGGTATTCGCCACGGCCCGCCGTTACGCGCGCCGGGAAAGCGAAGTCGAAGACATCGCCCAGGACGTCTGGCTCAAGTCGTATCAAAAGCTCTCCTCCTTCCGCGGCGACGCCCCTTTCGAGCATTGGCTGATGCGCCTGACCGTGCGCACCTGTTACGATTTCCTCCGCGGCCACCAGCGTAACCGTGAGCTGGCGTTCTCCGAAATCACGGAACCGGAGACCGACTGGCTTGACCGCTTTGTCACCGAACCGGAGGGCGCGGACCATCACGCGGCGGCCGCCCGCCAACTCGTCGGGCGCATTCTGGAGCAACTGTCCCCCGCCGCCCGCCTTATCATCACTCTCCTTGAAATCGAGGAGCGGAGCGTCAAGGAAATCGCCCAGCTCACCGGCTGGTCCGTCCCGCTCGTCAAAGTCCGCGCCTTTCGCGCGCGGGCGGAAATGAAAAAGTGCCTCGCCAAACTCACCAAGGACAAGTATTTGTAACCACCGCCCCTCCCGGGGGCGTCTAAATCTGCGTCGGCTTATGGACTTGCCTCGTTTGCATAAAATACTGATCGCCGCCGCGCGCGACTCCGCGCCGGCGGAGACGGTGCCGTACGCCTTCGAACAACGGATGCTTGCCCACCTGCGCCCCCGGTGGCCGGTGAATCCTTGGGCGGTCTGGTCCCGCGGCTTGGGCCGCGCCGCCGCCTGCTCGGTGGCGGCCGCCTTTTTCCTGGGTTTCAGCACTCAACCCGGCCCCGAAGCGGGCGCCGATAGTTTTTCCTGGGACTTGGATCAAGCCATGTTCGCTTCCGTGGACAGCTTTGCGGGCGACACCTCCGCCGACCTCTGGTGAACACTTGGAAGATCATTCTGGCCGCCTTGGTCATTTTCGGCGCGGGCGTCGTCACGGGCGGCCTGTTGGTCAGCCACACCCTGCGCACCGCCAATGCGGCCGCCGTCGCCGGGGCCGCCACCAACGCCCCCGCCACGCCCTGGCAGGCCCAGGATCATGAACTCATCCGGCGCATGGACCGCGAGCTCCGCCTCTCCCGCGCCCAACGCGAGCGGATCGAAAAAATCATCACCGAAAGCCAGGACCGCACCAAAACCCTCTGGAAGCCCATCACTCCGCAGATGGCGGCCGAGCGCCTGACGGTGCGCGAAAATATCCGGGAGGAGCTGACCCCCGACCAGCGCAAGCGCTTTGACACCCTTACCAAACGCGCCCACCACAACGCGGAAGCCGCCCGCAAAGCCGCCGCCGTCGCGGGGACCAACGCCCCGGCCACGAATGCTCCCGCCGCGGTTCTGAGCACCAACACCGCCCCGCCGGCACCATTGGAACTCAATCCCACCAACTTCCCCGCGCTCAAACCCGAGCCCAAGCGGCTGTAAGCCCGGGCCCATCTCAGCCGTCAGCCGGTGGATCCCCGGCGGAAGTAATGGGTTGGCGCTTCGGCGTCCCCTTTACGCCGCCACCAACGGCCCCAACCGCCGCAACCGCAGGCACGGCGTTTTGGCGGCCCGGGAGGCGGCCAGGTCCACCGAAAACTCGGCCACCCAATCGTTCGCCTCCTCCGGATCCACCAGCATCTGCTGCACCGTCCAGCGCCCCAACTCCGGCACCGGCACCACGTAGGTGTGGCGCGCGTTGCGCGCATTCGGATCCAGGCACAAGTATTGGTGCTCCCCATGGTAGGCGTCGAAGGCGGTGCGCAGCCGCTCGGGCGTCCAGAGCTCGCCGCCGGCTCCCGCGGTCGCCGGGTCGGCATCGGGATGCTCCGGCCCGGCCAGCACGCCCAGCGCGGCCTCAAAATCACCATTCACCAAAGCGCGCAGGAACATGAAAATCCGCGTCCGGATCGCCGCCGTGAACGCCCGCGGGTCGCGCGTGATGTCCGCCAGCGCTTCCGCGGCGCCGGGCGGCCGCGTTTCGGTGGTGCCGCCGGTGGCCTGGTACGCGGGATCCCGCATCTTCTCCCATTGATCCAACAGGCTCGAATCCACCTCGCGGATCATCGTGCCCAGGTAGAGCTCCAACTCGCGCACCGCGTCGTTCTTGGCCGCGTCGGGCACGGTTTGCGCCAGCACTTTGTGCACGCTCGAGAGGTGCCGCAGCAGCAGGCCCTCGGCCCGCTGTAATTCGTAGTCCTTGATGTAATCGGCGAAGGACCGGAACTGCTCGAACATTTCGCGGGCGATGGATTTGGGCCGGATGTTCTCCTGCCCGACCCAGGGATGCCGCTCGGCGAAGGCGTTGAAGCTGCTGTAAACAAACTCGCGCCGCGGTTTCGGGTACTCGAGTTTTTCCAGCTCCTCCATACGCTGGTCGTATTCAATGCCCTCGCGCTTCATTTCGGCCATCTTCTGATCCTTCACGCGGTCCAACTGTTTGCGCAGGATGCTTTCCGGATTCTCCAGAATGGCCTCGACCAGGGTGATGAGGTCCAGCGCGTAGTCGGGGGCCTGCGGATCAAGGAGCGGGATCGTCTCCAGCACGTACAAGGACAACACTTGGTCCATCGAAAAGTCCACCTGGAGATCCAGGTTCACCCGGACTTTGGCGCCTTCGGGCGTGGCCGGGATGAACTCAATGATGCGCCGCTCCACCAAGGAGCGGAAGAGCTGCCACCCCCGCCGCACATGGCCCTTGCGGGCGTTTGGCGATTCATGGGATTCGGTGATGAGCCGGCGCATGGCTTCGCAGCCGTCGCTCCGCCGGCTCAACACGTTCAGCAGCATGCCGTGCGTGACCTGGAACCGCGACATGAGGCGCTCCGGCGCGGCGCCCATGAGCCGGGTGTAGGTGTTTTTGTCCCACGCCACATAGTTCTTCTCGGGCGGCTTGCGCTTGACCACGTTTTTGCCGCTCTTGTTGGCTTTCTCTTCCAGCCGGAGGTTTTCGATGACGTGCTCCGGCGCCTGCGCCACCACCCAGCCCTTGTCGTCAAAACCCTTGCGCCCCGCGCGGCCGCTGATCTGGTGGAAATCCCGCGCGCTCAGAATGCCGGTTTTCTGGCCGTCGAACTTGCACAACTGGGTGAAGAGCACGGTCCGGATGGGCACGTTGAT
The DNA here is from genome assembly GCA_903930565.1 of uncultured Pedosphaera sp. GTDB lineage: Bacteria > Verrucomicrobiota > Verrucomicrobiia > Limisphaerales > Pedosphaeraceae > CAIXFN01. Next base: position 4,894 of record CAIYZC010000307.1, read on the forward strand.
CCCCACGCCCAGCGTGTCCGTGCCGCAAATGATCTTGAGCAACCCCTGCTGGGCGAGTTGCTCGACCAGCACGCGGTATTTTGGCAGCAGCCCGGCGTGGTGCAGCCCGACCCCGTGGCGCAGCCACTTCTTGAGTTCCGGACCGTAGGGGCTGGAAAACTTGAAGCCGTCCAGGGCGCGCGCAATGCCTTCCTTCTCCTCCCGGGTGCAGACATTGATGCTGGTGAAATCCTGCGCGCTCCGGGCGGCGTCCAATTGCGTGAAATGCACCACGTAGATCGGGCTTTTGCCATCCGCCGCCAAGGACTCCACGGTCTGCGCCAGGGGCAGCTCGGAGTAGGCGAAATCCAACGGCACCGGGCGGTCCCGCGAGGCCACCGTCACGGTGGGGCGGCCATTGCGCCGGGTGAGCTCCTGCTCGAAAAACTCCGTCTCCCCGAGCGTGGCCGACATCAACAGGAACCGCGCCTGGGGCAGGGTCAGCAGGGGGATTTGCCAAGCCACGCCCCGCTCCCGGTCCGCGTAATAATGGAATTCGTCCATGATCACGTCGCGCACCTCCGCCTCCGCGCCCTCGCGCAGCGCGATGTTGGCCAGAATTTCGGCGGTACAGCACAAGATCGGCGCGTCGTGGTTCACCGTGGCGTCCCCGGTGCTCAGCCCGACGTTGTCCGGCCCGAAATCGCGGCACAGGGCCAGCCACTTCTCATTGACCAGCGCCTTGATTGGGCAGGTGTACACGGAGCGCCGCCCTTGGGCGAGCGACTTGAAATGCAGCGCGGCCGCCACCAACGACTTGCCCGACCCCGTGGGCGTGTTCAGGATGACGTTCTTTTCCTCGAACAATTCCAAAATCGCCGCCTCCTGGGCGGGGTACAATTGCAACCCGCGGCGCTCAATGTAATCGAGGAAGCGGCCGAGGAGTCCGTCATTGTCCGCCCGGCCATCCCGGGGCAAAAAATCATAAAGCGTTGGCGACACAGTGGTCCCAGTCTACGCGCCCGGCCACGGCGGGGGAAAGGGGGATTATGGGGGGGGCGCGCCCGGCCCGGGAAATCCGCGCCCTTGACAACCCCGGCCAGTTGGGTTAGTCATCGTTATACCTTTCATCATTTGACCACCCCAAACCCGCCATGAAACCGCCCCAAACCCGTCGTGAATTCCTGACCGAAGTTGGCCGCGGCATGTTGGTCGCCAGCGTGGGCGTGGAAGTCGCCGCCGGGCTGGACTTGGGCACGGTCCACGCCGCGGAACCGGATCCCGCCCTCACTTTCGGTGAATTGGAACCTCTGGTCTGCCTCCTGCAGGAAACGCCGGCCGCCCAACTGCTCCCGCTGCTGGTCGCCCGCTTGCGGGCGGGCACCGAACTGCGCCGCCTTACCGCCGCCGCCGCTTTCGCCAATGCCCGGACTTTCGGCGGGGAGGATTACGTGGGTTTTCACACCATGATGGCGCTGGCCCCCGCCCTGCATCTCGCCGCCGAGTCCCCCGCCGCCACCGCCGCCTTGCCCGTTTTGAAGGTGCTGTACCGCAACACCCACCGCATCCAAGAACACGGCGGACGCCGCGGCGAAGTTTTGCGGGCGTTGCCCGCCGCGAACGCCGGCGAGCGCAGCGGGGGCGGCCCCGAACTGCAGGCGGCCGTGCGCCGGCAGGATCTCGCCGCCGCGGAGCAACAATTCGCCCGCTTGGTCCGCCAATCTCCCCAGCAAGCCTTGGACGACCTGCTCTGGACCGTGCAGGACCATCCCGAAGTCCACCGCGTTGTCCTGCCCTACCGGGCTTGGGATCTCCTGGGTTTGATCGGCCCGGAGCAGGCGCACACCTTGCTCCGCCAATCGGTGCGTTACTGTGTGAAAGCGGAGGCCTGGGCCTACCCCCCGGCCACGGAAGAACCCCGCGTGCTCCTGCCCCGGTTGTTGACAGCCCACCAACTGGAGGGACGGCCCGCCGGAACCAAAACCCCCGAAACCGCCTGGCTGGAGCAGCTCAGCCAAACTTTCTTGCGCGCGGACCCCGTGCAGGCGGCGGAAGCCATGGCCGCGGCCCTCGCGGAAGGTTGGGCGCCGGACGCGCTCGGCGAAGCGATCTCCCTGACCGCGAACCAACTGCTGCTGCGCGATCAGGGGCGCTCGCCGCGCGAGGAGGTCGCCGGCAAACCCGTGGGCAGCGTGCACGGGGATTCCATCGGCGTGCATGCCTGCGATTCCGCCAACGCGTGGCGCAATCTTGCCCGCGTGGGCCAGGCCCGCAACCGCCAGGCCTGCCTGATCCTGGGCGCCTGGCAAGTGGCCCAGGACCGCACGGCCCGGGGCGGCGATTTCGCCCAATGGCAGCCCCTGCCCCTGGCGCAACACCTGGCCCAAATCCGGACCACGGACGCCGCCGCCCTGCTCCCCGAAATCGAGGAGGCCGTGCGCGGCAACTTGCAGGCCCGCGCGGCCGCCCTGGTGCAACGGTATGGCGACCTCGGGCACCCCGCCCGGCCGGTGTTCGATCTGTTGCGCAGCTTCGCCGTCAGCGAGGACGGCGCGTTGCACGCCGAAAAGTTTTACCGCACGGTCACCGAGGAATTCAACACGGCCTCCGCCCCCTTCCGTTGGCGCCACCTCGTGGCCCTCGCCCGAGTCACCGCCAGCGAGTTCGGCCGGCCCGCCCCGGGAATGGCGGAGGCGCGGACTTTGTTGGGCGTTTGAGCGGCGAACTACTGGTTGCGCGGCTCGCACCCGGAACCACTCCCACAATCACCCCCGCGCCAATGGCGGTACCGGGGATTGGCGTTGGCCCCCAGCGCGGCGTTGCGCTCGGTTCACCCGCATCGCCGCCCGGCTCGGTGGCCTGGGACCGCGCGGCAGCGTTGTGGAGTGCGGAAGGAAGTTCCGCTCTCGGTCGCAAAGGCGGTCTCCGACCATCCGTGAACCCCGAGCGGATGAGCGCGCCTCCGGGACCTGGCCTCGAAAAGCCACCGCGCCCCCCCACATTCAGAGGCGGTGGAATAATCGCGAAACCGGCTGCCACTGCGGACTCCGAAAGCGGCGCTCCCGTTCGCGCCGTGTCCCGCCTTGGCTGCGAACAATTCCTTGCCCGGTCCGACTCACATTTGTAAGGTTCAAGCCAATGAAACCGGCCCGACCAAACGCAGTTGTGTCCGCGCAAGCTCGCGCGCCGCTGCGCGCGCTTGGGACGCAACCGAAATCCGCGTTCATCCTTATGGGTCTGTTCTCCTTTCTCTTTAGTGCCTGCTCCAAGCGGCCGGCTTCGCAAACGACGGAGCTTCCGCTTCCCGAGCTCACCGCCCGGAGCGGGGAGGAAGATTTCGTGGATCTCGAATTTGCCCTTCGCTCGCGGGAAACCCTGCCCGATGGCGCGCTGGCGTTGCACGCCTACGGAGTTCACCACGGACGCAAAGCCGGCCTTACCGTGGTGCTCGGGGCTCATTGGACGGCGGGCGCCCGGGTCGACAACCTTCCTTTCCTCATTTACCGCGGAACGGTTACCTATCGTTCGCTGGGGGCCCCGAGCGACGCGCTCCTGCAAATCCTGGACCAACTATACGCCACCAAACTGGCCCCCACAGCCATGCGACCCACCACGACTTTGGTGGCGCTTTCCTTGGGTGGTGAACCGGCCGACCTGGACAAAGGCCCCGTCAAGCTCAAGCTTTTCCACGAAGCCGACCCCGAGGACCGCTACGCGGAATTTTACACCAACATCGATCTCGCGAACGGCGTCCTGCAGCTCCACGAAAAGGACCCCGGCTACCGTTCGGCGATCATTAAAGCTCTCCGTTCCGAATGAAATTATGAACCTACCCGCTTCGGAAAACGCCCTGCTGCTCCGCACGGATTTCACCCACCCCACCGCCTGGCAGGAACTCCTCGCCGCGGCCCGGGAGCCGGAGGAGCCGTTCGGTTTCTACCTGGAGGTGCTGGATGACCCGGCGCACAGCGGCTGGACGCCGGAGCAGGTGCGGGCGGCACTGCCCGAAGACTACGGTCACAGCTTCATTGTGTTGGCGGACCAAATGGCGATGGCGGCGCCCGGCCATCCCGTGCTGGTCGTGGACCTGTTCGATGAACCCGGACGGCGGTTCCGCGCCGCCGCCAACCAGATTGCCGCCATCGACAGCAATCTTTCCATTGGCAATTTGAGTTTCGAGGAATTTGCGGAGCAGGTGGACGAAAGCGCTGTTTTCCGGGGATTCCCCAGTGGTGATTGAATCGAAGTTCCGCAAACGGCGGCCAACCCGGCCTTCGAATAGACCTTCATTGCAGCGCGGCACGGATTTTTGCCCCAAAAAAGCAAGGCGGCCGACTGGGAAGCCGGCCGCCGAATTCCGGGGTCGTGAACCGTCCGCTTAAAACTTCAGGGTCAGATCCAACTGCAGGATGCTGTAGCGCTGGATGGGGTTCAATTGGGGGAGGTCCAGATTGTTGCCGCCCGTCCCCAAGTTTTTGTTGATCCGCGAAGCGTTGCCGTAGCGCACGGTGCCGATCACGTTGTCCGTGAAAGCGTAGGCGCCGGCGATAAAGGCGCCCTGCAGGTTCCCGCGGCCTTCAAAGAAGTCGGAATCCAGCAAATTGGGGTCCAGGGCGTATTGCTCGACGTGCTGCCAGTAGCCGCGCAGTTCCCAGGTGTGCCGGCGGGCAACGGTGCCGGCGGTGAGGCCGGGCTTGTCGCCGTTGCCGATGGCCGCCCCCGCCTGCCAGGCGTACACCGCGTGGGATTGCGGCCCCGCGGTCACCAGCGGCGGCGGGGTGCCGCCGAGCACCGCGCTTTGGGCCGAGAGCGATGCCCACGCCGCCCGGGCCCGGTCGCCGCCTTCCAAATTGTAGGCGAAATCGCCAAAAATCCGGGCGTTTAAGCGGCTGACCTTGAAATCAAATTCCACCGGCACGTCCACCACCAGCAGGTTGTTGACCCCCACTTGGTTGTAGGTGACCCCGTTTTGGGAGGTCAGGCCGTTGATGGGATTGTTGGCGCTTTCCCCGACGAAAGCGTCGCCCACGCCGAGCGGCGTTACTCCGGCGGCGCTCTTCACCAAGCCGAAGTAGTCATACAGGGTGCCGGCGAACTTGGCGGACGTGGTGTCGTTGAAATGGTAATTCAAGCCCCCCTGCCAGGAGAGCAGGAAGGTCTGGTCGGTGCCCTGCTGCGTGCGCGACGTTGTAATCGGGGCGAGGAGGTTCTGCGACACATACGCGGGGTTGTTGTCCTGGTAGAGGAATTGGCCGAACGTGGCGAAGAAATCCGCCTTGCCCACGCTGTACTTGAACCGCTCCGTGGCGCCTTCCGGATTGATATCCGGATCCCAAACCATCGAGGTGGCGAACATCGGGTTCGGCATCCGGCCCACCGTGATGTCCACCCAACTCTCGGGGCGGTAACCAATAAACGCCTGGCCGACACTGATGCCGTTGGCCGACTTGCCCGAAGGCCCGGGCGAGGATCCGCCCAAATTAATCCAGGTGGAGCGGGGGTTCGTGGAAGTCTCCAACCGCAGGCCGAAATAAAAATCGTCGAACAAATCGCCCCGCAGCCCGAAGCGCAAAGCCAGACGGTCCCGGTCCAGTTCCAAGCGGGAACCCCCGGGGATGGTGCCTTCGCGATGCTCATACCGGAGGCGGATGTCGCCAAACAGGGTGATGTCTTTGACCGCCTTGTCGATTTTCCAGACGGAGTCGGGCACGCGCAGCGGCCCGGCGAGGGCGTTGGTGCGACGGGCGTCCGCCTCACTCTGCACCCGGTTGGCTTCCTCGCGCGTGACCATGCCCTTCTCAATCATCAAATCGAGCAGCGGATCATGGGCCTCCTGGCCCCGGGCCACCGCGCCCGTGACGCTCCAGAGTCCCCAAGCCAAGGCCGTGATGGCCACCCGGCGCCGCACGGCGGCACGCTGGTTGCATTGCTGTTCGTTTCGCATTCGGCGCATCCTGCCCCGCGCGGATGGCGAAACGGTGTCACCCAAGTGACATTTCCGTTACGGCGCATCTCCCACCGGCGAATTCCCACCACCAAGGGGCACGGATCCGCGGCGCGTTACTTATCTGCGGCAATTCGCCATTGGCCGCCACGATGCCCCCAAACAACTTCCCCAAACATCTCTCCAGCAATAACTTACAAAATGTATTCCCGTGGCCTTAAAGTAGCCAAAGGCGTCCTCTAACTTGGTTCCGGCCGGGGGCCGTGACTGGTATTTTCATGGCCGTCAACCGCCGGGCCGTTTGCCGGCAATACGCTCTGTTTAGTAGTCAGCAACCCGAAACACAACTCCGAACCATCATGAAAAACCTTTTGTCCGCGGCGGTCCTGACCGTCGCCGCCCTGGGCTTGGCGGCTTCCGCCCAAGCGCAGACTTTCAACGCCACCTTTGGCAACGGCGACCTC
>CAIYZC010000308.1 GCA_903930565.1 uncultured Pedosphaera sp.
GACGGCAAACCGCCGTTGGCGCGGGCGGCGGATTGGGTGGCGGCGGTGGACGGCGCGGTGCGCGAGACGAACACCATGCCCCAGTGGGCGGGCAGTTGCTGGTACTACCTGCGGTACCAAGACGCGCGGAATTCGAACGCGTTTGTGGATCCGGCGGCGGAACACTATTGGATGGGCACGGGCGGCGCGGGCGGCACGCCCGGGGTGGACCTGTACGTGGGCGGGACGGAGCACGCGGTGCTGCATTTGCTCTACGCGCGGTTCTGGCACAAGGTGCTGTTCGATCTCGGCCACGTTTCCACGCGCGAACCGTTCTTCAAGCTCGTCAACCAGGGGTTGATCCTGGGCGAGGACGGGCAAAAGATGTCGAAGTCCCGCGGGAATGTGGTGAACCCGGACGTGGTGCTCGAAGCCTACGGGGCGGACGCGTTCCGGCTGTATGAAATGTTCATGGGGCCGCTGGAAATGGTGAAACCGTGGAATACGCAGGGCGTGGAGGGCGTGTACCGCTTCCTGGGCCGGGTGTGGCGGTTGCTAGTGGACGAGGCGAGTGAAACCGCTTTTGAACAGGCCTTGACCCTGGCGGGCGCGGCGGGGCCGGAACTGCTGGCGGAAGTGCGCTTGAGCGCGGCGATCCAGGACGTGCCGGGCACGCCGGCGCAGCTCAAGACGCTGCACACGTGCATCAAAAAGGTCACGGAGGATTTGGACGGGATGCGGTTCAACACGGCGATTTCGGCGCTGATGGTGTTCGTGAATGAAGCCATTGCCTGGCCGGTGAAGCCGCGGGCGGTGGTGCGGGACTTTTTGACGCTGTTGCAACCCTTCGCACCGCATTTGGCGGAGGAGTTGTTCGCGAAACTGGCCGCGGGCGAGCCGACGGCGCCGGGCACTTTGGCGTACGCGCCCTGGCCGCGCTTCAACCCGGCGCTCCTGGTGGAAACCACGATGGAGATCGCGGTGCAGGTGAACGGCAAGCTGCGGGATTTGCTGGTGGTGCCGGTGGACATCGCCGGACCGGCGCTGGAGGCGGCGGCCTTGGCCAGCGAAAAGGCCAAACCCTTCCTGGACGGCAAAACGATCCGCAAGATCATTGTGGTTCCCCGAAAACTGGTGAACATTGCGGTGGGCTGAAGCCCGCCGCGGGCACTCCGCCGGGCGGAACGAAGCGCCGAACCAATACTCCCCCACCCCAACCACCATGCCAACCATACTGTTCGAAGACGCGCTGGACCAAATCGTGGCCGCGAACCCACGGTATGCGCGCGACGCGTACCTCTTCCTGCGGGATGCGCTGGCCCAAACCCAGCATCGGCTGGGGCGGGAGGCGAAGGGCGGGCCGCGGCACGTGTCCGGGCAGGAATTGTTGGCGGGCATTCGCGAGCACGCGCTGGAGTTGTATGGTCCGCTGGCCCTGACGGTCTTGGAGGATTGGGGCGTGCGGCGCGGGGAGGATTTTGGCGAGATGGTGTTCACGCTGGTGGAAAGCGGACTGCTGGGCAAGACCGAGCGCGATTCCCGCGCCGACTTTGTCGGCGGCTACAACTTTGAGGATGCCTTCCGCCGCCCGTTTCTACCGAAGAGCAAACTCCCCGAGTCCGCCCCGGCGGCGGGCAAAGCACCCCGTTCTTAATTTCCCATGACTTCCCATTCTGGTTCCGACTCCGCCAATGGCCCCACGACCGACGAACTCCCGGCGATTCCGCCGGGCGTCAGCGTGACCACCTTGGACAACGGCCTGGTCATCATCGTGCGGGCGGACCACAGCGCGCCGGTGGTTTCGGCGCAGGCGTGGAGCATGACCGGGAGTGTGCACGAGGGGAAATGGCTCGGGGCCGGGCTGTCCCACGTGCTGGAGCACATGCTGTTCAAGGGCACGACGACGCGCGGGGCGGGGCGGATCGACCAGGAGGTGCAGGCGGCGGGCGGTTACATGAACGCCTACACGTCCTTTGACCGCACGGTGTACCACATCGATGTGCCGAACACCGGCGCGGCGGTGGCGGTGGACATTCTTTGCGACATCATGCAGAACGCCACCCTGCCGGCGGATGAGATGGCGAAGGAGAAACAGGTCATCCTGCGGGAGATGGACATGAACCAGGACGACCCCGGTCGGCGCTCCAGCCGGCGGTTGTTCGAGACGGCGTACACCCGCAGCCCGTACCGGCTGACGGTGATCGGGTACAAGGACATTTACAACGAGTTGCAGGCGGAGGACATCCGGGCCTATTACCGCGAGCGGTACGCGCCGAACAACGTGTTTTTCGTGGTGGTGGGGGACGTGGAACCGGCGGCGGTGGTGGCGCAAATCCGGGCCGCCTACGCGGCGTCGCGGGCCCGGGCGCTGCCGCCCATGGTGCTGCCCGAGGAACCGCGGCAGACGGGCGCGCGCGAGTTGGTGGAGGAGGCGCCGATCGAGCTTGGGCACGCACACGTGAGCTGGCACATCCCCGAGCTGCGGCATCCCGACGTGCCGGTGCTGGACGTATTGGCGGCGGTGCTCGGGCAGGGGCGGAGCTCGCGGCTCTACCAGCGCGTGCGCGAGACGCAGGCGCTGGTCCACTCGGCGGACGCGTGGACGTACAGTCCCGGGGCGACGGGGCTCTTCGGCGTGAGCGCCGTGATGGACGCCGACAAGTTCCCCGCGGCGCGCGCGGCGCTGCTCGCGGAAGTGGCGCGCCTGCGGGACGAACCGGTGAGCACGGCGGAAGTGGCCAAGGCGGTGAAGCAATTCATCAGCGCCACACTGTCCACGCGGAAGACCATGCAGGGGCAGGCCGCGGACCTGGGCGGCAACTGGCTGGCCGCCAATGATTTGAACTTCTCGGAGCGTTACCTCGCCGCGGTGAAGCGCGTGACGCCGGCCGACCTGCAACGCGTGGCCCGCGCGCACCTCGGCCCCGAAAACCGGACCTTGTTCGCGCTGCTGCCCAACGGCACGGCGCCGCGCGGGACCACGACCACGGAGACCAACGACCAGCACGGCGTGCAAAAATTCACCCTGCCCAACGGCCTGCGCCTGTTGGTCAAGGAGGACCACCGCCTGCCCTTCGTGGAAATCCGCGCGGTGTTCCAGGGTGGCGTGCTGGCGGAAACCCCGGCCAACAACGGGGTGACGCAACTCACCGGCAAAATGTTGCTCAAAGGCACCCGCAACCGTTCCGCCGAGGACATCGCGGAAACGATTGAATCCGTCGGCGGCAGCCTGGACGCTTTTGGCGGCAACAATTCCTTCGGCGTCAGCGCCGAGGTGCTCAGCGGGGATTTCGCGACCGGGCTCGGGCTCGTCGCCGAGGTGCTGCGCGAACCCACCTTTCCGGAAGCCCCCTTGGCGCGGGAACGCGAGATTCAACTCGCGGGCATCCGGGCGCAACGGGATCATTTGCTGCGGTCCGCGAGCATCACCATGCGGCGGACTTTGTTCGGGGAAACGGGCTACGGGCTCGACACGCAGGGCACGGAGACAAGCGTCACCGGCTTGCAAGCGGCGGACCTCCGCGCCTTTCACGAACGCCTGACGGTGCCGGACAATTGCGTGCTCGCCATCTATGGCGACGTGACGGCGGAGGCGGTGCGCGCCGCGGTGGCAGCGGCGTTGGGCGATTGGATTCCCGGCGGACGACCGCCCGTGATCGCGCCGCCCGCCCCGCCCCTGATGGCCGTGCAGCGGGTGCGCGAACTCCGCGACAAGAAGCAGGCGGTGCTGATCATCGGCTTCCGCGGCGCGACGGTTTACGATCCGGACCGCTACGCGCTGGAACTGCTGCAGGAGGCGTGCAGCGACCTGGGTTCCCGCCTGTTCCTGCGCATCCGGGACCACCTGGGCCTGGCGTATTATGTCGGCGCGCAGAACTTCCTCGGGCTGGTGCCGGGCTACTTCGCGTTCTACGTGGGCACCGCGCCGGAGCAAGTGGAGTTGGTGGAGACCGAGTTGCTCCGCGAGGCCGCGTTGTTGCGGGAGGAAGGCCTGTCCGACGAGGAACTGCGGCGAGCCAAGGCGAAGGTGATCGGCCAGAAGAAGATCGCCCAACAGGATCTCGGCGGCCTGGCCCTGACGGCCTCGCTGGACGAGTTGTTCGGGCTGGGCTTCCAACACGGCGACCACGATGACACGCGCTATGAAGCCGTGACCGCGGAGCAAATCCGGGCGGTGGCGCGGAAATATCTCACGCCGGAGGCGTTGGTGGTGTCCAGTATTTTGCCGGACGCCACGACCGACGCGGCCCCAGGAACGGCCGACGACCCGGAAACCGTCGATTAATTGCCCGGGGCAACGGCGGGCGGTTTGGGGGTGGTTTCCTTAATTTTCTCGGTGTAGGTGATGACCCCCGCGCCGAGCATGATGAGGAAAACGCCGGCCCAACGGAGCCAGGAGACCTGCTCACGCAGGATGAACTGGGCAGCGGCGGTGGTGAAGACAAAGCCCAGGGCGGTGAGGGGCCAGATGAAGCTGATATCACGGCCTTTGGACATCATGGTGACCAGGGTGCCGAAGAACAGCGTCTCGAAGACCATGCCGAGCAGGACCCGGGGGTTTGTGGCGGCGCCTTTGACCACTCGCAGCACTTCGGCAACGGTAACTTGGCGCACCTCGCCGACCTGGCGGAGGCCCTGATTGAGGTACACCACCCCGACGGCCTCGCAGAGCAGGCCGAACACCAACAAAATCAAGATTTTGGTCACAAAGCTTTAAAGGTCCTGGTAACGGATGAGCTGGATACCCTGATCCCGCGCCAGCGCGACAATGCGGGGGCTGATCAGGGCCACGAACTCGTTTTTAAATTCGTCCAGGGAGGGATGGGAGTAAAGCTCGGAATCGCCGGGGGGCAGGCAGGGGAGCAACGCGGCGACGTAAGCCTCGTCCACGAGGGCGTTCTGGAGCAACCCGAAGACGCGCGGGGTATGCCGGAGGCCGCGGCGGCGGAATTGGGGCCGGGCCCAGGCGGAGAGGCAAGTGTAGATGAGCGCGTGGCTGCCGCGGTACAGCCACCGGCCCCGGGCCAATTGGAAATTTAAACGGAACGGATCACGGGTGAGGCGCACGTGCGTGAGGCCGAACGCCTTCGCCTCCGCCAGGAGCAAGCCCAGCACCACGGGGTGCAGGTGCATATGGAGATGGCCGTTGACGTGGTCCAACGGCAGGCCGGTGGCGCGGAAGCGGGCGAATTGGGCCCGGATCTCCGCCCGCAACTGTTCGCGCAAGTCGCGGCGCCAGAAGTATTTGAACCCCACCGCCGCGGGTTGGTCGCCGAACTCCCCCGCGGCGTTCACCAAGCCCGGGATTTCCGCGGCGGGGAGGGCGGCGCGGCCGCACAGCAACGACAGATGCAGCCCCACCCCGAGCCGGGGATGGGCGTGGGCCAGGGCGACGGCCTCGGCCACGGCCGGTTCGTTCACCATGAGGCTGGCGGTCGTGAGGATGCCCTGGCGGTGGGCCAGGATCACCGCCTGGTTGATGGACGCGGAGCGACCAAAGTCGTCGGCGTTGACGATCAGGCGCCGCGCGGCCTCAGGGCGTGCCATAGCTGGGCGTGAGGAGGCCGGCGGCGGTGCGGACGCCGGCGCGGGCGATCAAATAGAGTTTTTGCGCCTTGCCCAGGCGGGTGGGTTGGGGGCCGAGCACGTCGAAGTGCCGGCGCTCGAGCTTGCGGAGCAGGCGCCAATAGACCGACCCCATCAATTCGGCCGCCACCATGGAACGGCGTTCGCCGACCGGCAGGGTTTCGCGGGCCTTTTGGTAAAACCCACGGGCCCGGGCGCCCACGCTCTCGGCCAACGCCCGGAAGCGGGGCGAGTATTCAAACCGCAAAATCTCCTCCGGCGTGACGCCGTGGCGGGCGAGGTCCTCCAGCGGCAGGTAAATGCGACCGCGCTCGGCGTCCGCGCGCACGTCGCGCAAGATATTGGTCAATTGCAACGCCTGGCCCAGGTGGACCGCGTAATCCCGACAGCGGGGGTCCCGGTAGCCGAAGATTTCGATGCTCAACAACCCCACGACCGAGGCCACGCGGTAACAGTACAACTCCAATTCGGCGGCGGTTTGGTAACGGGTGGTGGTGAGGTCCATTTCCACCCCCTTGATGAGTTCGTCAAACAACGCGAACGGCAGCTGGTGGGCGAGGATGGCGGGTTGAAATTCGCGGTTGACCGGCATCTGCGGGGTGCCGCCCGAGCACGCGCGGCGGATGTCCTCGCGCCAGGCGGTCAGGCGGGCCTGGCGGTCCGCGACGGGGGCGGTGTCCTCGTCGGCGACGTCATCGACCTCGCGGCAAAGGGCATAGAGGGCGCACATGGCGTCGCGTTTGGGTTTGGGCAGGAGCACAAACGCCAAGGCCAGATTGGAGGCGCTCTTGCGCGTGATGTTCTGACTGGCTTCCATGTGGTGGCTCAGGTACCGCGGGGGGGCGTGCCTGCGGGCCGGGGAGGGGGCAGGCCGCCGGTTTCCGCCAGCGTGGGGTTGCGGTGGCGGTGATGGCGCCGGACCTTGCGTTTGCGGCCGCTGCGCCCAATTTGCACGATCACCTCGGGGTCGGCCACACCGGACGACGAAGGCCGGGAACGGTCGGAACGTTCGGGTTTCGAGCCGCGAATGTATCGCACGAACAGGGCGATGATAATGATGAGCAGCCCGACGGCGCTCACCACGATGACACTGTCGCGCCAGACATCGTGCGCCACGAGCGGGGACTGAAATTTGAAAGCTTGGCTATGGTCGTCCATGGTGCGTCAAAAGGGCGTTAGCCGCCGGTTTCCCGCCCGCCCCCGGGGACGCCGACAGCGGTTTCCTCCTCCGTATCCCCGTCTGTGCTGATATTGAGGCGCTGCATGCGGTAGCGCAGGGCGTGGCGGCTGATTTTGAGATGCTCGGCGGTGCGGGTGAGGCTGAAGCGGTGCTGCTCCAGCACGGAGATGATCAATTCCTTCTCGCAACCCGCCATGATTTCGTCGAGCGACTGCCGGCCATCCGCGCGGGGCCCGGCGGGTTTGCGCAGGCCGGTTTCCAATTGGAAATCGGGGAGGTTGGCGGGCTGGATTTCGTCGGAGTTTTCGAGAATGAGCGCCCGCTCGATGACGTTCCGCAGTTCGCGGACATTGCCGGGCCAGTGGTGGCTGAGGAGCTTTTGCTGGGCGGAGCGGGCGAACCGGCGGGCGGGCTTTTTCACCGTGGGGGCGAAATGCCGCAGGAAGTGCTCGGCCAGCAGGAGGACGTCCTGGTGCCGTTCGCGGAGGGGCGGCAGGCGGAACTGCACGACGTTGAGGCGGTGGTACAAGTCCTCGCGGAATTCGTTGACGCGAATGGCCTCAATGATGTTGCGGTTGGTGGCGGCCAGGAGGCGGACATCCACGCGCAATTCCTGGACCCCGCCCACGCGGGTGAAGCTGCCATCCTCCAGGAACCGGAGCAGCTTTGCCTGGAGCGGGCGGCTCATGTCCGCGATTTCATCGAGGAAGATCGTGCCGCCGTCGGCCTCCTCCACGCGGCCCGCTTTTTGGCGGAGCGCGCCGGTGAAAGCGCCCTTTTCGTGGCCGAAGAGTTCGCTTTCGAGAAGGGTTTCCGGAATGGCGGCGCAGTTGATGCGCACGTAATTGGCGGCGCTCCGCCGGCTGAGGCAATGCAGGGCGCCGGCGACCAGTTCCTTGCCGGTCCCGCTCTCCCCCAGGATCAGGACGCGGGCGGCGGTGGGCGCGACGGTCTGGATCATTTGCCGCAGGTCGTGCATGGCGGGGGAATCGCCGACGATGTGCTCGAGCTGGTAGGTCTCCTGGGCGCGCGCCCGCAGGGCGGCGTTTTGGTGGAGGAGTTGATAACGTTCCGCGCAGCGCCCGACCGAATGGAGCAGCTCCTCCGGCGCGAAGGGTTTGGCGAGATAATCGAACGCCCCGGCCTGAATCGCCTCCACCGCCAGCTTGGGGGTGGCGTAGGCCGTGATCATCAGGATGGGCAAATCCGGCCAGCGGGTGTGAATTTTCCCGATGAGCTCGTAGCCGCTCATGCCGCCCAACCGGGCGTCCGTGAGCACCATGAACACCTCCTCCTGGCCGAGGAGGGCGAGGGCTTCCTCCCCGCTCTCAACCACGCGCACAGCGTAGCCATCGTCGGTCAGGATGGTCCTGACCGAGAGGCGCATGTTCTTCTCGTCATCGACCACGAGAACGGGTGCGGCGGGGCGGATCATGGCAGTCTATTTAACAAATATACGTGCCGGAAACATTAACACGAAGCGCGCGCCATTTCCAAGCGCGGATTCCGCACGGACCGTGCCTCCGTAAAGCTCCACGTTGTGTTTCACGATGGCCAGGCCCAAGCCGGTGCCTTTTTCCTTGCGGCTGAAGTACGCCTCGAACACCCGGTTGAGGTATTCCGGCGCGATGCCGGGACCATTGTCCGCGATGCTGATCTCCACGGCGTTGTCGCCCTCGGCCCGCGCGGAAATCTCAATCCGGCCCGGCGCTTGGGCGGCTTCGCGGGCGTTCTGGAGGAGGTTGACCAGCACCGCCCCGAGGTGGACCCGCTGCATCATCAAGGCGGGGAGGGACTCCTCCACCCGGCGTTCGACGGTGATGGCGTAGTGGGCCGCGGGCGGCAGGACCTCCTGGATGGCGCGTTCGATTTCCGCCGCGACGTCCAATTTTTCGACGCGCCCCTCGCTGAGTTGGGCGTAGCCCAGCAACTGGGTGATGATGCGGTCCGAACGTTCCACCTCTTCGCGGATGATCTGCAATTGCTCGCCGAGATCGGTGCGGCCTTCGCGCAGGCCGCGCTGGAGGGAGAACGCGGCGTTGTTAATGATGCC
>CAIYZC010000309.1 GCA_903930565.1 uncultured Pedosphaera sp.
CCCCGGAAGCCGAAGTCCAAAAGGTGGGCGGCGCGCCGGTGGTGCGCTTGGGACCGGAAAGCGCCGAAGCCTTTGCGCGCAATCGCTTGGGCGATTTGTGGGACGACGAACCGCTGATGGTCCTGAACGACGAGGGGCATCATGCCTACCGCCCGGCGCCGGTGGGCGAGGACGTGGAATTGACCGCCGAGGCCAAGGCGGAGCGGGAGGAGGCGACCGTGTGGGTGGACGGGCTGGACCGGATCAACGCGGCGTGCGGCATCGGCCTGTGCGTGGATTTGTCCGCCACGCCGTTTTACCTCCAAGGCAGTGGTTACCCGGAAGGCTCGCCGTTCCCGTGGATCGTGAGCGATTTTTCCCTGGTCGATGCGATTGAAAGCGGCATCACCAAGATTCCCCGGTTGCCCGCCATCGACAACACCGGCCGGCCCGATCCGAAGTATTTCAAGCTCTGGGAGCATATCACCCGCAACCTGCGCTCCGGGCAAAAGCTCACCGGCGGCAAACCCAAGCCGGAGGTCGTGTACCGCGAGGCCGAGGATGCGCTACTGACGCTGGTGGGGGAATGGAAGCAAAAACTGGACGGGATCACCGCCTCCGCCCCCGGCCAGGACCGCACGCCGCCCGTGCTCATCGTGGTGTGCGACAACACGGACATTGCCAAGGTGTTTTTCCGGAACATCTCCGGCGAGGACTCCAGTGCGGACGCCGATGCGGCCGCGGCGGAAGCCGAGGAGGACGAGGACGAAACCCCGTCGCCCCGCAAGAAAAAGCCGAAGGCCCGCAAGCTCTACAGCAGCGGGTTGCCGGGCTTTCCCGAGCTGTGGAATCGGGAAGGAGCGGAGGTCACGCTGCGGATCGACTCCAAATTGCTGGCGGCGGCGGAAAGCGAAGACCCCAAGGCGTCCAAAAAAGACGCGGCGGAGGAGTTGCGGAAAATCGTCTCGACCGTCGGCAAGCCGGGGGAAGCGGGCGCGCACATCCGCTGCGTGGTGAGCGTGAACATGTTGAGCGAGGGCTGGGACGCCAACAACGTGACGCACATTCTGGGCCTGCGGGCCTTTCACAGCCAATTGCTCTGTGAACAGGTGGTCGGCCGCGGTCTCCGGCGGTTGGATTATACCCCCGATCCCGCCACGGGTTTGTTGACCGAGGAATACGTGGACATTTTTGGCGTGCCATTTTCCCTGATCCCGTTCAAGGGCCGCCCACCCGGCCAAGGCCCGCCGCCGGAAGAGCGGCCCAAGCACGAGATCAAGGCTATGCCGGAGCGGCCCGAGTTCGAAATCCGGTTCCCGGTGGTGGAAGGTTACGTGGTGGCGTTGCAGCGCAACCAGATCACCGCCGACGTGGCCAAGATCGAGCGCACGAAACTCGATCCTGCCAACACGCCGACCGCGGCCTTCGTCAAACCGCAAGTCGGCTATCAGGAGGGGCACATCAGCGCGCACAGCGGCTTTGGCTTCGATCTGGTGGACCGCGAGGAATACTACCGCTCCATGCACTTGCAAACTATCGAGTTTGTCATGGCGCGCGAAATTGTCCGTGTCCTGACCGAAGCGACTCCGAAAGGCCAAGCCAAAGTCCGCACCGGCAACCGCCGGGCCCTCTTCCCGCAAGTGCTGCGCATCGTCCAAAAATATGTCGCCGAGCGGGTGGACCTCGCGGGCCTGAACCCCTGCGAGCTCGGTTTGCAAACCTACAGCGAACGGATCGTCGGCCTGCTTACCGCCGCCATCGTGCCGGACGACGCCAAAGGCGAGTCGCCCTTGCTGCCCCGCCTGAACCGCTCCCGCCCCATCGACACCACGGCGCGGGTCCATTTCAAAACCGTCAAGCCCGTCCAGGCGACGCTGGCCAGCCACCTCAATTTCGTGGCCTGCGACACGAATTCCTGGGAACAAGCCGCCGCCTTCCAACTGGATAAACTTGCCCGCGACAAGGTGATCGAGTGCTACGCCCGCAACGACCGCTTGGAGTTCAACATCCCCTACGAGCTTTACAACCAGCCCCACTTCTACGAGCCCGACTTCCTGGTCCGCGTCCGCCCGAATTTCACCGTAGTGCTGGAAATCAAAGGCCGGAACCACGACGACACCGAAGCCAAGCATCAAGCCGCCCAGCGCTGGCTCCAAGCCGTCAACCACTGGGGCCAACTCGGCCGCTGGTATTTCCTCGTCTGCCGCGACCCCCAGCAGTTGGGCGCGGAGTTTCTGAAGTTGGTAGCTGAACCCAGTGTTCAGCCCGCCAAATTGGCACTCTGATTCCGATCAACGAGAGCGGATCCAAGTCGGTTTTTCTTTGCCGGCCAAGATTCAATACGCGCCTTGATCTTTTTTGGCAGGCGCCGAGAGAACCAACTTTTCCCCATCGGGTTTAATCTCAATAAAGCTCATTTTGTAGGGTCCGATGATCTCCTGAGTTGGACCGTCCGGAGGGGTGTAATGGATAACCCATTTTTGGGGCACGATCGGTTCCACCCTGATTTGGCCCCAACTCAATTCGATATTCTTGTCCTCGGTTTTCGGCACTTCGATGCGGCGCGACAATTTGTATTCGAAATGAAATTCGATCTTGCCACTCGTGCCCAAGCCGTGATGTTCCGTGCGGACATGCACCGCCGGAATCGGGTTCTCACGAATATTGTCCAACCACCAATCGTGGTTTTGCTTACCTTGGGCCCAGGTGATGGGCACATGTACCGAACCTGGCACGACCGACCAACCTGCGGGGATGGGATCGGAAGTCACCGTCTGGTCATGATCATCACTGGAAGAATCGACCCGTCTTTGCGGTGACACCACATCCATGGTGTCGGTTCTCACCTCCGAAGTAGTTACGGTCAAAACGATTTTTCCAGGATTGGCCGGCAACCGGATGGCCTGCTCCTTTTGCGGAACCTCGGGCAGCACGGGATCGGTCCGGTTCCCGAGCAGCAAAACGGCGAAGAATTTTGGCTTTCCCATGGTCGCTACGCTAAACAAGCAACCTCCGGTCGCGACCGTCAAGAGAGTAAATGACCACAGAAAAACGATGGCTGGGTACTTCAAAATCCCCGTGTCCAACGTGGTCAATCGAGCAAACACCACCACCGCCACCATCAAGATCAGAATCACCACGGTGCCAAAAACGGCGATTTTGGGCTCCACTTTCAGCATGGCAACAATAGCCGCCACGGCCACCAAGCCCAACAACCCGAATGCGTATTTAAGTGCCGGGACGGCCTTGATTGCTTCTCTTAATATGGTTAATGGGTTCATTTTGGCAAAGGTCTTTCCAGACACTGCAAAATTCCTGATACAATCAGGGCGGTCAAGGCTGATTTTTCACTTCGGTCGGCGCGCCCGGCATCCCAAGGTCTTTCTGGTTTTGTTGTGCGACCCTTCAACCGAGCTTTTCTCCCCATCCTCCCGCCTTAACCCGGTATCAACCAAGCCTGAGCAATCGATTTGCGTCCTGCTCAGGCAGTTGCTGTTCTGGCTGCCGCAATTGCATGAGGTGGGCGTGGCGGTCTGCAACGAATGGCCGTCGGCATTTTTCACCTGCGCCGCGATTCAGCCCGCCGCCCACCAGACCCATGTGCAAGAGAGTGCGGTCAAATGTTAACCCACTTTTCACCATTCCAATCTGCAAAAATCCGCCGGGAAATCTGCGGATAAACTTCCGGGTTCCCGCTTCTCTCCCGCCCCGCTCCGCGTGAGCCCCTGCCAAAACCCCCATCCCCGCCCCCCATCTGCGCCCATTCAAATCCCATCTGCGGTCAAACCCTCCCCAATCCCCGCCTTCTAAAATCCTGTCAATCATGTGAATCATGTCCAAAAGAAATCCGGGTCCGAGCTCCAAAAACCAGTTCCTTTTTGTGGGTTCCCTGGGTTCTCTGCGGTTAATTCATCCCCGCCTCCCTCCTGTCCCGCTCTGGCCCCGCTCCGCGTGAGATCAAATTCCCAGTCCCCAGGTGTCCATCACGCTCAACAAGAACAGCGTGCCGGGCGACGAGCGCGCCATGAAACCCCCTCCCCCCCCCCTCCTCAACCCCCCCCCCCAGGTGTCCATCACTCTCAACAAGAACAGCG
>CAIYZC010000310.1 GCA_903930565.1 uncultured Pedosphaera sp.
CGCACCCTTGGCGCGCCGGATTGGGAAGCGGTGCCGTGCGTTGCTTGCGCCGCAGTCCAAGACCCGGCGGTAGGCGGCGCGGCCATGCCTCTGCCCAGGGCGATGATCTGGTGGCCAGTTGGGCCACGTGGAGGCGGGGCGTTGGGCGGGGTGGGGTCGCGACCCTACAGGTCGCTGGAAATTCTGGGGACGAATACCCAGGACTTCATCCTGGGCTGAGGAATCGCGCACCCTTGGCGGGCTAGATTGGGAAGCGGGCGGTGGGTCGGGTTTGGGGGAACGGGGTCCTGGGAGTCGGAGACTCCCGGAGACGGCAGGCCGGAGACCTGCCCCACATGGGCAGTGCCCAAGACTTCAGCCTGGGCTGAGGAATCGCGCTCCCTTGGCGCGCCGGATTGGCTACGAAGGACAGGCCGGGATGCACGGATGGGCTGCACCCGGTTGAGCGCATTTGACGGCAAGGCAGGGGGAGGGGCGAAAGAGGATAAAACCGCTTAACTATTGGGTTTAATGAGGGCTTGAAGTGGTGGGTTGGCTGGGACTCGAACCCAGGACCAATGCCTTAAAAGGGCACTGCTCTACCAACTGAGCTACCAACCCGGCACCACAAGGGCGAGCAAATTAGCCTCCCCCACCCCGCCGCGCAAGTGCATTTTTCGAAAATCTCGTTGTCTCCACGAAGGGCTATTTGGGGGTGGCCGGATGGTCCGCACGGTACGCTCGGTACGGCGCCGCACCACGCCGCGCCGGGGAAAACACTCCGGCAGGCAGGGGGTTCACTTGCCGATGCAGAATTGGCTGAAAATGGCGTCGAGCAAATCTTCCGTGCTGGTGCGCCCCACGATCTCCCCCACGGCGCCCACCGCCAGGCGGAGGTCCAGGGCGGGCAATTCCAAGGGCAGGCCGGCCCGCAGCGCCGCCGCGGTGCGCTCGATGCCGGCCCGCGCGCGCAGGAGGGCGTCCTGGTGCCGCGCGTTGATCATCACTTGATCCATCCCCGCGCCCACTTCCCCGCGCCAAACCAACGCTTTGATGGCGTCTTTCAATTCCGCGATGCCCGCGCCGGTCACACAGCACGTGGCCACCCGGGGCCCGGTCAGCTCCGCGGGCCAATCCCAGCGCGCGGGTTGGTCGGCTTTGTTGCGGACCAGCACGCGGCGTTTGTGGGCGAATTCGGCGAACAAAGCGGTGTCCCCGGGGTGCAAGGGCTCGCCGCCGTCGCAAACGTGCAGCACCAACTCGGCCTGCTGGAGGGCGGCGCGGCTCCGGCGGATGCCCTCGGCCTCGATTTCGTCCCCGGCCGCGCGCAGTCCGGCGGTGTCAATAAAGACCACGGGCACGCCCCGGATGTTGGCGGTTTCCTCAATGGTGTCGCGCGTGGTGCCCGCGACCGGGGAAACGATGGCACGGTTATGGCCGAGCAATTGATTGAGCAGACTGGATTTGCCGCTGTTGGGCCGGCCGATGATCGCGGCCCGCACGCCCCGCCGCAGCAATTGACCCTCCGGGGCCGTCCGCAGCAATTCGTCGGTCAGGGCCAGGCCGCGATCCAACCGGTCGAGCAGCACCGTGCGGGTGGCGGGGGAAATGTCCTCGTCGGGAAAATCAATGTGCGCCTCCACATGCGCCAGGACGTGCAGCAAATCCGCCCGCAATTGTTCAATCCGCCGGGACAGGTGCCCGGCCAACTGTTCGTTCGCCGCGGCCAGGGCCAGCTCGGTGCGGGAGTGGATCACGTCGGCCACGGCTTCCGCCTGGGTCAAGTCGATGCGCCCGTTCACAAACGCGCGCCGGGTGAATTCGCCCGGCTCCGCGGCCCGCGCTCCCGCGGCCAGCAGGGCGTCCAAAACCAAGCGGGCCGGCAGCACGCCGCCGTGGCAGGAAATCTCGACCACATCCTCCCGGGTGAACGTGCGCGGGGCGCGCATTACCGCCAGCATGACTTCGTCCACGCGCCGGCCCGCCGCCACGATATGGCCGTAGTGGAGGGTGTGGGTCGGCGCGGCGCTGGGCAGGAGGGCGTGGCGCCCAGCGGGCACGAAGCAGCGGTCCGCCACCGCGCAGGCCCGGGGGCCGGACACGCGCAGGACCGCCAAGCCGCCGGCGCCCAAGGGCGTGGCGATGGCCGCGATCGTGTCCTCAAACATGCCGACCGCAACTGCCCGTCAAGTTTTCCGCATCCAAGCCGGTGAGGAACATCCGGGCCTTTTGGTAGCTCTTTTTGTCGAGGTAATGCCGGAGCTGCGGGGAGGCGGTGGGGGGCAGTTGCCGGCCGAGCTCGTCCAAGCGCTGGAACAGGGGCAGCAGGTCGGGCTTCGGCTGCGCGGTGGGCAGGCTCGCCACGGCTTGTTCCAAATCAGTCAGGGCGGTCAAAATCGCTTGTTCGGTCGCGGTCATGGTCCGAACCTAACCCGCCCCGCCGACCCCTCCAAGCCATTTTCGTGCTTTGAAAGCCCCGCCCGGCCGCGAATACTTGCGGCCATGACGAGTGAGCAGCCACTGGCCGGACCGGTTTATTTGGGGATTGAAGGCGGAGGCACGCGCACGGTCGCGTTGCTGGCCGACGCGGCGGGCGGCCTTTTGGGCCGCCACGCGGCGGGGCCGGGCAACCTGCGCCTGCTGACGGATGAGCAATTGACCGCCCGCTTCCAAGAGCTGACCGCCGGACTGCCCCCCGCCGCCCGCCGCCCCGCGGCGGTGGCCATCGGCCTGGCGGGCGCGCGCACCCCCGCCGACCGGGCGCGGATCACCCGGGCCGCGGCCACGGTTTGGCCGGGGGTGCCCTGCCACCCGACGAATGATCTCGCCACGGCGCTGGCCGCCGCCCCGGCGCCCAAGGGACCGGCGCCGGCGGCCCGCGTGCTGATCCTCAGCGGCACCGGCTCGTGCTGCTTCGGGCGGTCCGCGACCAACGGCGAAACCGCGAAAGTGGGCGGCTGGGGCCAAATTCTTGGGGACAAAGGCAGCGGCTACGAAATCGGCCTGCGCTCCCTCAAGGCGGTGGTGTATTACTTCGACCGCGACGGCGCCTGGCCGGCCTTGGGGGGGCGTTTGCTGCACGCCTTGGAGCTGAACGAACCCGAGGATTTGATCGCCTGGGTGCAGAGCGCGGAAAAGTCCGCCGTGGCCGCCCTCGCGCCCGTGGTTTTCGCCGCGGCCGAAGCCGGGGACCGGATTGCGCGGGACATTCTGGCCGGCGCGGTGGCCACGCTGGCGGCGGATGGGGCGGCGTGCGCGGCCCGGTTGGCCGCCGCCCCCGCGCCGGTGCAATTCGTGCTCTCCGGCAGCGTCCTGGTCCGCCAACCCGCTTTCGCCAAAAGCGTTGCCGCGGCCCTGCGCCGGGCGCGTCCGGGATCGGTGGTGACGGTGCTGGAGCGGGAGAGCGCCTGGGGCGCGGTCGTGCTGGCGCGGGAAAATGCGGGCACCGCCAGGACCGCCGAGGCGAGCGCGACCGCGTCCGCGCCCGTCGCCGCGCCCGCGCCGCCGGCGCTGGAACTGCCCGATTGGCCCGTGGGCGAGACGATGCGCCATTCCCCCACCGAAATGCGCAACCCCGCGTCCGCGCACCTGGACCGCCTGCCCTTGGGCCGCGCCGTCGAGCTGATGCTGCGCGAGGAGGCGGGCATCCATGCGCCGTTGCTGGCGGAATCCCGGCGGATCGCCCGGGTGGCGGGCTGGATCGCCGCCGCGTTCAAGGAGGGGGGACGGTTGTTCTATGTCGGCGCGGGCACCAGCGGCCGTCTGGGGGTGCTGGACGCCAGCGAGTGCCCCCCCACTTTCCGGTCCGCCCCGGAAATGGTCCAAGGCATCATCGCGGGCGGCCAAAGCGCCTTGTGGCGGGCCGTGGAGGGCGCGGAGGACGACGCGCCCGCCGGCGCGCGCGCCATTGAATTCCGGAAGGTCACCGCCAAGGATGTCGTGGTGGGCATCACCGCCAGCGGCCGGACCCCTTTTGTGTGGGGCGCGTTTGCCGCCGCCCGGCGCGCGGGCGCCAAGACGGTGCTCGTGGCGTTCAACCCCCACCTGCCCGTGCCGGTGAAGCTGCGCCCCGACGTGATGATCCGGCCGAACCTGGGACCGGAAGTGCTGACCGGTTCCACGCGCTTGAAAGCGGGCACCGCCACGAAGCTGTTGCTGAATATTTTCACCACGCTGGCGATGGTGCGGCTCGGGAAAGTGGCGGGCAACCTCATGGTGGACCTCAACCCTTCGAACGTGAAACTCCGCGACCGGGCGGCGCGCATCGTCGGCGAATTGCGCGGCGTGGACCACGCCACGGCCTGGGCGGCGCTGGAAGCGGCGGGCTGGGTCGTGCCCCGCGCCCTGGCGGCCCTACCCCGCCGAACCGGATTATTTAACCGCAAAGCTCGCAACAAGCGCAAAGAGACGAAGAAGAAAACCTGACCGGGCTTTGATTGGTTGGAGGGCGTGGAGAATTAGGGCGCCCAAAAAGTGGCGCGAGGGCGCGGCCTGCGGAGCGCGGATAGCGCGGCCGAATCGGAGGGGCGGGACGGTGACCGAGACCAAGCGACCATCGATTCCACCCCAACGGGGTTGCGCCGCCGTGGTTCGGACGTGCCAATGGCCAACCGGCTCAACCCTTTCAGGGTTGCGGATATTCGGCACCTGAACCCAGGGTAGCTCCTCCGTCGCAACCCTGGGCTGGAGGGCTCAATCCCTTTGGGATTGGGAGCACCCTCCGGGTTGCTTTCCTTTATTTTCATGCCGGCATAGGGCTTCGCGGTTTCGCCCGCACTTCCAGCTCAGAAGGCATTCAAATAACCATGCACAATGCATTCCAAATCCCCGCACCTTAGCGCTGTCGGCCACCACAAGTTAGCGCTCGCGGGACCTTGCCCTGGGCGGGAGTTATTCCGCACCGTTTGGACTACGGCAACCGTCGGTTTTCGGCCGCGCCCCCGGGCGTTCGGAAGTCGTTTGGCCAGGCCCGCCGAATTTGGAGACGGGTTCCCCAATTTCCACGGGTTCAGACGTCCTCCGGCGGGACACTCGTTCAAATTAGAATGACCGCTCGAGCTTCCCTCGTTGCGTGGCCGCTCCTCAGGCGGCCGGCGGGGGGGCGGCCAGCAATTGGGTGTCCGTGGGGCGGCGGGTCAAGCGCAGGCGGGCGACCCGCATTTCGTCCAGTTGTTCCACCGCCAGGTCAAAAGCGCCCAGGGTCAACCGGTCTCCGCGCTTGGGAAAGCCGCCCAACCGGCTGGTCACCCAGCCGCTGACCGTGGTCACACCTTCTTCCGTGAGCGTTTCCCCAACGAGGTCGCCGAGTTCGTGCAGCGGCAGCCGGCCGTCGAGCAGCCAGGCGTCCGGTCCGGCGGGGGCGAGCAGCGGCTGCTCCTGATCGAATTCATCCTGAATCTGCCCGACCAGTTCCTCCAGCACGTTCTCCAGGGTCACCATGCCCACGGTGCCCCCGTACTCGTCCACGACGATGGCGAAGTGCAGTTTGCGGTCGAGGAAGAGTTGCAGGAGCTTTTCCAGATGGGCGGTTTCAGGCACGTAGATCAACTTCCGCGCCACGGTCCGCAAATCCGCCCCCGTGCGTGCCCGGGCGCGCAGGCTCACCAAATCCTTGAAGTGAACCACCCCGAGCGTCTGATCCAAATCCCCGCCCTCCGCCAACGGAAACCGTGAGAACCGGGTTTTCTCGGCAAGGTCGAGGCATTCCGCCATGGCCGCGGTGGTGTCCAAGGCCACGATTTCGCGGCGGGGCCGCATGACCTCGCGCACGACGCGCCGGCGCAGATCGAGGGCATTGAGCACCAATTCCCGGCCCAGGCGGGTGCCGGTGCCCCGCGCCGGGGCGGCCGCCAGGAGCAGGCGCAGTTCCTCCTCGGAATGCCCGCGCTCCTCGCTGGGGGCCGTGCCCACCCCCAGCAATCGCAGCAGCCCTTGGGCCGACTGGTGCAGCAGCCGTACGAAGGGGTGGGTGGCGCGCGCGAACCAGTCCAGCACCGGCGCGGTCCACAGGGCCACCTTCAACGGTTGCCGGATCGCCAGCGCCTTGGGCGCCAATTCCCCCACCACCGTCAGCAAAAAGCTGTCCACGACAAAGCCGGTGGTGATCGCGATGGCGTGGCGCATCACCGGCGATTCGATCCGCAGGGCGTCAAAGGTGGGCGCCAGCAGCGCGGCGAAGACCGGTTCGACCAGCACGCCCAAGCCCATGCTGGCGCTGGTCACCCCGAGTTGGATCGCGCTGATGGTCTGGTCGAGGTTGCGGATCAGTCCGCGCACCAGCCGCGCCCGCTGGTTGCGCGCGCGCACCAAACCCTCCAACTGGGTGTCGCGCACCTTCACCAGCGCGAGTTCGGCCGCGACAAAGAAGCCGTTCATCAACACCAGCAGCAACACGCCCAGCGCGCGCAAGAAATTGTAGGCGAGCGGGCTCATGCTACAACCGCACCTCCCCGAAGATGACTTTCAGAATGTCTTCCAACGTCAGGATGCCCGTCTCGCGCTGCTCCCGTCCGAGCACGATTGCCAGCCGTTCACCGCTCTTGCGCATCCGCTGCAACGCCTCCTCCAACCGGAGCCCCTCCTCCAAATACAACGCGGGCTTGAGAAAATCGCCCGCGCGCCGATGAGGATCGAGATCCGCCTGGTACAGCAATGGGCGCAGGCTCAGAATCCCGGCGATGCGCCGACCCGCGGGGGCTTGGTGCCAGACCGGCAGGCGCGAGACTTTATGCTCCCGCGCCAGGGTCAGCGCGGCTTGCAAGGGCGCGTCCGCGGGCACGCTCCACACCCGCGCCAAGGGGATGGCGATTTCCCGCACGGTTAGATTCTGCAGATCGAGCACCCGGTTGATCATCTGGCGCTCTTCGGAGGTCAAATCCTGGGCGGACTCCTGCATCACCAACCGCATCTCCTCCCGCGTGCCGAACAAATGGCCGGTGAAGGCCCGCGCCTCCGTCCACCGCTGCATCCCGCGGGAGACCGCGCGCACCACCGCCACCAAGGGGGCGAGCAGGCGGTGGACAATTTGAAACGGCCGCGCCAGGCTCAAGGTCAGCCGGTTGGGCAGCAAGCGGAAGAGCATTTTGGGCAAGAGTTCAAAGAAGGTGTAATACCAAAACATCCAGGCCAACAGGGCCACCACCAACCAGACCGGCCGGCCGGCCAGGGCTTCGATGAGTTGCGACCCCACGACGGCGACCGCCACGAAATTCGTGAGCGTGTTCCCGATCAGGATGGTCCAGAGGAAGTCTTCCGGGCGATCCAGGAAGCCGTGGAGCAAGGCCGCCCGTTGGTCGCCGGCGCGCATGAGTTGCCGAATGCGCAGGCGGTTCAACGCCAGCACGCCGGCCTCCATGCCCGAAAGTAAAAAGGACAACACCAGGGCCCCGCCCACCACCAATGCATTGAACCAGAGGCTGTTCATGCGGTTTTCCGGGCCGGTTCCACCATCAGCTCCCGCACCCTGCGTTCATCCGCCACCGTGGCGGTGAGCTTCAACGCCCCGAAAACGTGACTCTCCCCCACCGCGGGCACGGTCTCCGCCAAGTGCACCAGCAAGCCGCCCAAGGTGTCCACTTCCCGCACTTCGCCCAAGGCGGGATACTCGCGCCGAAAATCTTCCAAGCGCATCGTGCCACTGACCCGCCACCGCCCCGGTCCCAGCCGTTCCATGACAAAACCCGCCGTCTGATTCTCGCTCCGCAAGTCCCCGACCACTTCCGCCAAAATGTCCTGCATGGTGACCAGCCCGGCCGTGCCGCCAAATTCATCCAGCACAATGGCCATCCCCCGGTTTTGCCGCTGCATGGCGCGCAACAACTGGAGGAGATTCATGCTTTCCGGGACAAAGGACGGGAATTCGATCACTTCCCCGAGATCCAGTTCGGGGTCGAGCAACAGCGCCCGCGCGTTCAAAATTCCCACAATGGTGTCCGGAGACTCATCATACATCGGCAGGCGGCTGTGGCGCGAATTGCGGGCGGCGGCCAACATCTCCGCCCGCGACAAGTCGTCGGAAATGCCCGCCATCCGCGTGCGGGGCCGCATCACATCCTTGGCGGTGCGGCGGTCCAAGCCGATGATTTGCAGAATGATCTCCTTCTCGGAGCGGGCGAGGGTACCCTGCTGAAACGCCAAATCGACCAATTCGGCGTATTCGTTGTCCGACAGACCGGCGCGCGGTTTGGCCGCGGCGGGCGCGACCCGGGCCAGGATACCCGCGACCAACCGTTGCGCGATCTGCCGCACCGGCCGACTGGCGTTCTGCAACCAACTCATCGGCCGCGCGACGCGGACCGCCCACGCCTCCGGGTTTCGCAAGGCCAGGGTTTTGGGCACGACTTCGCAACCGATGAGAATCAGCGCGAGCAGGGAGGGCAGCACCAGGTAAAGCAGTGGGGCGGGCCGGGGGGCCGCCCAAAGCGTCAGCAGCACCATGGCCGCGTTGGCCACCGAGTTGCCCAGCACGATGGTGGCCAGCAGATGCTGCGGCTCCGCCAACAAGCGGGCCACGGTGCCACCGGCCCCGGGGTGCCGGTCGGCCAATTGGCGCACCTGCCATTTGCCGAGCGAGAACAAAGCGGATTCCGCCAGCGCAAAGAAAAAACTCAGGCCGGCGAAAATCAAAACCCCGCAACCCGCCAATAATGGCACCAGCGTCACAGGAGCACTATCCGCGATGCGCCCCGGCGGCAAAAGCCAAATCCCCGCGGCCTCCGGGCCGCCCCCGGGCGGGCGCGGGGGATTCGGTCCGGTGGGGGCTCAAAGCTTCAGGAGCACCAAGAGGTCCTTGCTGGCCACGGTGTCGCCCACTTTGGCATGGATTTCCTGCACCATGCCCGCCGCGGGCGCGTACAGGGTGGTTTGCATCTTCATCGCTTCCAAGGTCAGCAGCTTCTCGCCTTTGGCCACTTTGGAGCCAACGCTCACCGCCAGCGAGGTCACCAAGCCCGGAATGGGGGCGCCTACGTGCGCCGGGTTCGCCGGATCGGCCGTGACGTGCGGCTTGACCTTGGACGGCACCGCCCGGTCGATGACGGTGGTTTGACGGGACACGCCGTTCAGCTCAAACAACAGGGTCCGGCGGCCTTCGGCATCCACCTGGCTGATGTTCACCAGCCGGATGAACAGGGTCTTGCCCTCCTCGATGTTGACGGAGACTTCCTCGCCCAGCTTCAGGCCGTAGAAAAAGGCCGAGGTGGGCAGGACCGAGACATCACTGTAATCCCGGGCGTATTTCGCGAATTCCTGAAACACCGCGGGATACATGAGCGAACTGTAAAGTTCGTCGTCGGAGACGTCCCGCTTGAGTTTGGCCGCCAGGTCGGTTTTGGCCTTTTTCAGGTCGAGCGGGGGCAAATTGGCGCCGGGCCGGTCATTCAGCGGCTTGCGATCCCCCAGGACCACGCGTTGCACGTCCTTGGGCCAGCCGCCGACGGGCTGGCCCAGACCGCCCGCCAGCATGTCGATGACGGATTCGGGGAACGGCGTGGCCCCGGGTTCCAGATTGACCACGTCCGCGGGCTTGATCCCACGGGTGATCAGGAACATGGTCATGTCGCCCACCACTTTGCTGCTGGGGGTTACTTTGACGATGTCGCCGAAGAGTTGGTTGACCTCGGCGTAGGTGCGGGCGATTTCAGGCCAGCGGTTGCCCAAGCCCATCGCGGCCGCTTGTTCCTTCAGGTTGGTGTATTGGCCGCCGGGCATTTCATGCAGGTAAACTTCCGCACTGCCGGTGCGCGGGGCGGTGTCGAAGGGCGCGTAGGCGGCGCGGACCTGTTCCCAATAATCCGAAAACTCATTCAGCGCCGCCAGGTCCAGACCGGTGTCGCGCGGGGCCCGCTGCAGCGCGGCCACGATCGAATTGAGGTTGGGCTGGCTGGTCGAGCCGGACATCGCGGCCAGGGCCAGGTCCACCACGTCGACCTGCGCGTCACTCGCCTTTAAGATGGACGCGGAGGCCACGCCGCTCGTGTCGTGGGTGTGGAAATGAACAGGGATGCCGATCTCGTCCTTGAGCGCCTTCACCAATAGATTGGCCGCGTAGGGACGGCACAAACCAGCCATGTCCTTGATGGCCAGGAAGTGGGCGCCCATCTTCTCCAACTCCTTGGCCAGGTTGACGTAATACTTCAACGAATACTTGGCCCGGGCGGGGTCCAGGATGTCCCCGGTGTAACAAATGGCCGCTTCGCAAATGGCGTGAGTTTCTTGCACCGCCGCCATGGCCACTTCGAGATTCGGCGCGTAATTCAGCGAATCAAAAATGCGGAAAATATCGATGCCCTGAGACGCCGCGTGCTTCACAAAGCCCGCGACCACGTTGTCCGGGTAGTTGGAATAGCCCACCGCGTTGGAACCGCGGAAAAGCATCTGGAAACAGATGTTCGGAATCCGTTCGCGCAAGGCGCGCAGCCGCAACCACGGATCCTCGTGGAGGAACCGCATGGCGGTGTCAAACGTCGCCCCGCCCCACAATTCCATGCTGAACAACTGGGGGGTGCGCCGCGCCACCGCGCCCGCGGCCGCCAGCATGTCATACGTCCGCACCCGCGTCGCCATGAGGGATTGGTGGGCGTCGCGGAAGGTCGTGTCCGTGACCAACAAGCGCTTCTGCTTGAGGGTCCATTCCGCGAATTTCTTCGGGCCCAGTTCGAGCAGCCGCTGCCGCGTGCCCGGCGGCGGGGTTTGGCGCGGGTCAAAGGCGGGCGGAGTAACCACGGGCAGGGCCTGCTTGAGCTGGTAGCCCTTGGTTTCCGGATTGCCATTCACGATCACGTCGCCCAGGAACGCCAGCAACTTGGTGGCGCGGTCCCGGCGCGGCTTGAAGAGAAACAGCTCGGGGGTGGTGTCGATCAACGTGGTCGTGGCGTTGCCCGCCCGGAACACGCTGTTGTGGATCAGGTTCTCGATGAAGGGAATGTTGGTCTTCACGCCCCGGATGCGGAATTCCCGCAGCGCCCGGTCCATGCGTTGCAGGGCGATGTCGAAGGAACGGCCCGACGCCGTCACCTTGACCAACAGAGAATCGTAAAACGGGGTGATGACACTGCCGGAGGCCCCCATGCCGCCGTCCAACCGAATCCCGAACCCGCCCGCCGAACGGTAGGTGAGAATGCGGCCGTAATCCGGCATGAACTTGTTCTCGGGATCCTCGGTTGTCACGCGCGCTTGGACGGCGTAACCGTTCCGCGGCACTTCCGCCTGCGGCGGCAGATCCAGCTCGGGACCATGCAAGGGAAAGCCTTGGGCCACCAGAATCTGCGCCCGCACCAAATCAATGCCGGTGATGACCTCGGTCACGGTGTGCTCCACCTGGATGCGCGGGTTCATCTCAATGAAGAACCACTCCTGGGTGTCCAGATTGAGGAGAAACTCAACCGTGCCGGCGTTGTCGTAGCCGATCTCCCGGTTCAGC
>CAIYZC010000311.1 GCA_903930565.1 uncultured Pedosphaera sp.
GAATTGGTCCACCGCCTCGTGCAGTGGGAACTCGCGCAATTCCATTAAGCCCACCGCCGGCCGTCAGCGAGCCGCGCCGGCGTAGCGCACAATGAACTCCACGATGGGAGTGGAATCCTCCAGTCCGTGGGGATGGTGGTTGACGCCGGGCTTGGCAATGAGGGTGATGTTGCCGCCCAAGGCGCGGTAGTTGCGGGCCACAACGCCGGTGTTTTCATCCCAAGGGACCACGTCGTCCGCATCCCCATACACATGGAGCAAGGGCACGCCGGCATGGGCAAGCGGGGCGAGGTTGTCCACGGGATTGCCGCGATAGGCGAGGGCGGCGGCTTCATCGGGGAGGCCGTAGAGTTTCAGCACGCGGCGCCATTCCCCGGCGTCGCCTTTGCCCTTGCCCTTGCCGCCCGGCCAGCTCTTGAAGTCGCAGACGGCCGCGTCGGCGTAGATGCAGGCCACCCGCGCCGGATTGGCGATGGCCCAGTTGAAGGCGTACAACCCCCCGCGGCTCAACCCGGTCAGCGCGGGCCGGGCATTCAACCCGGCGGTGTGGTGGAGGTAATCATAGGCGGCATCCCAGTCAGCCACCGCTTCCGGGCAACCGAGCAGGTTTTGCGCGTTGACGTAAACGATATGGAAGCCCTTGCCGAGGAGCGCGATGTCCGGCGCGGGTTTGTGACCGAAGAACTCGCCTTCCCAGCACCAAGGATTCCCAGGCGCCGCCGCGGCCGGCGCCACCACGGTCACGTTCAAGCCCGCCACAAAAAAATCATGGCGCGCAAAACCGTTCCACTCGGTCTTTTTGCCCGGAAAGGGGGCGGGATGATCACCCAGCGCCTGCACGGCGAGGGCGCGGGCGGACTGGTCCCACTCGGCCGCCATGGGGAGGGCTTCGGCGAGCGGTTTGCCCTTGCCCATGGGGCGCTTGTGGCCGGTGGCGGTGAGCCAGGCGTCCTTCAACAAACGCTGCTTGCGCTCCACCAGTTTGAGAATCTCGGCGGACGGTGGCGCGGCGGAAAGTCCGAGGTAATCCGTCACCAGTTTGGCAAACACCGCATGACCGGCGTCGTTGGGGTGCACCCGGTCGCCACTGAAGGTGAAATTGGGCTGGGCTTTCCGCTGCTCGGCGAGGGCCGCCCGCATGGTGGAGTGTAAATCCAGCACCGTCCAGCCGTGGACGCGCTGGTCCATCAGCCAAGCGCCGTAGGCCGCCAAAACCTCGTCGTAACCCTCGTAGGCATTGGGGTAGGTGTCCCGCCCCGCGGGCAGGAGGCCGGCGGGATTCGCGGCGGCATCGAACACCGGCGGAGTCAGATGAATGATCCGCGCGCCGCGGGCCAACACCTTGGCGCGCAGGGATTCGATGCCCTTTTTGAAGGCGGCAAAGCGGGCGGGGTCCAGCGGATAATAGATGCCGCAATTCATCCCATAGCAGGCGAAAACGATGTCGGGATGCGTTTGCTCCAGCACGCGGTCCAACCGTTCGGCCAAGTCGGGCCGGGGAAACGCGCCGCCCGCGTGGCCCGGCTCGGAAAGGCCGGACACCGTTTCGCTGGGGAGACCCAGGTTCAACACTTCGTAGCGCGCCCCGGGATGTTGGGCGATCAGGGCCGCGTCCACCAACTCCACATAGCGGCCCGCGTAGGTAATGCTGTCCCCCAAAAACAAAATCCGGCACACCGGTTCCGCGGCGGACGCGGAAAAGAGGCAGGCCCAGAGCAACAGGCAGGCAAGACGAATCTTCATGCCACTCCAGTACCCGCTTTGCCCCGCGGGCGGAAGTTCAAAATCACTTCCCCCGCGGGGCGGCCGCCTCCCGGCGCTCAATTGAGGCGGTTTTGCAGGCACTTCTCCCACATCCGAATGTAGTCCTCCGCGGAGTGGAACAGCGGCGCCATTTTATCCCGCGACAGGCCGGAGTTGCTCAAATCCTGCAGGAAATCGGGCAGCATTCCGTAGTGGGCGAAGCCGTCGAGGTTGATGTCCCAGTCGCGGGTGATGACATGGTTGCCGGGGTCGTTGGCAATCGCCACCGGCGGCATGGTGTAGCGCTGCAGCGGGGCATTCGTCCCATTCATGGCCTTCCAAATGTCGGCGATGCGTTTGAGTTTCACGACGGCGGGATCCGTGATGACGGTCCCCAAGGCGTCCGCATTATAGGCCAGGTAGGCGGCGCTGGAGTCGTCGTCAAAGATCTGGCCGGCGAACCCCCAGGCCAGGGATCGGATGCGGGCGGCGGGTCCCAGGAGGCCGAAGAACGGAAGGAAATGGTCGCCGGCGTCCGGCTGCCAGGCCGTGTCCGGGGTTTCCCCGCTCGCGGGCATGGCCGCCGCGATGGCCAGGGCATTGAAAGTGTCCCGGTCCGATCCATCGTAATAGCCCATACCGTGGTAATTCTGAAACCGATAGGCGCGATAGTCGGAAATGGGCCGGTCGTAGGCAACGCCGTTGTTTTGCGCGGCGGCAAACTGGTTGAACAACGGGGTGCGCAGGTCGTCGTGCATGCTTTGCTCCTTGTTTTGGAGGGCGAAGCAGGTGTTGACCCCGAAGCGGGGTCCGGAGTTGTTCACCAATTGGAAGTCCGTGGCCAGGGCGACGTTTTGGCCGTCCAAGTGTTCCAGCGCGTAGAGGTATTGCTGCGCCCAGCTCTTGGCCGTGCCCGGGCAGTCGTTCGGCACCACCCCGCCCCAGGCTTGGTTGTCCTTGGCGACGGTGATGACCCCGATCATGCCGCCCAGGGCCCGGATGCGCTCGGCCAGTTCCGGCGTGGTGTCGGACTCATGGCCGAGCTTGCCGGTGGCCAGGGTCTGGCCACGGCGCCACGCCATTTCGGTAAACGTGCAGTGGCCGTCGATGACCGGGTAATTCTGCGCCTCCATGAGGGAGAGCGCCGCATTGCGGGTGACCCAGCCCATGTGGTCCACGTCGATGATCATCCCTTTGCGCATGAGCGAGTAAAGCAGGTTGGTGCCCCGCTCGGTGAGTCCGCGCGCGTTCATGTGGCCGGGGAAATAACCGGTGTCCGCCCGGGCGGCGGTGAAAAGCGAGTTGTAGTCGGGTGGAAAATACCCGACCAGCGCCCAACTCAGCACGCCGATCTGAATGGGCGCGTCCTCCCCCATGCGGAACTGGATCGTCGCCGGCGGCGCCGGCAGCACCGCCACGTTCTCGTTGCGGAGGTAATAGTTGTTCAAGCCCCACTGGTCTTCGTAAAGGCCGCATCCGCCGAAGGCGTTGTTGGCCACGTGCAGGGGGAAAACGTGGCGCACGCCCAGGTCGTAAACTTGCTGCACATAGTCGGCGACTTGTTGGTCCGTGCAGCCGTTTTCGTTCCGGAAGCCGCCGAAGGAATCCTCCTCGATCCCCAGGATAACGGCCAGGCGGTTGCCGCGGATGATGGCCCGCGCCTCCGCGGGCGTCCGGGCGATGCCCATGAAATCGGAATGCGCCGCCACCAACTGGGTCATGGCCTGGATTTGCGCCAACGCCGAGCTGGGATCGTCGTAAGGCTGCGGCGTCGGTCCGCCGAACTCGTGCCCGAGCAATTCGGTGTTCACCGCATGGGCCACCATGAGCCGCAGCCCCCCCTGCCAGGCGCGGCGGATGAATTCGACGTGCATTTGCTCATGGCTCTTGGAGACGAAGGACGGCCAGCCGTCGTACGCCCCGGACGCCCCGCCGGTGCGGTGCCCGGGGGAGAATGGGATCAAGGGCAATCCCGGCATGGAGCTTTCAAACAGGCCAAACAGCGCGTTGTCCACCCCCAAATCCATCGCGTCCAAGGCCAGCCCGGTGCCATCAATGCCGTGGTGCGGACTGCAGTCCGCCAACGCGGTTTCAAAGGGACCGTCCGGCTGGCCGGCAATCAACTCCCCGCCATACGCCAGATGCACCATGGGGTGCGTGTGGGTGTCCGCCACGCCCCACACCGGGGCGTCGGGGTCCACGAGATCCCCCCAGGCCGTGCGTTGGAGCGTGGGGCTGGGATCCACCGGCACGAAACGGAAGTCATCCACATTGATGTGCTTCGTGGTCGAATTGTCCAGGATGCGGATGCGGGCGATCCGGCCGGAATAGGCCGTGGCGTCCCACACCTCCCGCCGGAGTTGTTCGTGGTCCGTGCCGGTGAAGACGGAAACGATCGCGAAATTGCCGTCCGTGCCCCAGATGCCACCCAAATTGTACCGCAGGCCCGCATCCGGTTCCAGGATTTGGAATTCCACGCGCAAATTGAAGATGTCGCGCCCGCCGCCGATCAGGAAGCTGATGAAGTTCGCCCCGAGCCGGAATTCCCGCGAAGTCAGCGTGCCCACCAACCCGTCCAGCGCGTGGTCCAGGCTCGTCGGCGCCGGGCTATCGTCCATGTGGTTGATGCCCGTGCAGATCCAGGAGCCGCCATGCTGTCCCACCGGGTAGGGCACGTTCCAATAGTCCCCGCCCACCGTCCCGCCCGCCCCGGGAATGGACGCCGTGGGAAGGCAATCCCCGTAGGTGGGTTGGTTGGTGAAGGCATCCCCGCTCGCGGTCCATTGGGACAAACCAAATTCAAAATCCCAGTTGTCCAAGGCCACGGTCGGGCTGTCGGTGACGATTTGGTAAAACGCGGCCCCGGTGGGCCGGATGGGTTCGGTGATGCTCACCATGCCCCCGGCCGCCTGGGGAGGAATCACCCGTTTGGGGCGCCATGCGTCGGGGTTGAGGGTGGTGGCGAAACGCACTTGGTAGCCGTGCCCGACCTCCGTGGGAAAACTGAAGCTAAACATCCCGGCATCCGTCAGCGCCGGGGCGAGCGCCTGGAAAAGCGCGCCGGGATTGGTCAACGGCTCCTGCAAGGCGTTGAACTCGGTGGTGCTGTACACGACGCCCTGCGGCGAGGTCAAGCCGAGGAGACCGCTGAACCCGCCCCGGGGGAGGGTCACGTCAATTTCCGTCGCGGAGATGGTTTGAAAGGGTACCGAGCGGCCACCGATCGCCACCTCCAAAACCCCATTCAAACCCGTGCCGGTGATCACCAAAAGGTCGCCTGCGTGGCCGGCGGCCGGCTGGAAACCGAACAGCACCGGCAGGGCCGCGTCATTGATCGTGAAGGCCGCGGGGGAGAGGGCGTAATAACCATTGGCCACCACCGTGACGTAGCCCGAGGCGGCTCCGGCAGGAACGGTCGCCTGTAATTCCGTGTCCCCCAACACCGTGAAGGCCGCCGCGCGGGAACCTTGGACCGCGTCGAAAAAGTTAACCATGGTCACGCCACCGAGATGATCGCCGTACAGGCTCACCACGTCGCCGGCCACGCCGTTACTGACCGACATGCTGGTTACCACCGGGAGCGCGGCCGAGGCCAGGACCGTAAACACGTCGGAACTCTGACCGCCGCCCTGCGCGCTGTTGGCCGAAATGTAACCGGTCGTCGCCGCGGCGGGTACCGTGGCCACGATGGTGTCGTCCGCGGTGATATAAAACGCCGCCGGGGTCCCGTTAAAGGCCACGCTGCCCACCGCCGCGAGGGAACTGCCATGAATGGTGACCGTGTCTCCCGCCATGCCGGAATTCGGGCTGATGGAAGTGATACTGGGCGGATTGGCCACCGCGGCAGTCACCACAAAGGAATTGGCACTCGTTCCGCGCCCGTTCGGCGTCGTGACACTGACCGGCCCCGTCACCGCCCCGAACGGCACATAGGCGTCGATCTCGGTTGCCGAACTGACGTTGAACGCCGTGGCGACCCCGCCAAAGGTCACGCTGGTGGCCCCGGTGAAATTCGCCCCGTTGAGGATGACCACGGAGCCCACCCGGCCGCTGGGCGGCGCAAAGCTGGTGATCACGGGCAGCGGCGGGGGCGCCAGCACGGTGAAGCTGCCGGGGGAAGCCGCCGTCCCCCCGGGGGTGGTCACATAAACCGGGCCGGAGGCGGCGCCGGCCGGGACCGTGGCACTGATATCGGAATCATCCAGGACGGTGAAGACCGCGCCCGCACCGTTGAAAGTCACCAGCGTAGCCCCGGTGAGATGGACGCCCTGGACCTTGATCGAGAGGCCGGGCAGGCCGGACGCTGGGTTGATAAAAGTGATGACCGGGGCCGGGGGCGGGGGGATAACGGTGAAGGCGCCGGAACTGACGCCCGTGCCGGCGCCCGACACGACCGAAATCGGCCCCGTCGCCGCCCCCACCGGAACATGCGTGGATATCTGCGTGGCGGAATCCACGGTGAAATTGGCCGCCACTCCGCCGAACCGCACCGCCGTGACCCCGACAAAGCCCGAGCCCTGCACGGCGACATAAGCGCCGCTCAGACCACTGCCGGGGGAAAATCCCGTGACCACCGGGGGCGAGCCGGCAGCCGTCACCGTGAAATTACCGAGCGTGGTGGCCGTGCCGCCGGGCGTCGTGACCGCCAGCGGCCCCGTGGTGGCGGCGGCAGGCACGGTGGCGGTCAGATGCATGCCGTCCGTGACCGTGAAGACGGCCGCGACGCCGTTAAAGGTAACCCCGGTCGTCCCGGCGAAATTTTGGCCGGTCACCGTCACCGCCGTGCCGGGTGGTCCGTTGGCCGGAGCCACCAGGGAAATGGTGGGCGGCGGAATCACCACCGTCACCTGAAAGCTGCCCGCGCTGAGGGCGCTGCCGAAAGGGGTGGTCACCTGGATCGGTCCGGAACCCGCCGCGGAGGGCACATAGGCGGTGATTTGGGTGTCCGAGTTCACGGCATAATAGCCGGAGGCCACGCCATTGAACCGCACCGCCGTCGCGCCGGTGAAATTCGCGCCCGTGATGGTCACGGCCGTGTTGGCCGGCCCGGTCCCGGGGGTAAACGCGGTAATAACCGGGGTCGCGGCCAGCACGGTGAATGACGCCGCACTGGTCGCGGTACCGCCGGGAGTGGTCACGGACAAGGGGCCGGTCACCGCCCCGGCGGGCACGTAGGCGGTGATGGAAGCCGCCGAGTTCACGACCAAGGAACTGGCGGCGGCACCGGCGAACTTGACGATCGTGGCACCGGTGAGGTCACCCCCTTGAATGGTCACGGCCGTGCCCACCACCCCGGACGCGGGGCTGAAGGACGAAATTTTGGGCGCGGGCGGCGGCGGAGGGGTGACGGTGAACGCGGCCGCGCTGACCGGATTATATTGCGCGGCCAGGAGGTGGGCGATGACGGCGATGGGGCCGGTCGCCGCGGTGGGCGGCACCACGACTTGAATCTGGGTGTCCGAGAGGAGTGAATAACTGGTCACCGGTGTACCGTTAAAACTCACGGCAAAACTCGTGAAAGACTGGGCGAATCCCGAGCCGTAGAGGGTCACCGCGGTTCCGGGCGGTCCGGAGGCCGGGCTGAAACCGTTGAGCAGCACGGGGGCGGCGGCCAAAGGGCCGGCGCACAGCAGGAGCACCAGGCAAAACCAGAACTGGCGGCTCAAGTCAAATCGGGGCAAATGGGTTCTCATATCGGCAAGCATCGTGGTTAAGGGTGAAGTTCAGTTAGCGCGGTTCCAGCTTGGAGCCCCCGCCTGCCATCGGGAACTGGGCGAGTCGCGCCCAGGGGTGGGCGAGTCGCGCCCACCCGCCGCGCCCCCGGGAAAAAAAAGGGCTCCGCGACGACGAACGCCACGGAGCCCGGCAGTTCTCCCAGCGGGAGGCGCAAATCTCACTCCTCGTCCAA
>CAIYZC010000312.1 GCA_903930565.1 uncultured Pedosphaera sp.
CCGTTGCAAATACGACCACGGCACCTTCACGATGATCCGCGCGCCGGTCGTTCCGCGTCCCCCGCTGGCCGACGCTCGCCAAGCGGTCGTGGTGACCACGGCGGATTGGGGGGCGGGCGGGGGCCGGTTGCAGGCTTTTGAACGCGCCGACGGCCGGGCCGCCTGGCGGGCGGTGGGACCGCCGGCGACGGTGGTGGTGGGGCGGAACGGATTGGGCTGGGGACGCGGGGTGACGGCGCCGCCCGCGACGCCGGGCACCGAGCCCGTGAAACGGGAGGGTGATGGGCGGAGTCCAGCCGGCGTGTTCCGGCTCACCGCCGCGTTTGGCCGCGCCGCGACGCCCGCGGTGCCGGGGATGAAACTGCCCTACCGGGCGGAGACCCCCGGATTGGATTGCGTGGATGATCCGGCTTCCACCCACTACAACACGTTGGTGGACCGGGGCGCGGTGCCACGGCCGGACTGGAACAGTGCGGAGCATATGTTGTCAGTGGGAGATCCGTACCGGCTGGGGGTGGTGGTGGACCATAACCCCGCGCCGGCGGTGGCGGGCGGCGGATCGTGCATTTTCCTCCATCTTTGGCAGGGGCCGGGCCGGGGCACCAGCGGATGCACGGCGATGGCGGACGCGGACTTGGAACGGTTACTCGGCTGGCTGGATCCGGCGGCGGGTCCGGTGCTGGTGCAATTGCCGGCGCAGACCTACGCCGCGCGGCGGAAGGAATGGGGCTTGCCACCCGCGCCCGGGGCGGGGCGTTGAGGCCGGGAGGCGGTTACAACTTCGCGGCGCGGAGCAGGTCCTGCAATTGGGACTTCGTGTATTTTTGCCGCAGCTTGGTCATTTCGGCGCGGGCGAGTTCGTCGCAGCGTTCGTTTTCGCGCTGGCCGGCATGGCCTTTGACCCAGTGCCAACGGACTTGATGCGGGGCGCGCGCGTGGTCCAAGGCGCGCCAGAGATCGACGTTTTTGACCGGCTGCCGGTCCACCGTCAGCCAGCCGCGCGCCTTCCACGACTTGATCCAACTGGTGATCCCCTGGCGGAGGTATTGGGAATCCGTGTGCAAATCCACGACGCAGGGATGGCGCAGGGCGTTCAAGGCGGAGAGCGCGGCGGTGAGTTCCATGCGGTTGTTCGTGGTGGCGGGGTCGCCGCCGGAAAGTTCGCGGGTTTTGTCCCCGTAGCGCAGAATGGCGGCCCAACCGCCGGGGCCGGGGTTCCCGATGCACCCCCCGTCGGTGTGAATGGTGACCGTTTTGGGGGCGCCCGCCGGGGCTTCGCCCAACGCCGGGGGCGGGGTGGCCAAGCCGGCGGCCGGTGGGGCCGCCGCCGGCGCCGGGGGGGGCGACGGAAGACGCGGGTGCGGGACGGTGCGGGGACGTGGTTCGGCCATCGGTGAGGAGTTTTCGCGCTGGGCGGGGAAAGTCAAGTTTGGGCGCGGTTGCCAAAGGCGGCGGGTTCATGCTAGGAAGCCCCATGCGCCAACCGCCGTCCGCCCCAACAATCTTCATTACCGGCACCGACACCGGCGTGGGCAAGACCGTGCTCACGGCCCAATGGCTGCACGCCCTGCGGCGGGGCGGGTTGCGGGTGCGGGCGATGAAGCCGTTTTGCTCCGGCGGGCGGGAGGACGTGGAATTGCTGCAAGCGTTGCAACCGGGGGAATTGCCGGACGA
>CAIYZC010000313.1 GCA_903930565.1 uncultured Pedosphaera sp.
CCGATGGCGTTCTGGCGGTTGGATGAAACCAACGGCACCACCGCGTTCGATGCGGCGGGCGCCCATGACGGGGCCTACAGCGGCAGCATGACGCGCGGGGCCGGCGGCGCCCTGCCCAAAGTGGCGGACTTCTGCGTGCATCTCACCGGCGGCGTCGTGCAAGTGCCCTACACCCCGGTTCTTAATCCGAACGGTCCGTTCTCGGTGGAATTCTGGGCCAACCCCGACACCACCTCCACGTACGTCCCCATGGCTTCCCAATACCGCGCCGGCAGCGCGCGCGACGGTTGGGCCTTTTATGACTACAATGATGGCAACAGTTGGGAACTCCAATTGGGCAATGCCAACGGGGTCAGCCATTACGCTTACAACGGGCCGCCCGCCCCGCAGGCCGGAACCTGGTACCAAGTTTGCATGGTCTGGGACGGGACGAACACCCTCTCGTTGTACTCCGAAAACAACCTGGTGGGCCGCAACACCACCGTGGCAAACGGCGGCACCTACGTGCCCAACTCGGTGAACCCCCTGGTCATCGGCCAGCGCAACGACGGCAACTTCGCCTTCCACGGGCTCATGGCCGATGTGGCGGTGTATAACTACGCCCTCACGCAGACGCAGATCTCCAACCATTGGAGCATCAAATTCCAGCCGCCCGCGATCACCACGGCGCCGGTCGGAGTGACCAACGTGGAAGGCAGCACGATCACCCTGTCGGTTACGGCCGTCGGTTTTCCGAACACCTACCAATGGTTGGCGAACGGGGCCCCGCTCTCGGACGCGGGCAACTATGACGGATCCGCCCATTATTCCAGCGACGTGACCAACGCCACGCTCGTCATCACCCAGGCCAAGCCCGCGGATTCCGGCCTCTACCAAGTGCAGATCGCCAATGCGCTGGGCCAGGTCACCAGCGTGAACGTAAACGTGCTCGTGGTGCCCGACACCAACAAGCCCGTGGTGGTCGCCGTGACCGGGCTGGGCACGCCCAACCTGAATGCATCCTCGGGCGGTCCCTACCTGGTGAAGGTATTGTTCAACAAACGCATGGAGCCCAACGGCGCCGGCACGGCGGCGAACTACAGCCTCAATCCTCCAGTGAGCATTGTCAACGTGGCGGTGGCCAGTGACGTGCTGACGAAGTCCCTGGGCGGCGATTGGCGGGCGGTTTATCTCCAAACCGCCGGTTTGACCCCGGGACAGAAATACGCCCTGACGGTTTCCGGCATTCAAGACCAAGCCACGACGCCAAATACGATCGCGGCTTCGACCACGTATTTCCGCGCGCCACTGCTGACCAGCGGAGCCGTGGCGTGGGATTATTACTATCTGGACTCCGCCAGCACCACGGCGGGCGTCGCCCCGCTCACGGGCAGCACCATCTATCCGAACGCGCCGGAGACCAACGCCTACTTCACGACGTTTGACTCCAGCGCCATCACGGGCGGGGATGTCAACAACAACGCCGCCTTCGGATCCCTGGGCGACAATTACGGCGACGCCGTTTCCGGCTGGATCACCCCGGCAGTTTCCGGGGCGTACACGTTCTTCATCGCCAGCGATGACGCTTCCGAACTGGATCTCAGCACGGACGCCACGCCCGGCAATCTGCAGACCATTGCCTATGACAATGGCTGCTGCCACGGGTTCACGGAGCCGACCAACAGCCCGGCCCCGACCTACACGTCCGCACCGATCAACCTGGTCGCCGGTCAGCACTACTTCATCCGCGCCCTGCACATCGAGGGCGGCGGTGGCGACTACGTCAAAGTCGCGTGGCGCATCTCGACGGACACGACCCCCGCGTCCCAACTCACGCCCATCCCGGGGCTTTACCTGTCCTCCTATCAACCGGTGCCCGCGCCGTATTTCGGCGTGCCCACGGTTTCGGGCGGAAGCTTCCGCCTGCCTTGGATCGGCTACCAAGCCACCGTGTTGCAATCCACGGACTTGAAGACCTGGACCCCGGTGGCGGGCAACCCGAACCCGATCGTGGTGCCGGTCAACAACTCCACGCACACCTTCTACCGGTTGGTGGAGTAAGTCGGGCGCTGAACTGAAGCAAAGCATAGGAGACCGGGGGCAACCCCGGTCTCCTTTTTGCTGTACGGCCGCGGTACGGCGGGCGGGCAGGCACGGACGAGTCGGACGAGGGGCACGGGTCGGGCCGGGGGGGCAGGAGGAAGGGAGCAGGGCCGGGGGATTTCGGACTGGATTTCCGAGGGGAAGGTGGTAGAGCCGCATGGGCCGCTGGGTTTGCGCCGGAGAATGGACCTAATGGACCTTAGGCACGGCGGCGGGGACGGGGGCGCGCGAAAACGACTGCTCAGGGCAAGCCGTGGCGTTTGCGGAGAACCCACTCGGTGCAGAGGAGGCCGATGATCACCAGGAGGGTGAGGTAGCTGTTCCAGAGGCGGAGGGTGGTGCGTTGGTCCTCCCAGCGGGGATGGAGGCGGGCGGTGAAGTCGCGGAGGATGGCGTCGGTTTGGTCCAGCGTGCCGGCGCGGCCGCCGCCGGCGTCGGCGAGGCGGCGGAGGGCGGGGAGGTCGCCGCTCAGGTCCAAGCCTTCGGCGTTGTTTTGGGCGCGGATGAGGAATTCGCGACTTTCCTGAACGGTCGCGGCGAGGGCGGGGTCGGGGTGGTGCAGGGTGAGACGCCAACGGCCTTCGGGGAGGCTGGGCAATTCCAAATGCCAGAGGCCGGGGGATTCCGCGACGGCGGACCACGTCGCATGGGGAACGAGATTGGTGAGCGTGCGGCCTTGGTCGTCCAAAAGTTCCAATTGGGCGGTGGGGGCG
The DNA here is from genome assembly GCA_903930565.1 of uncultured Pedosphaera sp. GTDB lineage: Bacteria > Verrucomicrobiota > Verrucomicrobiia > Limisphaerales > Pedosphaeraceae > CAIXFN01. Next base: position 2,796 of record CAIYZC010000313.1, read on the forward strand.
GCGCCGGGGTTCGCGCCGTCCGGAGTGGCGGTGCGGGCTTTGACTTCGACGGGGTCACCGGGGTTGACGAGGGAACGTTCGAGACCGGTTTGGAGCCGGGGGTCCTGGCCGCGGAGGCGGCCGGCCAGGCCCCAGCGCATGGCTTGGAGCCAAAAGGTTTGGTGGATGCGGTCGCCCAAGCGGTCGCGCCAACGCCAGGTTTCCTCGGTGCCGATCCAGAAGACGCGGCCGGCGCCGAAGCGGTGGAACGCGACGATGGGGGTTTGGGCGGGGTTGCGGGCGGCGAGAAGGACGGTGGTGGCGGGTTTGGCGACCACCCCGCCGGCGATCCATTGGAGCGGGGGCAGGAGGGGCCAGAGTTGGGCGTTGTTGGCGGGATCGTCGAGCACCTGGGTGACGGGGTGCTCGGCGCCGGCGCGGGTGAGGGCCACGCGCACGGGCGCGCCGGGCGCCGGGGCGGCGGCGCCAACCCGGACGGGGAGCAAATCGGCCAACGGTCCCAAGCTGAAGCCCTGCGGGAGGCCGCGGGGACCGGCGAGGCAGACGAGAAAGCCGCCGCGGCGGGAGACGAAATCCACCAGGAACCGCTGTTGCGCGGGCGGCAGCTCGGAGGGATCCACATCGCCGAGGCACACCATGTCGAAGGCGTTCCACGCAGCCTGGTTGGGCGGGAGGAACGGGGTGCCGGGATCGTCGGCGGTGATGACGTGGTAGCGGCGGGTGAGAGCGACACGGCGGTCGCGCTCGAAGAGGGAGGCGAGGTAGCGGCTCTCCCAGCGCGGAGTGGAATCCAGGAGCAGGACTTTAAGGACGTCGTCATTCACCGTGACGGTGGTGTCGGCGGCGTTGTTGGCGAGGCTGGCCTCCTTCCAAGTGTTGGTGCGGGCCAAGGCGAGGGCGGCGCGCCGCTCGGCGAGTTGGCGCAGGGATTGGTCGTCGAAAGCGGTGAGGCGACGACCGGGCACGGGGCGCTCCAGGGTGCCGTCGGGCAGCGTCCAGCCCACGGCGAGATGATCCTCGCCCCCACCCTGCTTGTGGCGGACCTCGAAATAACAGGGTTGGCCGGCGCGCAGCGTCAGGGGCCGGCTGCGTTGCGAAGGGCGGTCGGTCCAGTGGCCGACGGGGACGTAATCGGGCACGGACGCGACGCGGGAGAGGTGGTCCGGCTCGGCGGCGGGACTCAACCACAGTTCGGAACTATCGTCGGAGGCGATCCAGAAGGTGTAATCACCAGACTGGGGCGGGATCAGGAAACCCCGTACGCGGGCGGCGTAATCGTTCCCACGGCCGGCATATTGCAGGGCGGTGAGGGCGGCGGTGGCGTCCGGGCGGCGGGTGGCGGCGGCGGTGGCATCGAAGAAACCCGCAAGACGGTCGCCGGGGAGGCCGCGCCAGAGTTCCAGGGTCGCACCGCCGGTGAGGTCGAGCAGGCGGTTGGCGGCGGGATCGCGGGCGGGTTCCAGGCGGGCGCGATAGACGTTCACGCCGGCGTTGGTGGCGGGAAAGACAAAGTTCTCATACTCCCAACCCGTGGTTTCGCGGACGGGGCGGCGGGCCAGTTCGCGGCCGTTTTCCGTGACGATCAAATCCCAGTCCAAACCGCCCAGGCCGGTGACGCGGTAGCGCGCGCTCAAGGGGGTGTTTTCGCCGCGGAAGACTTCATCCGGGGCGGCGAGTTCCGCGACGACGGCATCCGGCGGCGCGCCCGGGTCGCCGACGAGCAAGCCGGAGAAGGTGGCGCCGCGGGCGCGCCAGCCGCGGATGACGGGGGCGGGGTCGAGGCCGGTGGTTTGGCGGCCGTCGCTCAGGAGCAGGACGCCGCCCAAGTAATCCTGGCCCGTGGCGCGCGCCAATTCGCCGAAGGCCTGGGCGAAGTCGGTGGACCGGTTGGGCAACAGGCCCGCGGGGGCGGCGGGGTCCAGGGGTTGCAAATCGTCGGCGAGCGCGAAGACGGAAACGCGGGCGCGGTCCGCCAAGGCGGGGAGGACTTTTTCCCGAACGAGTTGGCGGGCGCGCTCGTGGCGGGTGCGGCCCGCGAGGGCGGCCAGGGCGTTGGTGACGGCGGCGCGGTCCGGGGCGTTGGTCAGCGCGGCGGGCGGGAGCAGGCCGAGCCCGACGGCCTCGGCCACGCGGGCCGGTTCGGGCATCATTTCATCCCGCACGGCCATGGAGCCGGAGGC
>CAIYZC010000314.1 GCA_903930565.1 uncultured Pedosphaera sp.
CCGGCGTTGGGCGTTGGCCCCGAGAGCGGCCCCGGGCAAGGCATGTCAACGGGCTCGAACGGTTCCCGGGCATGGGCCGCGCGGCAGCGATGTGGAGTGCGGAAGGAAGTTCCGCTGTCGGTCGGACGGGCGGCGGCCCATAACCAGACGCCCGGAGCGGAAGTGGAGCATCGAGCGGCGGGCACGAAAATCCACGGTTCACCTAGCGCCGAAGCGCTGGGGGGATGGGCGGACCGGGTCCGGTGGCGGCCCCCGAAAGCGGCGTCTTCGCATTCCTCGCCGCCGCACTCCACAACCCAAAGGGTCGTCCGTTTCCCCTTGGTGCACGTGCAGGACACGCGGTTACGGAGGCGGGCGGGCAACCGGGTGTCGGATTCATTCCGATCCGACGCGTGCTGTTCGCAAAGCACCCTTTCCGCCCAACCCCGCCGCGTTGGTTTACTACGCGAATCGGCGCAAACGCCGGGAGAAAGCAAACGCTTTGCACTTGCCTTGCCGCGGGGTTGGGATTATTTCGGGGAGCATCAAAGCCATCCTGCAATTCTGCCGTCCGCCCCGGTGGGCCGGGCGGCGCCGCCGGGCCGCGTTGGGCGCCTGGGCCGCCGCCTTGGTCGCCGCCACCGCGGGCGAAAACAAGTATTTCCGCTCGGACCACGGGGTGGCCGGGCCCGCCGCCGGGGCCTTGCCCGCCGACCTCAACGCCCCCGCGGCGCTGCGCTGGCGGGTGCCCCTGCCCCCCGGCCATTCCTCCCCCATCGTGAGCGGCGGACGCATCTTCCTGACCACCTACACCGCCGCGGACCACGAACTCGCCACCGTGGCGCTGGACGAGGCCACAGGCCGCCAACTGTGGCGGCGCCCCATCAAGGTGTCCCAGGTCGAGCGCACGCATTCCTTGGGCAGCCCCGCCACGGCCACTCCGGCTTGCGACGGGGAGCGCGTGTTCGCTTTCTTCGGCAGCCATGGTTTGCTGGCGTATGGCCTTACGGGCCGCCCCCTGTGGGAATTCCGCGCGGGGCCATTCCAAGACGAGTACGGGGCCGCGAGTTCGCCGATCCTGGCGGCGGGCCGGGTCATCCTCAACCAGGACCATGACAAGGACAGCTTTTTGCTGGCGGTGGACGCCGCCACCGGCCACGTGGCTTGGCGCGCCCCCCGGCCCGACGCCGTGCGCAGTTATTCCACCCCGGCGGTTTGGCAGCCGGCCGGCGGACCGGAGCTCCTGGTGGCGGGGGCATTGGAATTGGCCGGTTACGACCCCACGAACGGCGCCCGCAAATGGTGGATTGGCGGGCTGGCCCGCATCGTGATTCCCACCCCCCTGCCGGTGGGCGACACCATTTACATGGCCTCCTGGGCGCCGGGCGGCGACCCGGGACGTCGATTGGGCTTGGATGCCTGGCCCGTCGCCCTGCAGAAATGGGACGCCAACGGGGACGGCAAGCTGACCCGGGCGGAAATCAAGGATCCCGAAGTGCTCGACCGCTTCTTCCGCATTGATGTCAACCAGGACGGCGCCTTGGAGCAGGCCGAGTGGGAGCGGCACGCCCGTTATTTCAGCGAGGCGCGCAATTCCCTGCTGGCGATCCGGCCCACGGGCAAGGGGGAACTCCCGCCCGACGCCGTGAGGTGGCGCCACCCCCGCGGCAGCCCGTATGTGGCGAGCCCGGTCGCGCTGGATGGCATCGTTTATATGGTCAAGGAAGGCGGCATCGTGACCAAACTCGATTCGGCCAAGGGCG
>CAIYZC010000315.1 GCA_903930565.1 uncultured Pedosphaera sp.
CGGCGGGGAACACGGAGCTGGCCGATTCGATCAACCACCTCCTCGTGGTGGGATTTTACTTGGTGAACATCGGTTTCGTGAGCCTGGCGCTGAAATACGGCGACCACGCCAGCGACACCCAAACCGGCCTGGAAATCCTCAGCACCAAGGTCGGCATGGTGCTCATGGTGCTGGGGGTGATGCACTTCTTCAATATGTACGTCTTCACGCGGATGCGTCGCCGGGCGCTGCAACAACAGCGTGAAGGGACCGAGCCGCCGTTTCTGCCGGCGCGTCTCCCGGCGCGTCCCGGCGCGGCGTGAGCGGCGGGCGGAGCGCCGGCGGCCGGCCGGAGAAAATCCTTCGGTCGGCCGCGTTTTTGCTACCCATGCGCCGGGCGATTTGAGAGGATCACGGCACTCAATGTTCGCGAACAAAGATCAGTTGAACGAAGCAGTCCGGCAGGCGGGGGGGTGGATCGGGGCGCTACGCCGGGAAATCGGGCAAGTCGTGGTCGGCCAGGAAGCTTTGGTGGACCGCTTGCTGGTGGGCTTGCTGGCCAACGGCCACGTCCTGCTGGAGGGGGTGCCCGGCCTGGCCAAAACCCTCTCCGTCCGCACGCTCGCCTCCGCCATCCAGGCCCAGTTTCACCGCATCCAGTTCACGCCCGACCTGCTCCCCGCGGACATCATTGGCACGCTGATCTACAGTCCCCAGGACGGCAAGTACCACGCCACCCGCGGCCCGGTGTTCGCGAATTTGGTGCTGGCGGATGAAATCAACCGCGCGCCGGCCAAAGTGCAGTCCGCGCTGCTGGAGGCCATGCAGGAGCGGCAGGTGACCCTGGGCGGGGAGACCATGCGCCTGCCCTCGCCGTTTTTGGTGCTCGCCACGGAGAATCCCATCGATCAGGAAGGCACGTATCCGCTGCCCGAAGCGCAGGTGGACCGCTTCATGTTCAAGGTGGTGATCGGGTATCCCACGTTTGCCGAGGAGCGGCTCATTTTGGACAAGATGGCCTTCACCGCGCCGGAGAACAAGGTGCAGGCGGTGGTGTCGCTCGAAGACATTCTCGCGGCCCGCAAGTTGGTGGACCAGGTGCACGTGGATGAAAAAGTGCGGGATTACATCGTCCACGTGGTGTTCGCCACCCGGGAACCGGCGAAGTACAACTTGGATTTCAAACATCTGATTCAATTTGGCGCCTCGCCGCGCGCCACGATTTTTCTCACCCTCGCCGCCAAGGCCTGGGCGCTGCTGCAGGGCCGCTCGTACGTCACGCCGGAGGACATCAAGAGCATCGGGCCGGACGTGCTGCGGCACCGCATCATTCTGACCTACGAGGCCGAGGCGCAAGCGATCACCAGCGACGCTATCGTGCAGAAGATTTTCAATACGGTTCCGGTGCCCTGACCGCCGTCCATGACGCTCCACGATATTCTGACTTCCGTCCGGCGGGTGGATCTGCGCACCAACCGCTTGGTGAACGACATGATGGTGGGAGCCTACTTGAGCCATTTCAAGGGGCGGGGGATGGATTTTGAGGAGCTGCGGCAGTACCTCCCGGGCGACGATGTGCGGGACATCGATTGGAACGTGACCTACCGCATGGGGCGGCCGTTTGTGAAACGCTTCCGGGAGGAGCGCGAGCTCGGGGTGATCCTGGCGCTGGATATCTCCGCCTCGGGCGGGTTCGGTTCCACTGCGCGGACCAAGCGGGAATTCGCGACGGAAATCGCCGCGACGCTCGCGCATTCGGCGGCGCGGAGCAGCGACAAGGTGGGATTGCTCTTGTTCAGCGACCAGATTGAGCTGTTCCTGCCCCCGCGCAAGGGGCGCGCGCACATCCTGCGCTGCATCCGGGAAATGCTCTTTTTCCCCGCCCGCCGGCGGGGGACCGATGTGGCCGCCGCGTTGACCTTTCTGAACCAAGTGGTGCGCCGGCGGGCCCTGGTGTTTTTGCTGAGCGATTTCCTCCCCTCCCGGCCCGCGGCCGCGGCGGCCCGCGGGGGCGGACGCGATGCGGTGCGGGAGATCGGCATCACCAACGCCCGCCATGATTTGATTTGCCTGCATTTGCACGATCCGCGCGAGGGCGACCTGCCCGACGCGGGCGTTTTGACCGTGGAAGATGCGGAGACGGGCGAACTGCTGGAACTGGATTCCGGGCGCGCGAGCGTGCGGCAGACGTACGCCGAGGTGAATCGGGAACGCCTGGCCGAGTTGGACCGGTCCCTGCGCCGGGCCGGGGTGGACACGCTCCGGTTCACGGTGGGCGAGCCGTTTGCGGAGGGCTTGCAAAAATTCTTTGAAACGCGGCCGGGAAGGAGGCGGGGATGAAGCGCGCCGCTTGTTTGCTGTTGGCCTGTGTGTGGTGCGCCGCGACCAGTGCCAACGCCTCGGTGCCGACGGAGGAGGGTCCGCCCGTGCTGCGTCCGCCCCACGCGGAGCTGACCGAGGCGGGCGGGGACGGCGGCCGCCGCTGGATGTTCCCGGCCCTGGTCTTCGCCGTGGCGGCCTGCGGCGTGCTGGGCCGCGTGCTGCGGCAGCGACTGCCCGCGGGCGTGCCCGCGCCGTTGACGACCGCCCGCGCGCAACTGCGGGAGCTGGCCGCCGCTCTGCCGGCGCCGGCCACCGCGGAGGCCGCCGCCCGGATTGTGCGGGCGTACCTGGCCGCGCAGTACCCCCTGCCGGAGGGGGAATTGACGACCGCTGAAATCGAGCGCGCGTTGCTCGGCAACGCCGCGGTGCCGCTGGCGGATGCGCGGGCGGCGGGGGAATTTCTGCGCGGTTGCGACCGGATCAAATTCGGGCCGGACGGGGCGGGGGCCGCGCCCGTGGTGGTGGCCGCGGCGGAATTGATCACGCGCCTGGAGGCGGGGCGCAAGCCCGCGGCCACCACGACCCACCGCCGCGCCCCCGCTCCCGTGGCGCCGCCGGCCCCCGCGGGCAATCCGGCGACCGGGTGAGCACGCATTTTCAATTTCAATACCCTTGGGTTTTGGGGCTCCTCGCCCTCCTGCCGGTGTACGCGTTTCTCCGGGGCCGGGCGGGCGGGCGGGCGGCGGTGGGGTTTTCCAGCGCGGAAATCGTCCGGGCCGCCGGCGGGGCCGCCCGTGCGGCCGCCGGGCGGCTGCAGATTTTCTTCCGCCTCTTCTCCGTCGGCCTCGCGCTGGTGGCCCTGGCCGGTCCGCGTTTCGCCAACGACCGCACGGAAACGCAAAGCAGCGGCGTGGACATCATGCTCGTGCTGGATCTTTCCTGGTCCATGATGTCCCTGGACATGGGCGGCCAAAACGAGGAAAGCACCCGCTTCGGCATCGCCAGTTCCGTGCTCCAGGACTTCATCGCCAAGCGCCCCAGCGACCGGATCGGCCTCGTGGCGTTCTCCGGGGTGCCGTACCTCGCCAGCCCCCTGACGCTGAACCACGAATGGCTCGCCGAGGTGATCCACCGGCTGCACATCGGCACCATCCGCGAGCTGGGCACCGCCATCGGCGATGCCACGGCGGCTGCGGCCAAGCGCCTCAAGATGTTGAAGGACGCCAAAAGTCGGTTGATTATTTTGCTGACGGATGGCGACAACAACGCGGGCGAAATCGCGCCGGTGCCCGCGGCTCAGGTGGCCGCCGCCATCGGGGCCAAAATCTACACCATCGGCATCGGCATCGAGGAGCCGTGCAAGCTGCCGGCCTTCGATGTGGCCACCGGCAAACTCCGCCACGGTCCCGGGGGGGAAATCATCCCGACCATCACGCTGCAGCCGGCCAACTACACCGTGCTGGGGGAAATGGCGCGGCTCTCCCGCGGGCGGTTCTACCGGGCGACCAACCGGCGGGAATTGCAGAGCATTTACGACGAAATCGACCGGCTGGAAAAAACCGAGGTCAAACTGCGGCGCTACACGACGTTCACGCCGTTGTTCCAATGGCCGTTGTTGGGCGCGTTTGCGATCCTGCTGCTGGAGTTGGTCCTGGCCGCGACGCGCTGGCGGAGGCTGCCATGATGGGCGACTTCACGCATCCCCACTTTGCCGAGCCGCGGTGGCTGTGGCTGGCGGTGCTGGCCCCGCTGGGCGTGCTGGCCCTGCACCGCTACGCCGCCTGGCAGCGGGGCCGCCAGTGGGCGCGGTTCGCCCCGGCGGCCGCCGCGGGCGCGTTGGCCGCGGCCCACCGGCGCGGGCGCCGTGGGCTCAAGGAGGCCCTGCTCCTGCTGGCCGCGGCGGCCGTGGGTTTGGCCCTCGCCCGGCCGCAGTGGGGCGAAACGGCGGACACAACCCGCGCGCTGGGGGAGGATCTCATGTTCGTGCTGGATTGTTCCCGCAGCATGCTGGCCGCCGATGTGGCGCCCGACCGGCTGGGCCGCGCCAAGTTCGCCATCTTGGATTATGTCCAGCGCCAGGCCGGCGGCCGGGTCGGTTTGGTCGCCTTTGCCGGCGACGCTTTTTTGCAGTGCCCCCTGACCTTTGACTACGACGCTTTCCGCGAAGCGCTCCTGGCGGTGGACGAGCACACGATTCCCGTGGGAGGCACGGACCTGGGGCGCGCCTTGGACGAAGCGGCCCTCGGCTTGGAAAAAAACGCCCGCCGCAAAAGCATCATTTTGCTCACGGATGGCGAGGATTTGGAGAACGCGGGCGTCACCAAGGCCAAAGCCCTGGCCGAAAAGGGCGTCGTGGTTTACGCGATCGGCGTCGGCACCGCCGCGGGCAGCATCATTCGGGTGACCAACGAACAGGGTTTTCCGGAGACGGTGCGCGACCCCGCGGGCCAGGAGGTGCGGAGTCGGTTGGACGAGCCCACGCTGGCCGCCATCGCGCAGGCGACCCACGGCAGTTACCACCCCTTGGGCGCCGTCGGGGAGGGATTGGCCGCGGTGCGCCGGCAGATCGCCGTTGGCGGGGAAGGGGCGGGGGCGGCCCGGGAGCGCAAATCCGGGGTCGAACGTTTTCACGTGCCCGTGGCGGCCCTGGTGGTTTTGCTGGTGGTCGAATCTTTGGTTGGCACCCGGCGCAAAGTGCGGCAGATTGAGGCGCCCGCAACGTGATGCGCCGGAACCCCTTATTCTCCTTCGCGCCAACGCGCCGGCTTCGCCGGCTGCGCGGGGCCGGGCTGTGCGCCGCGCTGTTGTTGCCCCTGGCCGCCGGCGCGGTGGAGGCCCCCGACGCCCCCGTGCCGCCGCAACGGCTGTACAACGACGGAACCCGCAAATTGGGGGAGAAGAAGCTCAAGGACGCCGAAGTGCTCCTCCAGAACGCCGTGGCGAGCCAGCAGGACGCCCTCCAAGCCCCCGCGCTTTACAATCTCGGGGAGGTGCGCTTCGCGCAGGGCGCGGAGGAATTGAAAAAGGGACCCAACGGCAAGGCGGCGCAAGCCACGGCGGATCATGCCGGCGAGACCGGTCGCTCGGCCTTGAACGCCGCCGATGCCGCCCTGGCGGGCGAGGATTTGAATGCGATCGTGCGCGCCTACCAGCAGGGGCGGGGCGCCCGCAAGGAATTGAAGGCCGCGACCGAGGCGGTGAAAAAAGCCCTCGAATCCAAGTCCGTGGTCCTGCGCAAGTGGCAGCGGGCCGCCGGGGATTTTGCCGGCGCGCATGAGCTGGATCCGCGGGACGAGGATGCCCGCCACAATGCCGAGGTCGTGAATCGCAGCATCGCCCGCCTCGTGGACCAGGTGCAAATGATGATGCAGGGCATGACGGGCCTGCAAAAGCAGCGCCAGGAGCTGGGCGCCAAAATGGGCCAGTTGCGCGAGAAGATGCCCGGCGACCTCGGTCA
>CAIYZC010000316.1 GCA_903930565.1 uncultured Pedosphaera sp.
ACAACGTCAGCGCCTGGTCACCTCGTCTCCCACACCGAAGCCGAATTCACCGCATCAAATCCGCCAGGCGGCCCAGTTGGGCGGGGGTGGGCGCGGGCACCGGTTTTACCCCGTGCCCCGCGAGGTGCGCGGCGACGGTTTTGGCGATCGCGCGGGCGAAACGGGGCGGCACGGCGTTGCCGATCTGGATCGCGATCTCGATGCGCGTGCCGCACCACTGGAAGGTGTCCGGAAAACTCTGTAAGCGCGCGGCTTCCCAATGCGTGATCGGGCGGTCCTCGCTGGGATGCAGGTAGCGGCCTTTTTCGGGCTTGTAGAATTCAGTGCGGATTGTGCAGCGGGCGGGTTCATCCCAGTTTAGGCGGCCGAAAAGGTCGGTGCCGCCCTGGGTCTTGCGAATCCAACAAGCCGGGGTGAGCTCCGGTGCGGCCCTTTGCAGGTCGAAGCGGTTGCCCCCGGGCGGCACGAGGCGGTAGCGCTGGAGCGATAGCGGGGTGGGGTGGCGGCGGAGGTGGAGGTCCGCGCCCTGGCAGGGTTGGCGGGTGACTTCATCGCGCTCCGGTTGGAGGGGGATGCCGCGGAAGGCTTCCCGGACGGTCGTGCGTTCGCCATTTGGCGCGGGCAGGCGGATGGGGCCGAGGCGCGAGCCCATGAGGATGGCGCGCTTGCGGTTTTGCGGGACCCCGTAGCGGCTGGCGAGGAGCAGGCCCATGCTTTCCTCGTCGATGAAAAAACCGAGCTCGCGGGCGCGGCGAATAATCGCCAACCCCTCGGTGGCGGTCAGAATGTTCGGAACGTTTTCCACCACAAACACCTGGCATTCACTGGAGGCGACCACGTCCATGAAAAACCGCCACATCGCCCGGCGGGGGTCGCTTTCACGGTTGCCGGTGAGGTTGGAAAAACCCTGGCAGGGCGGACCACCGATCACGACGTTGGCGGGCACGGGAATGCCGCCGGCGTCCACGATGGTGGCGATGTCCTGCGGGATGACATGGCGCCCGAAATTGGCCGCGTAGGTTTGCGCGAAGGTGCGGACTTTTTCGACCGCCAAGATGGGTTGGAAGCCGGCGTCCACAAACCCCAGGGTCATGCCACCCGCACCCGAAAAGAGGTCGATGACCTTGTACGGCGGGGCGGCCGCCTTGCTGGAGCGGGCCGGAGCAGTAGTTCGGGGCGGCGATGGTTGGTTGGTCTTCATGCGGCGAAAATCGCCGGGGACCTTCTGCCAAAAAATGATCCGGGCGACAATCGGATTCGCTTTGCGCGGCGATTCACGGCGGCCCGGGCCCGGGCCAGTTCAAGTGCCGGTGGAGGAAATCGAAGGTGCCGCGGCCGTTGATGGTGTGGGGGCCGGTGAACCATTCGATGGCGCATTGGTCGCGCAACCCAAGGCGGGCTTCGTAGAGGTAACGGACCTTGGCGAACTCGTAGGCCACGGTTTCGTCGGGGGCGACGCCGTCGAAGTGGCCGCGCTCGACCATGAAGGGGCGGGGGGCGATGAGCGCCGCCATTTCGGCGTAGTTGAAAGTGCTCCCGAGATCCCACTCGAAGATTTCATACTCGCTGTTCCAGGTGTAGCTGTAGGGACTGCGGGTGGAGGCGTTTTTCCACACCCAATCGTTGAAGTCCGCGGAGCAAATCGAGAGGCAGTAATTGGTGACCAGGGGCGGCACGCGCATGGCCGTTTTGCCGCCGTAACTCAGGCCGTAGAAGCCGATGCGCGCGGGATCGACAAACGGCAGCGTCTTGAGCCAATCGGTGATTTGCTGGTGCTGCGGGACGATGAGGGAGTAGAGGGTTTTACCCAAGGGATTGGCCCGGCGTTGGAGCGCGCGGAAACGGTCCGTGAACAGATACAAGTTTTGAGGCGCAAACGTGATGAAACCGCGGTCGCAGAGGCGCGCGGCGAAGTCGTGGTAGGCGGCGAGATCACCGGTCACGACATCCTGCGCCCGGCCTTCGAGGCCGTGCTGGCAAACCACCACCGGCCGCCGCTCGCCGGGGCGGAGGTCTTTGGGTACGAGCAAAATGCCGTAGGCGATCAAGTCGGGGAACACGTCCATGACCACCTCGTGGCCGGTCCAGTTGGTGCGGTCGTAGAGCCGCCGGGATTGCACGTTGGGCGGGAGCAACGGGTCGGGGAAGCGGCCGATGACGTCGCGGTAAAACCGTTCGCGGTACGGCGCCACGGTTGCCCGGAATTTCTCCGGCGTTTTGGTGTCGAGTTGCGCAAAGTATTTTTGCCGGGTGAACGGGCTTTCAATCAGCAGGTTTTGGCTGTGCCGATCCAGCTCGTGCAGTTGCCGCGCCGCGCGTTCCGCGGGGGCGGCGGGCGGGCCGATTGGCGTCGGCGTTGGTCCGGACGGGGCCAGGGCCGACGTGGGCGCGAGGAGTTGGAGCAGGGCGGTGAGCGTCGGTTCACTGCCGTAGGGGCCGGCCCCGGCGCCGCTCTCCACCAGGCTGAACGGGGCGGGGGGCGCGAGACCGGCCACCAGCGCGCGGGCGCGGGCGAATTCGGCGCGGACCTCCCCCAACGGTGGCGAGACGAGGCGGCCCGGCGCGCCATTGCGTTGCGGGAGGATGAACTCCGGGCCGCGGGCGGCTTCAATCACCAAGCCGCGCGGGGCGATGAGGGCGGCGATTTCGGCGTCCCCGAACCGCTCCAGCAAGCCGAAGACGTTGCGGTCCACAGGCTGCCGCCACAGGTCTTCGCGGGAGCCGAAAAAGCCGCTGACGCAGGCGGCGCGGAGCCGGGGTTCCAGCGCGGCGGAGTAGGCCGCGAGCAGGCCGCCTTCGCCCCAGCCCATGACGCCGACGGGCAAAGCGCCCGGCCCGTTGGCCGCGGCCAGCCAATCCGCGGCCGCGAGCACCTTTTGGATTTCGTAGCCGATGAGCTGGCGGCCGAGTTCATAGGCGGGACGGTAAAGAAATTCGCGGTTGGAAAGGGCGGGCACGCGGTCATTCCCCCGGCTGATCACGCACGGGATGACGACCTGGCAGCCGCTCTCGGCGAGCCGGCGGGCGAATTGGGATTCGGGAGCGATCCCGGGCGCGAGGCCGGCCAGTTGTTCGGGCGTTTGGCCGGCGTCCGGGATCGCCACCACCCCGGCGACGGGCGCCCGGCCGGCGGGACGCAGCAACAAGCCCTCGCCGCGCACATCGCCAAAAGCGGGCCAACTGACCGCGAAGGCCTCGAAACCCGCGCCCCGGCCCACCAAGCCGGTGTCTCCCGGCGCCGCGGTCACTTGGAGCGCAACGGGCGAAACCCGCGGATCGCGGATGCCGAGGATTTCCGCCAGGCGCTGCCGGTTGGTTGCCAAGGAGGCTTCGTAGGCGGCGGGGTTGGCGAAATCCAAGTGCCAGAAATGGGACCGGTTCCGCACCGCCAATTCAGTTTGGCGTTGGAGGAAACGGTCCGCGCCCGCGACCAAGTTGGAGGCGATGTCGCCGGTCATCTCCAGCGGCCGGGTGCCTGGGAGCGATTGGGCCGGCGACCCGATCGCGACAAGCCCGCAGCCGACGAGGAGGGCCAGCCGCCGGCAAAACGAGGTGGTGTTCATGCGCAGGGGCAAGACTTAAGCCCCGCCCCCGCGCAGGGTCAATGGTGAACGGACCGCCGCCCGGATCAATCCGGCAGCACGGCGGCGTGCACGGAAAAAACGGGCGGCAGGTTGTCGGCCAGCACCTCCCAGGAATCGCCCTCATCCCGGGAATGGAACACCTTTCCGGTGTTCGTGCCAAAATAAACCCCCGCCGGTTCCCCGGCGTCCATGCACATGCCTTCGCGATAAACGCCCATGAAGGCGTCGCTTGCGGGCAATCCGTTGCTGAGGGCGGTCCAATTTTGGCCGCCATCGCGGCTGCGGAAGACCCGCAGTTCGCCGCCGGGCGGGCAGCGGAACTCCCCGCCCTTCAAGGGAAGGACAAAAATGGTTTCCGCCTGGCGCGGGTGGATCGCGAGGGGGAAGCCGAAGTCCGAGGGCAGACCGGCCGTGATTTCGGTCCATGTTTGACCTGCGTCCGCGCTGCGGTAAACGCCGCAGTGGTTTTGTTGGAAGAGCAACGAACGGTCGGAATCGGCGAGCAGGAGTTTGTGCACGCACTGGCCGAATTCGGGATACTTGTCCGGCATGAATTCCGCGCGGGTGCCGCGATTGGCGGTGTGCCAGGTTTCCCCGCCA
>CAIYZC010000317.1 GCA_903930565.1 uncultured Pedosphaera sp.
CAAGACCGTGCTCACGGCCCAATGGCTGCACGCCCTGCGGCGGGGCGGGTTGCGGGTGCGGGCGATGAAGCCGTTTTGCTCCGGCGGGCGGGAGGACGTGGAATTGCTGCAAGCGTTGCAACCGGGGGAATTGCCGGACGACCTCGTGAATCCATTTTATTTCCGCGCCGCGCTGGCGCCCCGGGCGGCGGCCGGGCGGGCACGGAATCAAGTGAGCCGGGAACGGGCGCTGGCAGCGATTGAAAGCATGCGCGCGGCGGGCGGGGACGGGCTGTTGGTGGAAGGGGCGGGCGGAGTGCTGGTGCCGTTGGGCCCGGGCTACACCGTGCTGGATTTGATCGCCGAACTGCCCTGCCAACCGGTGGTCGTGGCCCGCAACCGTTTAGGAACGATTAATCACACCGCCCTGACGGTGCGGGCATTGGTCGCCGTGAACCGGCCGCCCTTGGCGATCGTGCTCATGGCGCCGGCCGAACCGGACCTCGCGGCGCGGACCAATGCGCGCTTGCTGGCGGAACTGCTGCCGGAAGTGCCGCTGCTGCCGTTCCCGTATCTGGGACCGGAGGCGAGTGACGCGGCCGGGGTGCGGCGCCACCACCCCCGGTGCGCGCGGATTCTCGGTCGGTTGACCCGCCTGGCGGGCTGGGATAAATAGCCACAAGGATCGTCCCAACCCGCCCACCCCGCCGGGTCGAGATTATTCCACCGGGGGCTTGCCGGAGCTCTTGGCCGGGACCGCCGGGACCGCGGTTTCGAGTTCGGGCTTGCGGACGGCCGTTTTCCCGGCCGTCCGCAGGGCTTTGAGCTTTTCCTGCTGCTCGGGAGTGAGCAGGGCGTTGAGGGCGTCATTCTTGGTCTTGGTCCAGTCGCGGGAAGCCAGCGCATTCCACTGACCTTTTTCCAAGAGGGCCTTCATCTCCTGCAGGCTCTGCTCGTAAAGGGCCTTCACTTTGGTCAGTTGCTCCGCATTAATTCCGAGCTTTTCGGTCAACAGCTTCAGTTGCGCGGTGTCCTGCTGCGTGGTGACGCGTTCGGCACTCTTCCACAGCGCCTCAGTCGTGGCGACCACCGGGCCGGGGTTGGTTTTGATCACCGTGGGGCCTTCGGCGTTGGTGCCCGCGTTCAGGCCCAACCCCGCCAGGGACAAGCCGCCGGTGGAGGCGGTCTTTTGGGCGAGCAATTGTTCGGCGGTCAGGACGGCTTCAATGGCGGCCGCCTTGGCCTTGCCGATCTCCGCGGCCGACTGCAGGTTGAATTTGTGCGTCGCGCGGAGTTCCGCGGCTTTTTGGGCGAATTGGTCCATGATGGCGCTGATTTTCGCCTGCTGCTCCGCCGTGAGATGGAGCTTGTCCGCCATGGCTTTGAGCCGCCCGGAGTCGCTGCGGCGCATGGCGGCGCTGAGCGGGTCCAGGGGGGGGGCATTGGTCGTCGCGGCGGCGATCGCGGCCGACGGGGCGGGGTCGTCCGTGGCGCGGGCCGGGTGGGCGCCGAGCAACACCGTGGCCAAGAGGCAAAATTGAGGCAGGAGCGGGAGCGATTTCATAAATTGGTTCGAATTAGCGACGGCCACGTCAGTCGGGCTTGCCACCGGCAAAGTTCCAACGCGCGGCCGCCCCTCTAATTACCAGAGCAGGCCAACGGGGAAAGCAAAATCAGCCTGCCCGCCCGCCGCGGTGGGACACCGGTGCGCGGGGCTTGACAGGGCGGCGGAATTGTTGCCTGCTGCCGGGCATGATGATGCGCATGGGCGGAAGTCGGTTGGGCCGGCGGTGGGCGGCCAAAGTGTTGGCGGGCGCCGGGTTCGCGATCGCCGTTTGGGGGCGGGCGGCGGAGCCGCGGCCGATGGTGGTCGAGGATTTGTTCCGGATGCAGCGGCTGGCGGATCCCCAGATTTCGCCGGACGGCCAGTGGGTGGCGTATTCCGTGTCGGTCGTGGACAAGGCGGAAAACAAATCCCGGAGCCGGATTTGGCTCGTGCCGGCGGCCGGCGGGCCGGAATCCGCGCTCCCCGTGGCCCCGCCCGCGGAGGCGGGCAAGCTGAAGCACGAGCAGCACGCGCGCTGGTCGCCGGACGGGAAGTGGCTGGCGTTTGAATCGGACCGCAGTGGAACCCCGCAAATCTACGTTCAGCCGGCCGCGGGCGGCGAGGCGCGGGCGGTTACGAAACTGAGCACG
>CAIYZC010000318.1 GCA_903930565.1 uncultured Pedosphaera sp.
ACGTAGCTGTCGCGATCCAGGTTTTGCGCCGTGCGGTGGTCCACCGTGTCCGCCCGCACCGTGACCATGAGCGTGTGATCCCACGGCCCCGCCGCGAGAAAACCGAGGGCCACGGTTGCCTGCGGATCGTCCGGATACAGCGCGTCCCCCGCCACCTGCTCCCGCACGAACCGCGCGTACGGTTTGTCCTCGTTGAACGCGCGGATCACATAATCGCGGTAGGGCCAGGCGTGAAACCGGGCGAAATCATGGTCGTTCCCGTGCGTGTCCGCGTAGTTGGCCACATCCAGCCAGTGCCGGGCCCAATGCTCCCCATACCGGGGCGAGGCCAGCAGCCGGTCCACCAGTCGCTCATAAGCGTCCGGCCCTGGATCCGCCACAAACGCCGCCACGTCCGCCGGCGAGGGTGGCAGCCCGGTGAGGTCATAATAAAGCCGCCGACACAACGTCCGCCGGTCCGCCTCCGGCGACGCCATCGTTCTGTTCGCCGCCAGTCCCGCACGCACAAACGCATCCACCGGATGCCCCGCCCCCGCCGGCACCGTGGGCCGCACCAACGGTTGCCAGGCCCAGTGATTCGTGGTCGCCGCGTTGGTCCCGCCCTCGGGCCACGCCGGCCCGGCATTGATCCACTCCCGCAAAATCCTCGTTTCCGCCGCCTTCAGCCGGGGATGCCCATTCGTCTCCCCGGTCGTCGCCACGCGGAGATACAACGGACTCGCCTCCGCCTGATGCGCCACCAAGGCCGGCCGCCCCGAAACCCCGCCGCGCCAAGCCGCTGCCCGTTCATCCACCCGGTACCCCCCCTCCTGCCGCTCCGCCCCATGACACCGGTAACAGCGCTCCACCAGCAGCGGCCGCACCGTCTCGGCAAAATCCACCCCCGCGCCCGCCGCAACCGCCGCGCGGGCCGCCAGCAGGCCCGCCAGCCAAAGCTGCCAACCGGGCGATTTCATGCCGCCAACCTACCCCGCCCGCCCCCGGCGGGCAATTGTGATCCGTCGGGTTGAACATTGAATACGCGGTGGGCGGGGGCTTCTAATAAATTGTGATGCAAATTGGATGTGCGCGGGTGGGAGTGGCGTTGCTTGCCTTCGCGGTGCTGTGCGGGGCGGCGCCCGCGCAGGATACGGAAACGTACGAGCTGCCGCCGATCAATTATTCGCAGGCCACGCCGCACGACCCCATCAGCCGGCTGCAGGCGGAGCTGCGTTCCGGGAAACTCCAACTGCCGGCGGATGACCGGGGGGTGGTGGTGGCGTTGCTCGGGGCATTGCATATTTCCCCGGCGAGCCAGGTGTTGGTGTTTTCGAAAACGAGCTTTCAAAACGACCGGATCAGCCCGCGGCATCCGCGGGCGCTTTATTTCACGGACGACTGCTATTTTGGGTGGGTGCCGGGCGGTTTGGCGGAATTGGCGGCGATCGATCCGGTGCTGGGACCGGTGTTTTATTCGTTCGATCCGCGGGCGCCGACGGCGGGACACGCCCGGAAATTCGAGCGGGGAAATGATTGTTTGCGATGCCATGGCGGGCATTTTGTGGGCGGGATTCCCGGGGTCTTTGTCCGTTCGGTTTACGCGGCGGAGAGTGGCGAGCCGATCTACCGGCAGGGCACGGAGGTGGTGGATTACCGCACCCCCTTCGAGCAACGGTGGGGTGGGTGGTATGTGACCGGCACCCACGGTGGCACCACGCACCGGGGGAACACCTTCGCCGCGGAACGGGGGGATGAACTCGTCTTCGACCCGGCCCATGGGGCCAACCGCACGAATCTCGACTCGTTTTGTTCCTTGGAGTCCTACCTCTCGCCCGGCAGTGATTTGGTGGCGCTGTTGGTATTGGAACACCAAACCGCCATGCAAAACCTGCTCACCCGCGCGGGCCTCAATTGCCGGCACATGCTCGATTACCAAACCAATTTGCAGTCGGAATTGAAGGAGTCGGTGAACGGGGAGGAGCCCGTTTACGACAGTGTGCGCGGGATGTTCGACCACGCGGCGGAGGAAATCGTGGACGGATTGTTGTTCAAGGACGAAGCCGCGCTCCCGGAGAAATTCGCCGGCACCTCCGACTTTGCCGCCACCTTCGCGCAGGGCGCACCGCGCACGGCGGAGGCCGGTTCCTTGAAGGACCTGCTCACGGGGGATCACCTGTTCAAGAACCGGTGCAGCTACCTGATTTATTCGGCGACCTATCAAGCCCTGCCCGCGGCGTTGAAGCGCCGCGTGGCCGTGCGGCTGGGCCAGGCGCTGGATGCGGAGCATCCCGCGGCCCGCTACACCTTCCTGCACCGGGCCGAACGGGTCCGCATCGCGGCCATTTTGCGGGCCACGCACCCGGATTTTCGGGCGGGGTTTCCGTCCGCGGAGTCAGGCCCCGGGCAATAATGCGCCCAGGGCGGCGGCCGCGCCGAGCGGGAGGCCGAGTTGGCCGGCGGGCACCTCCGGTTCGCGGGGATTGATGCGCAGCAACCGCGCGCCGTAAAGGCGCACCAATTCCTCGCTCATGTGGCGGACACTGGGCACCGCCGTGCCTGCCCCCATTTCCACCACCACCACGCGCGCCCCGCCCGCCCGCACCCCCGCCAACCATTCGCCGAACCGCGCCTCCTGCGCCAAGGTGCGGTCGGCCGCCCAGCGGTCGTCCCCAAACATTTGCACGTTGGGCCTCGCGATCCCCCCGCAGTGGGGGCACTGCGGCCAGGGCCGGCGCGCCTGGAAATGGACCTCGTCGATGTCGATGGGGGCCGGTGGGGCGTCCCAGATGGCGTCCGAGCACGGCTCCTGGCATTGCAGGTGTAGCAGCGAGCCGTGGCACTCCACGATTGCCTCCGGTGCAAAGCCCGCCTTTTGAAAATGGCCGTCCACGTTGGAGGTGAACACGAACTCGCCGGCGGGCTTGGTCCGCGCGAGGGCGAGCAGTTGCCCGAAACCGGCATGTGGCACGGTGCGGCGGTAAAGATTGAGCCGGTGGCCGTAAAACGCCCACGCGAGCCCCGGGTCTTGCAGAAACCAACGCGGTTGGGCCATCGCCTCGAAGCGCAAGCCCCGGTGCGCCAGCGCCGGATAGGCACGCCAAAAGCCCTCCGGCCCGCGAAAGTCCGGCAGCCCCGAGTCCACGCCCATCCCGGCCCCGGCGGCCACCACCACGGCGTCCGCCTCGCGCAGCCATTGCGCGCCCCGTGCCAAGTCCCGTTCCTGGCCCGCGTAATGGGTCATGGCCGGCGCCATCGGATCAGACCACGAACTCCAACTCCTGCCGGTGGGGGATCAACCCGCGCTCGTACGCCCGCCCCAGGAACCGCCGGATGGATTCCCGGCCGCGTTCGCCGTAATCCAAGGTCCAATGGTTCACGTACATCCCCACGAATTGATCCGCCAAATCGCGCCCCATGTCCCGGGCGTATTGCAAGGCGTGTTGCACCGCTTCGGCCCGGTGGGTCAGGCTGAAGGCGATGCTCGCCGTGAGGATGTCGGAGACGTGTTTCCGCATCGCGGGGGCGAAACGCTTGTGGATCACATTCCCTCCGAGGGGCAGCGGCAGGCCTTCATTCTCGCGGCCCCACCACACGCCGAGGTCTTCGCACACCACGAGACCCTCGTTTTGGTAGGTCAATTGCCCTTCGTGGATGATCAACCCCGCTTCGGCGACGCCGGTGCGCACGGCCTGAAAAATCTGGTCAAAGGGCACCACCACAAAATTGAGTTCCCGCGCCGGTTTGCCCAGCCAGAGTTGCAGGGCGAGAAACGCGCTGGTCATCGTTCCCGGCACGGCGATGCGCCGGGTGGCCAGATCTTCGCGCGTGAACTTGCGCGGCGCCACGATCATGGGCCCGTAGCCGTCCCCCATGCTCGCCCCGCTGGGCAGCAGCGCGTATTGCCCGCTCACATAGGCGTAGGCGTGGATGCTGATGGCGGAAATATCGAGTTCCCCGCGCGTGGCGCGCTCGTTCAGCGTCTGGATGTCTTGGAGGATGTGTTCAAAGCCCAGGCCCGGCGTGGGGAGCAGCCCCTTGGCCAAACCGTAGAACATGAACGCGTCATCCGGATCGGGCGAATGCCCCAACGTCAAAATTCGAGTATCCATTCCCCGCCATCTTGCCGCCCCGGCGCGGCCTGTCGAACAAATTCCCGGGACGGGGAAGCTCAACCCCAGGCAACGGCACCACCCAAACCCGCCGGATTCGGAAACCGGAAGATTGCAATTGCGGTGGCTGCGAGCGGGGCGTAAGCTGGTCTCGTTCTTTGAAACGGCGAACTTCGGTTCGCGCTTGTTATATCGCAGTTCAATGTCAGGGAACCCGGTGAAAATCCGGGACGGTTGCGCCACTGTAACGGCTACGAACTCCCAATGCCACTGTTCGCAAGAACGGGAAGGCGGGAGTGAGGTCTGAGGCCGAAGTCAGGATACCGGTTGAATTGTGCTCGTCAGGGTCGGACGCGAGTCCGGCCAACTTCTCCGCGAAGAGAAGGATGAGGCCAGTCCGCCCCACTGTCCGTGGGGTGGGCGCGTCGAATTAACCCCATTCATCGTTCGCGAAGTCCGGGTTTTTTTTATGCCCGGATTTCGCGCTGGTCTCACCACCGTAAACCGTTCCGCCGGCAGTTTGTTGGCGAAACTTGTAGTCGTAGTGATCGACCAGCGTATGCGAAAATTCCGTCTCTGGCCGGCTTTGGCCGGCGTGTTCCTGGCCGCCCGTGTGGCGGCGTTTTCCCTCGATGACATTCAACTCTGGACCGGCACCGGCACGAACCGCGCCGCCGTCGTCGTGCAGTGGAATGTCCCCGAAGTGTTCAACAACACCACCGCGCCCGCCCCGGTGGCCAACAAGACCATGGTCTGGGGCCTGCGCTTCAACGGGCAGACCACCGGCAAGCATCTGTTCAACGCGGTGGTGGCGTCCGATCCCCGGCTTTACGCCGTGGAGAATATTGACCCGGTGTTCGGCACCGGCTTGGACGCGATCGGTTACCACCTGGGCGACGGACCCTTCGCGGGCGTGACGGACGGCACGGTCACCGACGGTCCCGCCACCTTCATCCAGGGCATCCTGATCGATCCGAACCTGAACCTCGACGGGGCTTATCCGTTGAACCCGAAGGATCTTTTCTGGAGCGGTTTTTACGGACCCTATTGGCAAATCTGGACGGAAGCGGGTGCGGCCGGCGGTTTCACCAACGCCCCGCGCCGCGGCAGCGCACCCTACTGGAACCCCAATACCTACGCGCACGGGGAATGGGCCTCGGCCAATTACGGCCTCGACGGGCTGGCCATCACCAACGGTTCCTGGCTGGGTTTCTCAATTTCCGCCGCCGGCTACGATGGCAACCCGAACGATGCCGCCTTCAACGCCTACAACAATGACGAGCAGGCCCCGCCGACCCCGGACGGCACCTACACCGCCGTTGTGCCGAATCCCGCCAACTTTGCCCTGCAGGTCATCGCCACCAACAACCTCGCGGCCGCCGCGCCCTATAACGATCCCACCGCCGTGCTCGGGCCGCCGAGCACCCGGTTCTTCGACCCCTTCGACGGCGCCCAGGATTTGCGGGTGTCGCTGATCAACGATCCCTTCAACGTGGGGCCCTCCGGGGCCGCGCTGCTCACGCAAATCAAATCCGGTGGCGCAATCACCGTCAAGTTGGGGCGGCCGGTGTACGACGACCCGGCCAATCCCTACGGAATTGATTTCATCGTTTACGGTAATTCGTTTTTCGGCGCGGGCAATGTGAGCGGCGCCGTCGGCGACGGCACCGACTTGAACACCGCC
>CAIYZC010000319.1 GCA_903930565.1 uncultured Pedosphaera sp.
ACGTAATCCCGGTATTCGTAGGCGTTGGGGATGATGAAATCGCTCTCGTGCCCGCGGGACTCGGCGTACCGGACCAAATCGAGCCAGTGGCGGCCCCAGCGTTCGCCGAACTGCGGGCTGGCGAGCAGCCGATCCACCACCCATTCGCGGGCCGTGGGGGAGCGGTCGGCCAGGAAGGCCGCCAGTTCGTCCGGAGCGGGCGGCAGGCCGACCAGGGCGTAATAAACCCGGCGCAGCCACTGCTCCGGCGCGGCGGCCGGGGCGGGCCGCAAGCCGTCCTTTTCCAAGCGGGCGAGGATGAAGTGGTCCTCGCGCGATTGCGGCCACTGACTGTCCCGCACCGCCGGGAGGGCGGCGTGGCGCGGGGTTTCCCACAGCCAGGGGAGCCGGCGCTTGCGTTCCTCCAAGTCGAAACCACCGGCGGCGGCGGCCACCGGCGCGGCCGGGGCGGCGTTGGTTTCGGCGGGCCAAAAGGCGCCCTCCCGCACCCAGGCTTCAAAATCGTGCCGCACGGCGGCGGCCAGGGCGGGCTTTTTCGGCGGCATGGCCAAATCCGGATCCGTGTGCGCCAAGGCCTTGACCAGCAGACTGGCTTCCGGTTTGCCGGGCACCACGGCGGGGCCGGTCTCGCCCCCCTGCAGGAGGGCCGCGCGGCTGTCCACCCGCAAGCCGCCCTTGAGTTTGGGGCTGGTCGCGCTATGGCATTCATAACACTGCTCCGCCAGCACGGGCCGGATGCGGCGCTCGAAAAACTCCGCTTCCCCCGCGCCCTCGGCGCCGGCAAGTCGCGTCACCATGCCCGCGGCCACCAGGAACCCCGCCGCCAGTTTTTGTGCGCTGTAAATCATCATCTGTCGGACCCAATTTAGACGCCCATACAGACGGGCGCGAGGGGAAATCTATTCAGCCCGCCAAATGGGGCTTTTGTTCGCCGGTGGCTTCCGGTAACTAAAAACCATGCAATTCAAATTTCCCGCCCTCGGTTGCGCGCTGGCCTTGCTCGCCGCGTTGCCCTTCCCCTTGTTCGCCCAACCCGCCGCGGCGCCGGCGATCCGCCACTCCTACCTCGTGTTGGGCGGCAAAACCGCCATCATCGGCGAAGATGGCCAGGCGGCCTGGCAATATGCCGACGGTTCGCGTGACGGGTTCATTCTTCCCTCCGGCAATTTGCTGGTCGCCTTCAGTGACCGGGTGGAGGAAGTGACCCGCGCCAAACAAGTCGTCTTCTCCTATCGCCGCAGCCCTGCCAACAGCGAAATCGGCACCACCCAACGCCTCTACAATGGCAACACATTGGTGACCGAACTCGGCAAGCAACCCCGCCTGCTCGAAGTCGATCCCCAAGGCCAAATCGTCCACGAATTTCCCCTCCAACCCGAGACCGACAACGCGCATCTCCAAACCCGCATGGCCCGTCAATTGCGCAACGGCAATTTCCTCGTCCCCCATCTCCTCGCCTTCGCGGTCAAGGAATACTCCCCCGCCGGGGAGATCGTCCGCGTCCTCAAAACCGATTTCCCCGAACTCGGCGGTCGCGCCGCGGAGAACTGGCCCTTCACGGCCATCCGACTCGACAACGGCAACACCTTGGTTTCCCTCACGCACGGCAACAAGGTGGCGGAGTTCGGTCCGACCGGCGAAATCGTTTGGAAGATCACCAACGACGATGTGAAAGGCATTTTTCAAGACCCCTGTGGTTCCCAGCGCCTGGCGAACGGCAACACGGTGATCGGCAGCCACGCCGCGGGCAAGGGCGTCTCCATGATCGAAGTCACCCCCGCCAAGCAGATCGTCTGGAGCAGCGACCATCCGCTGGCCGCCGGGGTGCATGAATTCCAAATCCTCACCACCAACGGCCGGCCCGAACCGGGCACCCCGATGAAATAATCGCTCTGCCACCTTCATGCCCCCCACCGCTTGGATTCCGCCGGTCGTCCGCCTCGCGGACTGGTTGGGTGCTGGGCGGTGGGGGCGGCTGGCGGGACTGATTTTGGGGTGCGCCTTGGCCGGGCGTGCCGGCGCGGCGGAAATACCGACGACCGCGGACAAAATCTATTCCACGGAAATCCACGGCCGGACTTATGCCCTGTTGGTGCCCAAGGGAATTGCCGCGGTGCGCGGGTTGATCTTTTACGGTCCCGGGGTGAATGGCGATTCGCGATCCGCCCTGGGCGACGCGGGATACGTGGCCAAGAGCCGCATTTTGGGCTACCCCGTGCTGACTTACGACCACGGGGCCGGCGTGGTCCCCGCGGAAGCCAATGCCGCGATTTCGAATCTGGCCGCCCAATGCGGGTTGGCCATGGACGCCACCACGCCCGTCTACGCCCAGGGTTTCTCCAACGGGGGCGGCAACGCCTGGGCCTGGCCGAAGTCTTCCCCCGGGCGCACGCTGGCCTATTTTGTGAACAAGGGCGTGTCGGCCGCCGGCCCGCTGCCGGAGGCCGCCCTCGGGATTCCCGGGCTCAACGTGTTCGGCGACGAGGAATCGGCGGCGCGACAGGCAGGGCAACAGCGCCTCTTCTCCAACCAGCGCGCCCGGGGGGCTTTGTTGGCGCTGGTGATCGAGCCCGGGGCGGGGCACGGGGAGTATGCGGAATACGTCCGCTTGGGCGATCCCTTCCTCTGGCTGCTCCACTCCGCCCGCAATCCCGATGGCAAAACGCCCCTCGTGCCCGTGGCCGAAGCGGCCGGTTGGCTGGCCGACCCGGACACCCGGCACGAGCCGATGATGCGGGTTTATGCGTACGCGGACTATCCCCCGGACAAGGACAAACGCCAGGCCAACTGGTTGTACAACCGGGACTTGGCTTACACCTACGCCGCATTCTGCACGTTTGATAAAAAGGTCACCCTGGATGCCCGGCCCGCGCAAATGCTTTACCGGGATAGCGACTTCCGGCACATGGACCTGCCCGCGACCTTGAACCGCGCCGGCGATCGCGTGGAGTTTCAAGTCGGAGTCGAGCCCGCGGTGGGCGAGCTCGGCGGGATCGAGTTTTACGAATACTCCCGCAAATTGGGCGACCTGCCGCCGTCGGGCTCCCGGACTTTTGCCGTCGAACGAATGACGCCCGGCATCCACAACTACCTCGCCCTCGTGCGGAACCGCGCCGGCGTCACCTATATCTCCAATTCGTGGACGGTTTACACCGAACCCTGAGCAGGTAGCGGTGGTGTCCGAGTCGGACTTGCGCCGGCACGTTGCCTGGACGACGTTGTTTCCCATGAAACAACTTGCCGCCCGCGAACTGCCATGAAGCCTGTCCTTCCGGTCCAGCCCCCCCTCCGCCTCGCGGACTGCCCGCCGGGATTTCACGACGGCCTGGCCAAAGCCGCCGCGCGGAAG
This sequence comes from uncultured Pedosphaera sp., assembly GCA_903930565.1. Lineage (GTDB taxonomy): Bacteria > Verrucomicrobiota > Verrucomicrobiia > Limisphaerales > Pedosphaeraceae > CAIXFN01. Next base: position 3,350 of record CAIYZC010000319.1, read on the forward strand.
CGCACGGAAGCGTGGTGCGCCCGCATCGGCGAACTGCAACCCCTGCTTTATGCCAATGCGCGGCACGCCCTGTTGCTGGTGTTCCAAGGCATGGACACCAGTGGCAAAGACGGCGCGGCCCGCGGTGTTCTGAGCGCGGTTAACCCGGCGGGGGTGGAAACCGCCGATTTCAAGCAACCTTCCGCGGAGGAGTTGGCGCACGATTTCCTCTGGCGCATCCACCGTGCTGTCCCCGTCCGGGGAATGATCGGCGTCTTCAACCGCTCGCATTACGAATCGGTTTTGGTCGAGCGGGTCATGGGCTTGCAACCCAAGTCGGTCTGGCGCGCCCGTTACCGGCAAATCAATGAATTTGAACGATACCTCGCTGAAAACCGCGTCATCGTGCTCAAGTTCTTCCTCCATTTGAGCCGGGATGAACAACGCCGGCGCTTGGAATCCCGCCTGGCCGATCCCGCCAAGAATTGGAAATTCTCCCCCGACGACCTCAAATCCCGCGCCCATTGGGACGAGTACCAGGCGGCTTATGAGGATGCCTTGAACCGCTGTTCCACGCGCTGTGCGCCCTGGTATTTGATTCCAGCGGACCACAAATGGTATCGCGATTACCTGATCGCCCAAGTCGTGGTCCACGCCTTGGAAGCGTTGCGGATGGAATGGCCCCCGCTGGCGGTGGATTGCGCCAAAGTGCGGATTGATTAGCCGCCGGGGAAGCGAATGCGCGGAGCGGGGAAACCGAAAATCGGGTGCTTGGGGCGGGTGATGGGCGGCAACTTTACAAATCTTTACAAAACTTGATGTGACAGCGCGGGCCCTCCCCCTTAGAATTAAGCTCAGCTTAACCAAACCATGCAGTGGCAACCAACCCATCCCCGTTCATGCCCAATCCACTTCACTTCCCCCCGGCGGCTCGACCCGGCGCGCGCCGGCGTTTTCTCCAACAACTCGGCTGGGGCGCCGCGCTCTTCACGGTGCGCGGCGCTTTCGCCGAACAACTCGCCCGCCCCACAGCCTGGACCACCGAAGGCCCGTTTTATCCACCCAAGTTGCCCTTGGACACCGACAACGATTTGATCATCGTCAATGATGCCATCACCCCCGCCATTGGCGAAATCGCCCATTTGACCGGGCGATTGCTGGACGCCAAAGGCGAACCGGTGCGCCACGCCACCATTGAGATTTGGGCCGTGGACGGTACCGGCGTTTACCTGGCGGACCGGGCGAACCAATCCAAGTTTGACGCCAATTTCCAAGGCTTCGGCCGTTTCCTTACCGGGTCCACCGGGGAGTATTATTTTCGCACCCTCAAGCCGGTGGTTTATCCCGGCCGCAGCGCCCCGCATATCCATTTCAAAATCAAGACCAAGGGGCAACCGGCCTGGACCACGCAACTTTTCATCAAGGGCCACCCCGGCAATGAGCGGGACGGCGTGTATCAGGAAATCGGCGACGCGCAGGCGCGGGCCACGGTGACCCGCGAGTTCACGCCCTTGAAAGGCTCAACCCTCGGCGAACAGGCCGCTCAATTCGACATTATCCTGGGCGCGACGGCCCGGGAGGACGAGCAGGGCAATCTGCGTGGCGGTCGGCGCGGCCCGCCCCCCGGCGGCCGTCGCGGCGGACCACCCCCCGGCGACAACGGCGGCAACCCGCCTCGGCAGTGAGCTGGACATGGTCGGGCAGGAGACTCTGGCAATTAACCCATCCCTTCCGCCCGACGAATGCCGGGACCGCCTTTAAATGTAGGTGGCCCCGGTGGCAACCGGCTGGCGTACCCCGCACACGGAAGCGATCCGGAAAGCCAATGCTTCAAAGCCCTTCCGGCACTCTTGCACGGCATAGATGTGGGCCCCAATGGCCCCATCAGCCGATTTTAGCATGAACATGGGTCGCCGCGCTTGCATGGCCATGGGCATCAGGCTGTGGTAGTGGCGAAGGTCGCCGAGGCAGTGCGGATCCTCCTCTAACCGCACCGGTTCCCCTGCCGTCTCCCCCAGCACCGCGCCCCGGTATTCCCGCGGCACCTGCTGCCGCCAGCGCCGGAAGTCTTGCCCGGGCCGGCGGTCGCGGCCAAACGGTTGCAGACAAACGTAACCCGCCAGCCGCATGGCGCCCACGGCGGGGACGTCGGGCCGTCGGCGCGCCAGCTCGACTCCCTCACCCCGCCAACTGCGGAGGGTGGGGCCGAGGTTACGCAAGCCCTGCATGGAAAACATGTCGGGAGCCAGCGGAATGATGACGTGATCGGTGGCCAACAGCGCCGCGCGGTTGGTGGCGCTGAGATGGGGGCCGGTGTCCACCAAGATAAGGTCTGCTGCGGACACCGCCGCCGCTTTGGTGAAAATCCCGCGCAAGGCGGCCACGAGGCGCGATGTCTGCTCCTGAGGATCGTTGCCGAGATCCCGCGGCGCCCTCCAGGCATCCTCCAGCCGGGCGAGGCCGGGGTCACCGAGCAACAAGGAGATGCCCAAGGCGAATGGGGAGCCATCCGCCGTTACGGCGTACGGCTCGGGCCCGCTGGGCTCGCCACCACCCGCAAAGAGGGGTGCCAAACCAGCCAGCAGCGTGCCCGGGTGCCCGACCGCCTGCCAGAGCGACTCCAACTGCGCCTCTTCGAGGAAGAGCTTCGAAAGCCGGGCCTGCGGATCTAAGTCCACCGCCACGACCTGCCGGCCTTGCAGCGCGTACATCCAACAGAGGTGATAAATCAGCGAACTCTGCCCCACGCCGGCGTGCAGATTGAGGAAGGTGATTATCTTCATGCGCGGGTTCGCACGGTCGCAAGGCAAAGACAGCTTCAGTGTCGGGACTCGTCCGTCCGGTGCGCAAGTTGATGCACCAAGGCTTTGAGTTCCGCCAATTCAGATTCCAACCGGGCGATGCGCTCCTCCTTCGCCGCGAGGCGTTCATGGAGCCCCTGGATGGCGGTGAGGGCGATGCCGGCTTCATCCACCATGGCGATATGTCGGCTATCCCCACCGTTCAAATGGAAGGCTGCTTGAAAGTCCTGCGCCATCGGGCCGACGTGCCGTTCGGCCGCGTTTCGGCCTTGGTAGTTCCACTGGGTGATGGGCAATTCCGCGACCCGGTCCAGCACGGCCCCGGCATCCACCGGCGCGAAATTTTCCTTGGCATTGCGGTCACTAGTCAGCGCAAGATTATCGGCGTACACTGTTCCGGCGAGATAAGTGGCGGTTTGAATCCCGGTTTCGCCGATGCGTATGATTTTTTGATCATTCGTCTGGCCGGCGCTGCCGATGTAAATGTTGTGGCTACCGGCGAGCAAATTGTAACCGGCTCGGTTTCCCAGCGCGGTATTGAGGTAACCATTTGTCAGACCGGCGAGGGCCTCGTTGCCGGCGGCGGTGTTTCCAAAACCGGTGGTATTGGCGGCGAGGGCAACATATCCGCACGCGACATTCCCGATGCCGGTGGTGTTCTGGGCGAGCGCACTGCTGCCACAGGCCACATTTTCGGAGCCGGTTGTGTTGCGGGTAAGTGCATCATAACCCAAGCCGGCATTGTCCATCCCCGAAGTGTTCAAGTAAAGCGCTGCCTCACCGAACGCGGCATTATTCCAACCATTCGTGTTGGAATAGAGTGCCCAACCACCAACCGCCGTGTTGTTTCCCCCCGTGGTGTTGTAAATCATCGCTGCATAACCAACGGCCGTATTACCGCCGGCGGTTGTGTTCGCCTCCAAAGTATAAGTGCCAACTGCGGTATTGGCAATCCCCGTGGTGTTGGCCGACAAGGCTCCGTAGCCAAAAGCCGTGTCGCACGATCCGACCGTATTGCTGCTCAACGCCACGATACCGACCGCAGTATTACCATTGTTACCGGGAAATAGGAGTTGGTTGGCGGTGTTGGCCCTCCCCGCTGCCAGGGCATAGCTGGCATTGGGCGCGGCGGTCATGGGTTGCCGTGGGCTGAGCACAGTGAAATCGGTCGCCAGGCTGTTGCCTCGCACACCCAAACCCAGCCAATAAGCCGTGCCATCGAACGCGTTCGTAAACTGCACCAGGGTTGTGAACAGGCCGTTGGTGACCCCGACGGCCACGTTGGTCACTACGCCAACCGGTGCGACACCCGTCGCCGTGGTGAAAAGGCTGAATGCCACGTCATACCAACCGTTGGCCGGGCCGTTGGCGTCATTGAGCCGGCCTTGGTAGGTGAAGGTGTTGTCGAGGCTCCCGGCGTGCAGGTTGAGGACCGGCGATCCGATCAGAAAGGCAAACAGGGTGGCACGGAGACGGAAATTTTGCGATCGCAAGTTCATGGCGAATGAGGTGGCAAACGTTGGGTTGAGGGTCGTTCAAGCCGTCACCAAAGAATCGCTCGCCCATAACATTTTGCAAGTCCCAACCCCGACTGGCCACCGCTGCAAACACCCGCACCGGGGCGAACATTGGTGGTAAAAACCCCGCCCCAGCCTCCCAGCTGGGGCGGAGTACACGAATCCTTCCGAAAAAAGAGAACCGTCGCGCTCAGTTGGTCGGTCGATTGACCCGGTAGAACCGGCTGCGGTTCGTCAACGCAT
>CAIYZC010000320.1 GCA_903930565.1 uncultured Pedosphaera sp.
CCAACCACCGCCTCGGCTACGATGTCGTGGGCATGACCAACCTCGGCGAGGCCAAATGCGCCCGCGAGGCCGAAATCGCCTACGCCACCATGGCCATGATCACCGATTACGATTGTTGGAAAGTGGACGAGGCGCATGTCACCGTGGAAATGGTCATCGCCAACCTCACCCGCAACGCCGCCCTGGCCCAGGAAGTCGTGCGCCGGGTCATCGGCCGGATTCCCCAGGAACCCAATTGGCCCTGTCATTCCGCGCTCAAAAACGCCATTATGACCGCCCGGGACGCCTGGCCGGCCGAAACCGTCCGCCAGCTCCAGCCTCTGCTGGCCAAATATCTTTAAAATTCTTCAATGCGCCGCGCCTTTGCCGCGTCTATTGGAGGATGACCTTTAACGACGTAACGTATTCCGCCAAAGCCATGAAAGCCTCCTTCCTGCTCGCCGCCGCCACCGCCACTTCCCTCCTCGCCGGTTCGGCCGGGGCCGCGGACGCCAAGATTGATTTTGCCAAGGACATCCAACCGTTGCTCGAAAAGAGCTGCGTTTCCTGCCACGGCGCCGAAAAGCAAAAGGGCGACCTGCGCTTGGATTCCCGCGCCGCCACCCTCAAGGGCGGCAAGGACGGCGCCTCCGTCGTTCCCGGTCAGGCCGACAAAAGCGATCTCTACCGCCGCGTCACCTTGGCGCCGGGCAGCGACGACGTCATGCCCAGCAAGGGCGACCTGCTCACCAAGGCCCAGACCGACCTGATCCGCGACTGGATCAACCAAGGCGCCAATTGGCCGGATTCCATCGTGCTCAAAGCTGTGGGCGGGGACGCCGGCAAACCCGCGGCCGACACCGTTTTCGCCGCCTTGGGCGAGCCCAAATCCGCCCCCGGTGAAGCCGCCGCCCTCGCCAAGCTCGAAGCCGCCGGCGTCGCCGTGCGCCCCATCGCCATGAACCTCAAATGGCGCGAGGCGAACTTCCGCATGTTGGGCACCAACGTGACCGATGAAACCATCGCCCCCGTCCGCGACATTTTGCCCTTGGTGGAATTGAACCTCGCCGGCACCCGGGTGACCGACGCCGGTTTGCAACCCGTCGAAGCCCTGACCAGCCTGCTCGCGTTGCACTTGGAACACACCAAAATCACCGATGCCGGTTTGGCGCACCTCAAAAACCTTTCGCACCTCGGCTATCTGAACCTCTTCGACACCGCGGTGACCGATGCCGGCTTGGAAAACCTGAAGGGCCTCAAGAGTTTGAAGCGCCTCTATGTTTGGGAAACCAAGGTCACGGAAGCCGGCGCCGCCGAATTGAAGAAGGCCATCCCCGGCCTCCAAATCTCCCTCGGTTGGGAACATGAACCCGTGGTGAAATCCGAGCCCGTGGCCGCCAAGGAAGCGGCGAAAGCCCAAAAGTCCGAGGACAAGAAGGCGGAAAAACCGGCCGACAAGCCGGCTGATAAGCCCGCCGCCGCGGCCGCCCCGGCGGCGCCCGCGGCTGCTCCCGCCGCGGACGCCAAAAAAGACGAGAAGAAATAATCCGCGCTCGGAACTAGCGGACCTTTACCGGAAATTTACCTTTTCCGCGGCCCGCCGCACGATTCCTTTACGCGCCCGGTGTGCCATGCAGTTGCGCCGTCGGTGAACCCACTGGCGGGCATCAAACTGCCATCGCATGAATGCACCGCTTGTTCTCCTCGTCCGGCTGGCCCTGTCGGTCACGCTCACTTTGGCCGTGACTGGTCCCCGTCTCCGCGCGCAAACCCCGTCCGCGTCGGATGCCGGCGCCGTCACCCGTGTGCCCGTCACCTTCACCGGTGGCTACGGCACCGATCCCCGCGATCACGGCCGCCCCGTGGCCTTGATCGCCGCCGCCCTCGGCGTGCCCGATTCCGTTTTCCGGGACGCCTTTTCCCGCGTCCACCCCGCCGACACCGGCCGCGGCCCCACCGCGGCGGAAGCCCAAAGCAACAAGGCCGCCTTGCTCTCGGCCCTGGCGCAACACGGCGTCACCAACGAGCGGCTCGACGCGGTTTCCGACTATTACCGCTACGACGCCCGCCGCCAAAAGCTCTGGCGGAATCAGCCCGCCACGGCCAACGCCCTGGTGCGTGGTGATGCCGTCGTTGGATACGAAGTGCTCCGCGGCGGTGCCGGCTACACCACTCCGCCGGTGGTCACCGTCCCCGGTCACCCGGAAGCCAACGCCCAGGCCAAGCTCGCATTCGGCCCGGACTTCAATCGCAATGGCGCCCTCGCCGCTCTCCTCCCGGCCCCCGCTTCCCCGGCGGTAAAATAGGTTTCACCCCGCAAATCTACCGCTCTCCGGGCGGTTATCCTTTCGGCCCCAGATCGACCAGCAACCACTCCACCGGCCCCACTTCCGCCCGCAGGGTGAGCGGGATTTTTTGAACCACCCGGCCGTGCAGGCGCGCAATCCAGTCGGCCACGGGCACCGGTATGACCAGGGAAAACTTGTCCTGGCTGACCAACACATAGCGAATCCCGGCCCGGCGCAAATCCGGCACCGTGTCCCCGTCCAAAACATGGCGGAACCGCCGTTGGCCGAACGGCTTCCACAACGCCAGCTCGGGGTCGTCCCAGGTGACCAAACCAATCGTCCGGCCCGCGTCGGCCGGCAGCGCGGCCAGCGCGGCGTGGAAGGCGTCGGGCCGGTTGGCGTACACGGAATAGACGGTCCGGGCGCGCTGCCACAGCCGACCGGTGCGGTCGGCCCCGACTTTCGCCAAAATGGTTTGCACCGGCCAGAGCGGCCGCGCCGGGGAGATGATCAGCAATAGCGCCGACAGCCCGCACACCACCAACGCGCCCCCCCGCCACCACGGCCGCCGCACGACGGCGGCGTGCGCCGGACCGCCCAACAGGGCGGGGACGAGGTACGCGTAATAGGGGTTGAACAACCGCGCGGTCGTGGTGAACGAGCCCTTGATCAAAAAGGGCAGCACCGCCACCCCGTTGGCCGCTTGGAACCACCCCCGCCAGGCGCCTCCCGGCCGGGTGCGCCCGCCCGCCCGGCCCAACCGCCATGCCGCTCCGGCGCTGGCGAGCAGGAGCAACGTCAAACCGCAACCCAACCCGGCGTTCTCCTCAATCTGCATCTCCGGCAAACGCAGCTCCGCCGCGCCCTTTTCAAAGGTCTTGGACCACGCCTGGGCCAGACTCGCGGGGATCAGCCGGATCATCAACTGATTCCACTGCGCCGCCAGGGGGAACACCGGCGGCACCAAATTCTCCGTGCCCAACACAAACAGGTTGTGGCCGATGTGGAGCAGGGGATCGCCATTGCCGATGACCAGGTGTTCCGCCGCTTCGCCCGTCCAATCCCCGCAGTACTTCTGGTCCAACGCCGCCATCGGCAAAAACGATGCCAGCAAGGCCGGCACCGCCCAGGCCACGGTCAACCCCGGCCGGCGCCACAAGAGCGGCAGGGCGGGCAGCAAGATCCAAAGCCAGGGCAGGCCCAGCGGAATCGTGCTGGATTTCGCGCCGGTCATCATCGCGGCCGCGAGGATCGAAATCCAAAAATTCCGCGGCGACCCGTCCGCCCGCGCGCGCAACGCGGCGTCCAAGGCCAGCAACGCGAACAGCCCGCAGAACAAATCGTTGCCCACACTGGCGGCCTGGAGCGTGTAGCAGTAACCGCCCGCCAGCAGCCACATCCACTCCGCCGCCGCGCGCCGCGCGACCCCCAGCCGGGTGAGCACGCTGAAGAACAAGCCCGGCAGCAGCAGGAACGAGATCCCGTTCACCAGAAAGAGCAGGCGGTCGGTCCGCGTGAGCGCCAGCAGCGGCGCCGCCACCCACTCCCATCCGCAGGAACGCGTGTTCAGCCGCTGAAAGGTGGTGTGAATCCACTCCCAATGCCCCGCCTCCAACCAATACAGGATGCGCGGCACCCGGTACGCCATGCCGTCGTAATTGGTCGGGGCGTACAGGACGCCGCCCAGAAAAACCAGCGCGGCGAGGCCCGCGTACGCCGCCGGCAGCGCCCGCCGCCACCGTCTCGGCCGCCACCGCCGCCACGGCCCGCCGCCCCGCAGTTGGTTCCGCCCCGCCCACGCCGCCGCCAACCCGGCCACCACCACCACCAGATATCCCGTGGCGTTGAGTTGTCCCGTCGCCGAGAGCACCCAGCCCGCGCAATTGAGGTAAACACAGACCAGCAGCCAAAGGGTTGGTGCGGCGGGTAGCGGGGTGGGGGGGCGGTTCATGGGTGCTCCGGTCGCCAGGATCGGTTGGGTGGACGGCAACCGCCCGGCCTGCGGGAATCCCCCCGCCGCCCGTTCCGCGTGTTGCTTGGCCTGTTCTCTGGCATCACGGCGGCATCCTAACGCCCGCCGCCGGCCCGGTCAAACCCGCCCGCCGCCAACCGCCGCTTTGCTTTTGCCCCGCGTTGCGTTAGCCTCGGCCCATGCCTTCATTCGACATTGTTTCGGAAGTGAACTCGATGGAAGTCGAGAACGCCGTCAACCAAGCCAACAAGGAATTGGCCACCCGCTTTGACCTCAAGGGCAGCAAGGCCCAGATCGTCCTCGAAAAGAACGAGATCAAACTCAGCGCCGAGGATAATTTCCGCGTCAAAATCCTGGTGGAAATCGTCATCGCCAAGCTCACCAAACGCCAGATCAGCCTCAAGTGCGTGGACAAGGGCGAGCCGGACATTTCCCCGCTCGGCCACGCCCGCCAGGTCATCAAGATCAAGCAGGGCCTGGAGACCGAGGTGGCCAAGCAAATCACCGGCTTTATCCGCGAAAGCAAGTTCAAGGTCACCACCCAGATCCAGGGCGACGCCATCCGCGTGACCGGCAAAAGCCGCGACGACTTGCAATCCGTCATCGCGGCCGTGCGCGGCAAGGAATTCCCCGTCGCGGTCCAGTTCAACAATTTCCGGGAGTAACCCCGCCGCGCCTCAAATTCCGGCCGCCCGCCGCCGCCGCACCGCCAGCCACGCCCACAAGGCCACCCCGACCAGGCCGTAGCCCGCCGCCTGCGCCGGGTGCTCCAGGAACAGCCAGTGGACGCGTCCGTCCAAATTGTTGACTGACCACGGCGCCAGGCTGAAAAAGATGGCCAGGCCCATGATCCAGGCGTTGCCGCGCACCCGGCGGCGCGCCCGGCGCAGCGCCTCCTGTTCGGCCAACGCCGCCGCGGGCGCCGGCGGGGCGGGATTCCGGGTGGCCCCCGCCGCGCTCCACACCCGCCGCAGTTCCTGCGCTTCCTGCGGATGATCCCGTAGATAAGCCTCCACCAGCGCCCGGGTGTCCGCGCTGCATTCCCGCTCCGCATAGAGCGGGTACAAGTCCGTGATGATGTCCTTCGTGATGTTCATGGTTGGGTGTTCTTGCCTTAAAGTTGGGTATTGATGTCCGCTTGCAGTTGCGCCGCGAGTCGGGCCCGGGCGCGAAATACTTTGACCTTCGCCGTCGCGACGGAGAGGCCGGTGAGCGCGGCGATGTCCTCGTACGGCATCCCTTCCTCCGCCCGCAACAGCAGCACCCGTCGGTCCATTTCGGGCAGGGCCTGCACCGCCGCCCAGGCCTGCCGCAAATCATCGCGTTGCCCGGCGCTTTCGTCCGGCTGCGGGGCGGGATCCGGCAGGGTCTCGTCCAGTTCCGTGTGCTTCCCCGCGTGCCGCCACTGTTTGCGGTGCAGGTTGCGCGCGATGGCGAACAAATACGCCTTCACCGTCTCCTGCCGCGGCTCCGTCGGCGCCGTCCACGCCCGCGCGAACGTCTCCGCCGTGATGTCCCGCGCGGTCGTGGGATCGCCCCCCAACCACAGCGCGAAGCGGTACACCTCGGGCGCGTAGCGCTCGTGCAATTCGTGAAAGGTGACCGCGCGGTCGTTCATGCGGACACTATCCGCCGCCGGGCGGAAAGTTACGCGCTCTTTTGCGCTTCCAATCCCCGCCGCCGCTCCCGCCCCCGCCCAGTTTCCACTGCCGCCAATGCCAATGCCTTCGTGCATGACCAGACTATCCCGCCCCCGCCGAAAAGTTACCGTCCGCCCAAAAAAATCAGCCTCCCCGGGTTCGGTGCACACCGCGCCCGGCACCCTGCCATTCGGGGCGGCCCCATTTCATTTCACGGCGGGAAATGCTTTGATCCTCCGGGCCGCACTTTCCCCATTTCCCACCGGCGCTCACCCGGACTCGGCGGTTAAAAATCCGCGGTCCCCGCTTCCCCGCCTGCGGAATGGGTCTGAAAATGGGTGCGCCAAATTTTTTCTTTTTACCCCTTGACCCCGGTGCCTCCCCCGGCTACTTTCAATGCTCCTCCTAGCGGGGGTGTAGCTCAATTGGTTAGAGCGCTGCCCTGTCACGGCAGAGGTTACGGGTTCGAGCCCCGCCACTCCCGCCACTTTCCCGCTGGAGGCCGTTTCCTCGGCCTCGCTTCCATCCCCGTCCGATCAGCCCATCGCGGCTCAACGTCCCGGTCCCGTCCCGGGTGGAGGGGGCGCCAGCAATTCCCGGGCGCGCTTCAACGCGTCATCGATATCCCCGCACACATTGTCCATGCCCAGGCGGTCCAGAAACCCCGAGCGCTGCATCACCACCAAGGGTTGGGTGTGCAGTCCGCACAGCAGCAAATGCTGGCCTTTGGCCCGCAGTTTCGCGAGCAAATCCTCCACCGCCTGCAGCCCGGTCGCATCCATCGCCAGCACCTTGCGCACCCGCAAAATCAGCACCCGGGGCGGGGGCTTGGTGCGCTTCAATTCCTGGTCGAGCTTGTCCACCACGCCAAAGAACAGCGCCCCGAACACGTGAAAAATCACCACCCCCGGCGGCACGTCCTTGCCCAGCACCGAATCTTCCGAATGCTCCGTTTCGTTCCGCTCGTCCACCGCCGTGATTTGCGAGGTCTCGGCCAGGCGTTTGACCAAGAGCAGCGCCGCCAGCACCACCCCCACCTCCACCGCGAGGGTGAGGTTCGCCAGCACGGTCAGGGCGAAGGTCGCCAGAAACACCGCCGCGTCGCTGAACGGCCAGCGGCTCAACCGCACGAATTGCCGCGGATCGAGCATCCGCGCCGCGGAGAGCACCAAAATGGCGCTCAAACTCGCCAGCGGCAGCCGCCCCAGAAGCGGCGCCGCCAGCACCAACAATAGGAGCAGCAGCAGCGAATGCAGCAGGCCCGCCACGGGCGTCCGGCCCCCGCACCGCACATTTGCGATCGAGCGCGCCACGCCGCCGGTCACCGGCAGGCACCCGAAAAACGGCCCCGCCAGATTCGCCAAACCCTGCGCTAAGAGCTCCTGGTTCGAGTCGTGCCGCTGGTCCAGCATCCCGTCCGTCACCACGCAGCAGAGCAGCGCCTGCATCGCCACCAGCAGCGCGATCGTGAAGGCCGGGTGCACCAATTCCGGCAGCTTGGCCCAATCAAAATGCGGCACATGGAGTCCGGGCAATTCCCGCGAAATCCCCCCAAACTGCGTCGCGATCGTGGCCACCTGCCACCGCTCCGCCAAGCCGAACCCCGCCACCACGGTCGCCGCCAAGACCAACCCCGCCATCGGCCCCGGCACCCACCGCGCCAATCGCTCCGGCCAGAACAGCACCACCAACAACGAGCCCACCGCCAAGGCCACCGTCGGCGCGTGGATGGCCGCCGGATGCCCGATCACCCAGATGATCTTCGCCGGCAATTCCGTCGGCAAATCCCCGCCCCGCAACCCCAAAAAGCTCTTCAGTTGCGAGCCCAGGATCAAACACGCAATCCCGTTCGTGAACGCGCGGTTCACCGGAAACGGGATGAATCGAATCACCTGCCCCAGCCGCCCCAGCGCCATCCCCACCAGCATCAACCCCGCCAGCGCCGTGCACAGCAGCAGCCCGTCCGGTCCGTATTGATGCAGGGTGCCGTACGTGATCACCACAAACGCCCCCGTCGGCCCCCCGATCTGGACCGGCGAGCCGCTGAACAGCGCGATCAACGCCCCACCGATGATCGCGGAGAACAACCCCTGCTCCGGCGTGGCCCCCGACGCAATGGCGAACGCCACCGAGAGCGGGAAAGCCATGATCGTCACGTTGACCGCGGCGCGCAAATCGCGCCCGAAATCCATCCGCGAATACCCTTTGAATAAACCCCAGATACGGGGACGGGAGGGGAGGATCAAGTGCATGGGGGTAATGGGTCAGGGGGCGGGGCTGGATCGTGCGACCCCAAACGTCCGACCCGCTGCTTCGTAGCGGCGGAATTGACGTTTTTGGGGGAGCCGGGCGGCCGCCCTGAAACCGTCCGGGCGGCCGGCTCGGGCAAGGTGGTGTGCGCCCATCGCTGCCCCCCATGAAACACATTCCCCACCCGCGTGCAACTGCAAACCACCGGCCAATCCGCGGCCCCCGGAAGCGGCTCCCGCCGTCCGCCCCTTGTCCCCAACGCGTCCCCAGCGCTGTCACCAGTACTGGTGACTACCGGATTTCCGCCCTTGGTTTAATCTGTCCTTGTTGACGGTGCGAATGGCAGTTGTGTTTCGCGTGTTTTAAATGGCGTTTGTCTGCGGCGCCGCACTGATCGACGAAAGATTTTTAGGCTTTGTTTTTGTTCTTCTCAGCACTCGGGGCCGGACGCAAGTCCGGCCCCGTTGTGCGTACCGACCCGGCGCGTGCCGCGGCTCCGTTCTCCCTCCCGCGCCCTGCGCCCCGGAGCCCACTGCCCACTGCTTTGGCTAATTTTCCAAGCGTTCCTTGCATTTACTCAATACGTTGAGTAAATTTACTCAACGTATTGAGTAAATGCCATGATTCGTCAAAAACTGCACGATGAGTTGTTGAAACGCCTGAGCGAAAAGCGCCGCTTTATTCAGGTGTTGGCCGGGCCGCGTCAGGTGGGCAAAACCACGCTTATCCGCCAAGTCATGGCGTCGGCCCGCGTCCCGGCGCATTATGCCTCGGCCGATGAACCCAGCGGACCCGGAGACCGGGTTTGGCTTCAGCAACAATGGGAGCGTGCCCGCATCCAAGCCCAGGAATCGCCCGCCGGGTCCCTGCTCATTCTGGACGAAATCCAGAAAATTACCGATTGGTCGAACTTGGTGAAATTCCTGTGGGACGCCGACACTCATGCGGGATTGCCCCTCAAAGTGGTCCTGCTCGGCTCCGCCCCTTTGCTGCTGCAGCGCGGGCTGACGGAAAGTCTCGCCGGACGGTTTGAAGTCATTGCCGCGGCGCATTGGTCTTTCCCCGAAATGCAGGCGGCCTTTGGCTGGTCATTGGAAACCTTCATTTTCCACGGCGCCTATCCCGGGGCGGCGGAACTGGTGACGGAACCGGAACGTTGGCGGCGTTACCTGCAGGACGCACTCATCGAGACCACGCTCTCGCGGGACATCCTCACGTTGAACCGCGTGGATAAGCCCGCGCTGCTCCGCCGCCTGTTCACCCTGGGCTGCGCCTATTCCGGACAAATCCTGGCCTACACCAAAATGCTTGGCCAACTGACCGACGCGGGCAACACCACCACCCTGGCGCATTACTTGGAGCTCCTGGAAGGGGCCGGCATGTTGGCCGGGTTGGGAAAATTCAGTCCGCAAGCCATTCGCCGCCGGGCTTCGAGTCCCAAACTCCAAGTGTTGAACACCGGGTTGATGACCGCGCTCGATCAACATTCCCTCCCCGCCGCCCGGGCGGATGGCGACTATTGGGGCCGCTTGGTGGAATCCGCCGTTGGCGCGCATCTGCTCAACAGCACGCTCGGCACCAACTTGGCCGTCCACTATTGGCGCGAAGGCAACTTGGAAGTGGACTTTGTGTTGTCGCACGGCACCCAGGTCGCGGCCATCGAAGTGAAAAGCGGTGCCCGTCGCGCCACCTTGTCGGGCATGGCGGCTTTCGCCACCCGCTTCCGTCCCCAGCGCCAACTCCTCGTGGGCGGCGCCGGCGGCATCCCCTTGGAGGAATTCCTATCCCATCCCGCCGCCCACTGGCTGGGTTGACCGGTTCGCCCCCCCCGCCTACCGCCCTTCAATTTTCCCTGCCCTCTCCGCCCAAAACCCGCTACCTTCCAGCCATGAACTCTCAGTACATTGAGCAAGTCGTCGACTTGACCGAACCCGGCGCCAACCGCCTGCTCAACCTCTCCGTGGCCGAGGCGCGCGAACGCCTCCTGCGCGGCCCGGCTTCCGCGGTGCGCGAAATCGAGGGCTCCTTCGCGCTGGTCGCCAAGGCCGGCAAAACCGTCCGTCTCGCCCGCTCCCTCGACCGTCCCTTGCGCTACTTCCTCGCCAAGCGCCACGAAGGCCCCGCCTTGGTCGTCGCCCACCGTATCGACACGATTCTGGAATGGCTCCGCCAACAGGGCTTCGCCGGGCAGTTCCACCCGGCCTACACCCGCATGGTGCCGGCCCATTACATCGTCCAGATTCAGCTCGTCGGCTGCCCCGACC
>CAIYZC010000321.1 GCA_903930565.1 uncultured Pedosphaera sp.
ACTCCGGTTTTTTGGTTCGCCCGGGTCCCATCCCCGGCGGCCTCGTTCTTTGACAACCTCCAGTCTTGGCGGCACTGCCTCAACTCGGTGCCGCCTTACGCACTCACCGAAGGCCGGGGAACGGTCGCGGGCGCGCCGTTCACTCCCCCCCCTCCCTTCCCGCCGCGGGAGGAGAGGGCCGGGGAGAGGAGGCTCCATTCCCAACCGTGCCGCCAGCCAGCCCATACGCACTCACCGAAGGCCAACGCCACCTGCCCCAAGGCGATTTACTTTATAAAGCGCCTCAAGCTATCGCAATTTGACCATCCCCACCCGGCAAATTACAGCCTTACGCACCTGCGGAAGGCCACCGCTCACCGTGAGATTGCGGGCGCGCCGTTCACCCCTTCGCTTCC
This sequence comes from uncultured Pedosphaera sp., assembly GCA_903930565.1. Taxonomy (GTDB): domain Bacteria; phylum Verrucomicrobiota; class Verrucomicrobiia; order Limisphaerales; family Pedosphaeraceae; genus CAIXFN01. The sequence continues at coordinate 396 of CAIYZC010000321.1, forward strand.
CGCCGCGGGAGAATCGGGCCGGGGAGAGGAGGCTCCACTCCCAACCGTGCGAGCAAGCCCATACGCACTCACCGAAGGCTGACGCCTCCGGCCCCCGGACGGTTTACGTTATAAAGTGCCGCGAACTGTTGCAAATTGAGCATCCCCGCCCGGCAACTTCCGCCCTTACGCACCTACGGAAGGCCGGCCGACCTCGGGGATCGTCCCCGCTTGGCCAAAGGGTCCGGGCCCCGTCAAACTCCGCCCCCTGCCCTGCGCCGGTGGGGCCCGGCCCGGGGTTTTATGAATCCCGGCTTTCGCGCATATATATAATGGCGGTTGGCGATCCCACCGTGCCCCCCGCGCGCGGGCTTGTCAGAAAACGGCGCCTCCTTTAACTTTCGCCCATGCACCAGACCTCGCGAGGGAGCGCGCTCCGCCGGCCACCGTGCGGACGGCTTCGGGCCGGGACGGTTGCGGTGGCCTTGGCGTTTTTTGGGCTGTTGGTCGCGGCTCCGCTCCTGCGGGCGCAACCCCTGGCCGCCCCCTACTCCATCGACCAATGGCAAACGGACCAGGGATTGCCCCAAAACTCCGTCACCGCCATCGTCCAGACCCGCGACGGTTATCTCTGGCTGGGCACCTACAACGGCTTGGTGCGCTTTGACGGACTGCGCTTCACCACCCTCAACCCGCGCAACACCCCGGAGTTGGGCAGCGCCCGGGTGACCAGTTTGTATGAGGACGCCGCGGGCGCGCTCTGGATCGGCAACGAATCGGGCGCACTCACCCGCTACTCGGGCGGCCGGTTCACCTTTTTACCGCCGGCCAAAAACGCCCCGGAGAAGGCGCTCATCGGCCTCGCGGAGACCGCGGATCATCAATTGCGCGCCCTCAACAGTCTGGGCTGGGTGCTCGCCCCCACGCGGCCGGCGATTCCCGGCCGGCCCGGCGGCGGCACCGAGGAGAATTCCGCCTCCCTGGCCCGCACCAGCGACGGCCGGGCTTGGTTGATCGGCGGCAATGAGTTGCGGGAGCTCCGCGCCGACGGGCTGCACACGCCCCCGAACGCGCCGCCGCCCACCAATTACATTGAACGCGCCTGCGGCACCCGGGCGGGCGGACTCTGGCTGGCGGGCGCCGGGGGGCTGCGCCAATGGACCGCCGGCGGGGGCGTGGTGGATTATGGTCCCGCCCCTTGGGGCACCGCCCCCCTCACGGCCCTGTTGGAAACCCAGGGCGGGGATTTGGTCGCGGGCACGCTGAATCAAGGTTTGTTCATTCGCCGGCCGGACGGCACCACCTGGCATTGTGACCGGCATCAGGGCTTGGCGCACGACTGGGTGCGGTGCCTGGCGGAGGACCGGGAGGGCACGCTGTGGGTGGGCACCGGCGGGGCGCTCAACGCCTTGCGCCCGCGCCGCATCCAAATGGTGGCGGCCCCCGATGACTGGCAGGGGCGGGCCGTCCTCTCGGTCACGCCCCGGAAGGCCGGCGGCCTGTGGGTCGCCACCGAAGGCGCCGGCTTGTATTCGGTGAGCGGGACGGCGTTTCAGCCCTTCGACCAGAGTCACGGCTTGAGCAACCTGTTTGTCTGGTGCGTGCTCGAAGACCGGCACCAACAACTTTGGGTCGGGACCTGGGGCGGCGGCCTCTTCACCGGGGCGGACGAACACACCCTGCAACCCGCCCCCGGACTGACCAACACCACCGTGCCCATGACCGCACTGTACGAGGCGCGCGACGGGGCGCTCTGGATCGGCACGCAGGCGGGCTTGATCCGGTATGAAGCCGGGCGGACAACCTGGTACACCCGCACCAACGGCTTGGCCCGGCCGGACGTGCGCACCATCACGGAGGGCACCGACGGCAGCCTGTGGTTCGGCATGGCGGGCGGCGGACTGGGCCGACTGCTCGGCGGGCGGCTGCTGCAGTACCATCCGGCGGACGGCTTGCCGAGTGATTTTGTGTGGTGCCTGTATCCCGAGCCGGACGGTGACTTGTGGGTGGGCACGTTCGGCGGCGGGCTGGCGCGGTTCCATGCGGGCCGCTTCCAAACCCTGTCCACCCGCCAAGGGTTGCCCCACGAAGCAATCTGCCACTTGGCCGACGACGGCCTGGGTTACGCTTGGATGAGTTCGGGCGGGGGAATCTTCCGCGCCCGGTGGGAGGATTTGCGCGCCGGCGTCGAAGACCGGCTCCCACGGGTGCCCTGTCTCGCCTACGGCCGGGCGGACGGTCTGGCCACGCTGGATTGCTCGGGCGGTTGCCAGCCGGCGGGCAACCGGACCGCCGACGGGCGGCTGTGGTTCCCCACGAGCAAAGGGCTGGCGGTGGTGGATCCCGCCCAAGTCAAACTGAACCCGCTGCCGCCGCCGGTGGTGGTCGAGGAACTCCGGGTGGACGACCAGCCTTGGGCCGCTTTCAATCCCACCCTGACCGGACCGGACGCCCGCTGGGTGATCCCGCCCGGCAAACAACGGTTTCAATTCCGCTACACCGGCTTGAGCCTGCGCGCGCCGGACAAGTTGCGCTTCCGCTATCGGTTGGTGGGCTTGGAGCCCGACTGGGTGGAGGCGGGGGACCGCCGGAGCGTCGATTACAGCTACCTGCGGCCGGGCGAATACACCTTCCGCGTCCTGGCCTGCAATAGCGACGGCGTGTGGAATGAGGCCGGCGCCAGCGTGGGCCTCGTGGTGCGCCCGTACTACTGGCAAACTTGGTGGTTCGCCGGCGCGTTGCTCCTGGGCGGGATCGCCGGGGTGGCGGTGACCGTCCGCGCGGTGACCCACCGGCGCTACCGCCGCCGCTTGGAGGGCTTGGAACGGCAGCGCGCCGTGGAGCGGGAACGGTCCCGCATCGCCCGGGACATCCACGACGACCTCGGCGCCAGCCTCACCCGCATCACCCTGCTGAGCCAGCCCGCCCGGAGGCCGTCCGAACCGCCCGACCCGTCGGCCGCGAACCTGCAGCAAATTTACCAGACCGCCCGCCAGTTGACCCGCGCGATGGACGAGATCGTCTGGGCGGTGAGCCCGCAACACGATTCGCTGGACAGCTTGGCGGCCTACCTGGGCAAGTTTGCGCAGGATTTCCTGAGCGGCGCGGGCCTGCGTTGCCGGCTGCAATTCCCCTTGGAATTACCCGCGCGACCGGTCACGGCGGAGGTCCGCCACAATCTGTACCTGGCCCTGAAGGAAGCCCTCCACAACGTCCTTAAACACGCCCGCGCCACCGAGGTGCGGGTCGCGTTGGAACCCGCCGCCGACGGCTTCACCCTCGTGGCGAGCGACAACGGGTGCGGCTTCGACCCGCGCCAGGCGCCGACGGCGACCGCCCCGGACCGGCCCGCCGCCGGCCGCGGCTTGGCGAACATGCGCCAGCGCCTCGCCGAGATCGGGGGCAACTGCACCATCACCAGCGCGCCGGGGGAAGGCACCCAGGTCCGCTTCCACTGGCGCGCGGCGCCGGCCGGGTCGGGCGGAAAATAGTTGTTTGGCTTGCGGTGGGGGCGGAGTATATTGCCCCGACG
>CAIYZC010000322.1 GCA_903930565.1 uncultured Pedosphaera sp.
AGGTAGAGCCGGCCGCCGGCAATCACCGGATGCGCCCAGGCGTTTTTGTCGCTGCGGTCCGGCGGGTCAAACCGCCCCAGCTCGACATACCCCTGCGCGGAGGCTTCGATCAAGGCGATCGGGCCGCTTTTGTCCTCCTGTCGCAGATAGAAGCAACCATCCGCAAAAACCAGCGCGCCCTTGCCCAGCCGCCCCTTTTCCTCCCAAACCGGTTTGCCGGTGGACAGCTCCTGGCAGATCCAGCCTCGGCCATCCGAGTAGCCGAAGACGTAATTGCCCAGCGCAATCACCCCGCCATGGTGATTGGCCATCACCTTGTTGCCGTAAACCTCCTCCGCGCCAAAGGCGTCCCCCGACTTGGTAACTTTAAACAAGTTGCAGCCCTTCCCATAGAACGACGTAACATAGACCAAGTCGCCCCGGGCGGCGTGGGCAAGCCTGTCTGATTGGGCGGCCGCTTCCCATAGAACGACGTAACATAGACCAAGTCGCCCTGCACGACCGGCGTGGTGATGACCGCCGTCTTCTCCTGCCGCGGCGCCTGCCAAAGGAGTTTGCCGTCCCGGGCGGACACCCCCACGACGTTCGCGTGGGTCAATTGCACGTATTGGCGAACCCCGCCCAGCACGGTGGGCACCAAGGACGAATAGGCCGCCGCGTCCTGGAATTCCTGGCAGCGCCAAACCACCGCGCCGGTCCGCTGGTTCAGGGCCACGATCGCGCCCTGGGCACCCCCCGGGGTGCAGACCACATTCTCCCCGTCCACGAGCGGCGATTCGCTGAAGCCCCACAGCGGCAGGGAACCGCCAAAATCCGTCACCAGGTGCTTGCGCCAAAGTTCCTTTCCCGACTTGGCTTCGAAGCAGGCGAACTCCCCAAACTGGCCGATCGCAAAAACCAAATCCCCCGCCACGGTCGGCGTGCAGCGCGGGCCGGCAAACCCACCCCAGCCGGGGGCTCCCGACTTCCCCAGCTGGGCGGACCAGACCGGTTTGCCATCCGACCGCCGCAAGGCCTCGACATAATTCGCTTCCCCCCGATCGCCGGCGGTCACGATCAAGTCGCCGGCAATCGCCACGCTCGCGTACCCGCCGCCGAGTCCACGGGCGGTCCATTCCAATTTGGGGCCGCCGACCGGCCACGATTTGAGCAGGCCCGTTTCGGTGGACTTCCCATCCCGTTGCGGACCGCGGAATTGGGGCCAATCGGGGTTATCGGCGTGGAGGCGTCCGGCACCCAAGATTACCAAGGCCAGGCCCGCCAATGAGAGGCGGAATCGGAGATGGTGCTGCATGGCCCTAAATTGAAGCCGAGCGGCGAGAAAAATCAAGACCGATCAGGGTCCCCAGGGGCTCAAATCATCGCCTCCCCAACCCCGTAGTTCGGCTCGGGAATTGGTGGGCACCACACTTGAGGATCGAGCGGTTTAAACCATTTTAGGCAGGCCAGCGGACCAACCCGCCAGTTGAATCAGCCCGGCGAGAGGCGGGCGCTTCCCAAAACCGTTCGCTACCGCAGGACGCCAATTTTGGATTGCCTTTTCCCGGAGCCGGGACGCATTCTCGCCCGATGAAGTATCAAATCCCACTTTGTTTATGACTTCCACCCGCCGCAAATTCATCGCCGCATCCACCACGGCACTGGCCGCCGCGGCCATCCTGCCGAGAATGCTCCAGGCGGCGGATCCGGGCGCACGGGCCACCCAGCCAAAGCGCATCTTGATTCTGGGGGGCACCGGTTTTCTCGGGCCGGCGTGCACCGAATCCGCCCTGGCGCGCGGCCACACCGTCACTCATTTCAACAGCGGCCGCACGGAGGAACGCAGGCAGGACGCAGG
>CAIYZC010000323.1 GCA_903930565.1 uncultured Pedosphaera sp.
GCCCGGATGATTACATCACCCTATACATCGTGACCGGGTTCGGGCGTTTGCGGCATTTGGGGGTGGACGTGGACACGGCCCCGGCGGTGCGGGCGTTGAGCCGTTTGGACACGTGGGTGGACAAGCAATACCGGGAGATTCTCAAGGCGGGGCATCCCGACGCGGATCACTTGAATTCGACCGTCGCGTTGTATCTGTACGGGCGGAGTTTCTTTTTGAAGGAACGGCCGGTGGGGGCACGGACGCGGGAGGCGGTGGATTATTATTTGGGCCAGGCGCGGAAATATGCGTTGGGGAACGGGGAACGGCAGTTGCAGGCGCACTTGGCGCTCGCATTGCAGCGGTTCGGGGACACCAACACCCCGGCGGCGATCATGAAGTCATTGAAGGAGCGTTCGCTCTACAGTGCGGAGCTGGGACGGTATTGGGCGGACCAGGGCGAGGGCTGGTGGTGGTATCGCGCGCCGATCGAAACCCAGGCGCTGATGATTGAGGCGTTCGCGGAAGTGGCGCACGACGCGGCGGCGGTGGAGGAATGTCAGGTGTGGCTGCTCAAGCAGAAGCAGACGGGCAACTGGCCGACGACCAAGGGCACGGCGGATGCCGTGTACGCGCTCTTGCTCCAGGGGCGGAGTCAATTGACCTCGGACGCACTGGTGCAGGTGTCCTTGGGCGGCGTGGCCGTGAAGCCCGTGCGGGCCGAGGCGGGGACGGGGTTCTACGAGCAACGCTGGACCGGGCCGGAGGTGAAAGCAGCGCAGGGCGCAGTGACGGTGGCGAAGCAGGACGCGGGCGTGGCCTGGGGCGCGGTGTATTGGCAGTATTGGCAGGACGTGGGCAAGGTGACCCCGCACACCGGCACGCCATTGACGGTGGTGAAACGTTTGTTCGTGAAGCGCCGCACCGCCAAGGGTGCGGTGCTCGAACCCGTGACCGGGGCGCTGGCCGTGGGGGATGAATTGGTCGTGCGATTGGAGCTGCGGGCGGACCGGGCGATGGAGTATGTGCATTTGAAGGACCAACGGGCCAGCGGCATGGAGCCCCTGAAGGTGCTCTCCCAGCATCATTACCAGGACGGGTTGGCGTATTACGAGACGACGCGGGACACGGCGAGCCATTTCTTCATCCAATACGTGCCCAAGGGCACTTATGTCCTGGAGTATGGGGCGCGGGTGGTTCACCGGGGCGAGTATCAGAGCGGCCTCGCGGAGGCGCAGTGCCTCTATGCGCCGGAGTTCAACAGCCACTCGGAGAGCATGGCCCTGCGGGTGCGGTAAGGGGCATTGCGCAGGAGTTGCCCGGCGAGGCCGGCGGACTGCGCAAGCTTTGCCCGCGCCCAGGACGGGGCAAGGCGAAAACCGGCCGAAATAGGCCGGCATGGGTTATGCATCAGTGGGTTTGGCCGGAGGGAATGCCTCCGGCCAAACCAGTAACCAACCATCAACTGACCAACCATGAAAACGAAATGCAGCCCCAACCTTCTCCCCGCCCGCTTTCTCCCCCGCTCC
>CAIYZC010000324.1 GCA_903930565.1 uncultured Pedosphaera sp.
AGGCCGGGGTCGCGCAGAAAAATGGCGGTGTTCGGGACCCAGCGTTGGTCGTCCAAGAGGAAGGCGTAGGGCAGGGCCATTTGGGTGTTCCCCTGCCGGGTGGAGACCCAATAGACCTGCTGCCGGTGGGAGCCGGTTAACATCGCGATGTCGCCGCGCAGGGCGAAGGTCTTTTGAGCACCCAAGCCGGCACCCGGCGGCACCTCATAAATTTCGACCCCGAAATGATCCCCTTCCTGCGACAAATGGTAGTCGGTCAGGGGCGAAGTGAGGGTTACCCCGGCGAACTTGCCTTTCACCGAGCGGGCGTCGGCGAACTGCGTCATGGTGCGGTGGTAACTCCGGTGCCAACTGGCGAATTGGTTCGGGTGGCAGGAGCGGCAGGTGTCGGACGAAACGAAGCCATCGCGCTCCGGGAGCGGCACCGCCGTGCGCACCCTGGCCCGGGCGTTGGCATCCCGCTCCAACTGGCTGCCGCGGCCGGCCAAGCCCAAGGCGGCAGCGGCGGCGCCGAGCACCACCACCGAGACCACCCGGCGCGGCAGACTCCGGGCGCCGCGCCAAAAGAGCCACGCCAGGGCGGCGAGCAAAGCCCAGGCCAGAAACAGCTCCCCGGTCAAGCGGCCCTCCGGGGAAGAGTGCGGCGACCGCGGAGGGCGGCAGGCAATTTGAGCCGCCGGTTCACGGGAATACTCCGGCGCGAGGGCTCACCGCCATCCGTGGAAGGAGGACGGGGGGGTGGTTGCCGTTGGGGCGAAACGGAGGACCGCTTCAATATGGACGTGGCGGCCGGCAGGATGCCGGCGGTCCCAGGTAGCAGCGGCGGTTTCACAGGGCGAGGAACTTCAGCAACCAGGGCGCAGGCGCGCGGGATCCGGCGGGGACGCGCCGTCAGCGGGTCACGAACCGACGGTGTTTCTCGAACACGTCGCGCAAGCTGGCGGACATTTCGTCCTGCAGCGCCTGCAATTCCTCATACACCTTCACGTTGTGCGGGTCGGGTTGCAGGGTCTCGTGCTGGTTCACCTCGATGAATTTGTCGGTGATGTCCTGGATGGACACCTGCTCGCCCTGGTGACGGCGCCAGCACCACAAGGCCTGCAACGCGGCGCCGTAGGCCGCGCCTTCGGCCACCTTGAGCGTGACGACTTCGGTGTTAAACACATCCGCCATGATCTGCCGCCAGGCCTTGGATTTCGCCCCGCCGCCGGTGGCGCGAATCTGGGTGGGAACCACGCCCAATTTGGTGATCCGGCGCAGGCCGTAATTCATGCCCAGCGTCACGCCTTCCATCGCGGCGCGCGCGAGGTAGTCGTCCGAGTAGGTGTGCGAATTGACGCCCAACCACACGCCGGTGCCGGCGGGGACGTTCGGGGTGCGTTCGCCCTCCAAATACGGCAGCAGGAGCAAGCCGCCGGAGCCGGCGGGCACGCGGGAAATGGTCGCGGAGAATTTCTCGTGGGTCCAACCGAGGCTGGTGCGGACCATCTCGGTGGCCGTGGTCACGTTCATGGTGCACAGCAGCGGCAGCCAGCGATTCGTGGAATCGCAGAACGCGGCAATTTCGCCCTTGGGATCGACCACGGGTTTTTCGGCGCAGGCGTAAATCGTGCCGCTGGTGCCGAAGCTCGCCGTGATGACCCCGGCGCGGGTGTTGCCCGTGCCGATGGCGCCCATCATGTTGTCGCCGCCGCCGGCGCTCACGAGCACGTCCGTGTTCAAGTCCAATTGCCGGGCCGTGGAAGCCTGCAAACGGCCCGCGGGCTGGTCGCTGGAGATCAAGCGCGGCAACTTGCCGGCGAGTTCGGGGTCGATGGCGTCCAACGCCTCGCCGCACCAGGTGCGCTTGCGCACATCCAGCAGCGCCGTGCCGCTGGCGTCGCCGTATTCCATCACCCGCTCACCGGTGAGCCAAAAATTCAAATAATCGTGCGGGAGGAGGACCGTCGCCAAGCGACGGTAGTTTTCGGGTTCGTGGTTCTTGAGCCAGAGAATCTTCGGGGCCGTGAAGCCCGGCAGCACGGCGTTGCCCAGCGCCTTGATGGTCGCCTTGGGGCCGCCGAGGCGCTCGGTGATTTGCTCGCATTCGGCCGTGGTGGTGGTGTCGCACCAGAGCTTGGCGGGGCGGATGACCTCGCCGCGGGCGTCGAGCGGCACAAAGCCGTGCTGCTGACCGCTTACGCCGATGGCCTTCACCTCGGCTCCGCTGGCCTTGGCCTGGCGCAGGGCTTGCCGAATGGCGCTGCCGGTGGCGTCGCGCCAGGCGCTGGGATGCTGCTCCTTGGCGCCCGGAGGCAGGTTGGCGATCAGGTCGTAGGTCTGGGCGGCGGAGGCGACCACCTTGCCGGTGTTGGCGTCCACCACCAGCACCTTGGTGGACTGGGTGCCGCTATCAATGCCAATCAAAAGGCTTCTCATATAATATGCTTGCGCAGAAGTGCCCGAGAAAAGCAGAAAGCGGCCCGCAGGAAAAGCATTATCCGCGGGCGGGAGCCCGAATGGACCACATGGACCGCGTGGACGGCGTGGACGGCGTGGACGGCGTGGACGGAGATGACGCGGCGACGAAGCCGCGCGGCTCCCCCACCCTGCTTAATCCACGAAGACCAACTCGTTGGTGAGGAGCAACACTTGGGCGTACTGCTGCCACCGAGTGAGGGGCGGGGGGCGGGGCGGATCGGTGTCGCCGAATTCCGCGGCGACGTTCCACTCCATTTTTTGGCCGGAGGCGCTCTGGCCTTCGGCCAAATAGCGGATCACCGGCGCCCAGGAGAAGGAATCGGAATTCTCGTTCTCCCGGCAATCGGTGAGGAAATCGATGGTGTCGCCCGCTTGGACCGTTGCCTTGGCCAAGGCGGTTTCGGCCTGGCCGTGATGGACCACCCATTCCCCGAGCAATCCCTGGCCGCTCGCAACAATCCGACCGCGCACGCCGTCACCGGGCTCGGCGGGATGCGCCAGGGTGCCGCGGATCGCGACGGTGCCATCGCGCGGGGCGGTCCAGCGGCGGATGGCGGCGTGTTGTTGGTCATTGCCCGGATGCCCGCCGCCAGCCCCGATCGTCACCCAGCCGAGCTTGGGATCGGGCAGTTTGTCGCTTCCTTGAAACGCGGTGCCGGTGAAGTGCGGCAGTTTGCGGAATTTGCCGGTGCGCTGGGTGTTGGTGTTGAAACCGCCGAAGCCGTAGAGCCAATCGGAAGTGCGCTGGCTCAAGGTCGGCGGGGCGGGCGCGGCGAGGAATTCGCGGGCGAATTGCTGCTCGGCGGGCGTCGGCTCGCGTTGGAAGGCGAGTTGATAAAGCTTACGGACCCGCGCGTCTTCCGCGGTGGTGGCTTGAACGTCCGGCCGGTCGATGAGGCTTTTGGCCTGGCGGATCGCGAACGGGCTGTTCATCAGGAACAACGCCTGCTGCGGGACCGTGGTGTAAAAGCGCCGGGGATTGCTGGTGTCCGGGCTGGCGAAATCGAACGCGCGCAACAGGCCGGGCAGGTTTTGGCGGTCGATGTAACCGTAGACCGAGCGGCGCGGAACGGTGGGCTCGTCGATGATGTTCACCGCCTGGCCGCCGGGCTGCAAATCCAAGTTGCCGGCGACCGAGAGCAGGGTGTCGCGCATGGGCTCGAATTCCAAACGCTGCCGGTTCATCCGCCAATAGAGTTGATTGCCCGGATCGCGGCGCTCGGCTTCCGCATTGGGGAGACTCGATTGCTGGTAGGTGCTGGAGAGCAGGAGCAGGCGATGCAGTTGCTTGATCGACCAGCCGTCGGCCATGAACCGGGCGGCGAGGTAATCCAGCAATTCGCGCTGCACCGGCGCTTCCGCGCGCAATCCGAAATCGCTCGGCGTCCCCACCAAGCTCGCGCCGAAATGATGCATCCACACGCGATTCACCATGACGCGGGCGGTCAAGGGATTGTCGCGGCTGGCAATGGCCTCGGCGAGTTCCAAGCGGCCGCTGCCGTGCTGGAAAGGCGCGGGCTTCGGCCCGGCCAGGAACGCCGGAAACGCGCGGGGCGCTTCGGGGCCTTGGTTGTCGGGACTGCCGCGCAAAAACACCCGGGTGTTGCCGGAGCTCGGACGATCCTGCAAGGCCATCGCGCGGGCGGGGGCGCCGCGGTGGGTGGCGTCCAGTTCGACAATCTTGCGCTGCAGGGCGCGGACCTTCTGGCTCGTGGGCACGTCGAAGATCCGGCTGTATTGGTCGCGGGGAATGTTGAGCGGCGCATCCTTGCCGTACAGCACCTGCCGCAGACTCTCGGCGTCGGCATCGGCCAGCACGGTGGCCGCGGGTTGGTTGGTGGCATCGGACCGGGCGCGCCATTCCTGATCGATTTCGGTGAACAAACGACTGTAAATCTGCGCGGCGTCCTTCAATTCCCTGGGTTCCGCGCCGCTGAACGCTTTGAGCACGCGCGCATTGGCGTGGTTGGCGGCCCCGGCGGCGGCGTAATCCTTGAGCACCACGGCGGCTTGGGGGGCAAAGTCCTTTTCCGGCAGCGACGCCAGCGCGAACCAAGGGACGAAAATCGCGTTGGTCGATTTGCGCCAATTCTCCAGCCCGTCGATCCAGCGGCGGACCACATCCGGGTCCAGCTTGGCCTTGCGGGCCACGCCCTCGACCTTGCCCCCGTCGTGCAAGGCCGCCGCCTCGCGGGCGGTCAGGAGGTAATCGCCAATCTTGTGGCGCAAATCCTGGGCCACCTGTGCTTCTTTCTCCGCTTGGAATTTGTTTTTCTCGTCCTCGCGGTTTTTGCGCTCCGCCAGGAATTCCGCGTACAATTTGGCGTCCGGCTTCGTGCCCAGCAACGGCTCCTCCTCCGGTTCCATGGAGCCGGCGAAGACGCCGTAGAGACCGTAGTAATCTTTCGCTGTCATCGGGTCGTATTTGTGGTCATGGCACCGCGCGCACGCCATCGTCAGCCCCATCGTGCCGCGGCAGACCACGTCGATCCGGTCGTCGATGATGTCGTGGATGTTGTTGATGAAGCGCCGGCCGAGCGTGAGAAAGCCCAGGGCCGCCAAGGACCGTTGGTCCGGCCCCTTGGGCAACAGGTCGGCCGCGATTTGCTGCTTCAAAAACTGGTCGTACGGCAGGTCTTCGTTGAAGGCGCTGATGACGTAATCCCGATAGGTGTAGCTGTAGGGATAACGCCGCTCCTCCTCAAATACGTAACCCTTGGTGTCCGCATACCGGGCCACATCCAGCCAATGGCGGCCCCAACGCTCCCCGTATTGCGGCGATGCCAGCAAGCGGTCCACCAACCGCGCGAAAGCGTCCGGCGCGGCGTCGGCCACGAAGGCGGCCACTTCCTCGGGCTTGGGCGGCAGCCCGGTGAGATCGAAATACGCCCGCCGGATCAGCGTGCGCGCATCGGCGTGCGGGGAGGGCGCCAGCCCGGCGGCCTCCAACCTAGCCAAGATGAACTGGTCCACCGGATTCCGCACCCACGCCGCGTTCCGCACGGCCGGCGAGGCGGGTTCGCGCACGGGTTGAAACGCCCAATGCGTCTTGGCCTGCTCGGCGATGGAGGCGCCGCCCGTCGGCGCGGCCGCGCTGCCCACCCGGGGATCCGGCGCGCCCATGCGCACCCAGGCCTCCAAATCGGCGATCTTTTCCGGGGATAACTTTTTGTTCTTGGGCGGCATCCGAAGCTTTTCGTCCCCGTAGCGCACCGCCTTGATCAACAAACTGCGGTCCGGATCGCCCGGCACGATCACCGGCCCGTCGGTTCCGCCTTGGAGCAGCCCGTCCCGGGAGGTCAGGTACAATCCGCCCTTCACCTTCGTGCTCACCTGTCCGTGGCATTGGTAGCAATTGTCCGCCAAAATCGGCCGGATCTTTTGCTCAAAGAACTCCAGCTCGGCAGCCGTCGGCGTGGCCGCCGGAGCCGCGGCGATAGCGGTCAGCGTAGGAGCGAACACGCCGAACGCGAGCGCGAGCAGCGCGCCAAGCCGAATGCCGGCGTGCCAGCGCCGGTTCCCCCACCCCAAAAACGGTTTCCAGAAAGACATGATTCAAATCAAAAAAACAAATCGGCTTGCCCGCAAAATAGCGCAAATCCCGAAGCGTACCAATGGTTTAAAGCAGACGCCCACCAGCTCGGATTTCTTCAAACGTCGAGGCCGGAGGGGATCGGGAAGTGTCGCGCGAAGCCACGAAGCCGCGAAGGGGGACCAAGTTGAGGCAAGTCGGGACCAAGCGGATGGGATTGGCCGCGAAAAAGTGCCAAATACGCAAAAAAAGCCGGGAAGTCGAATCAGTTCAACCTGCGGACGGAATCACGCGGAATCGCGGAGGAGGTGGAACGGGAAAAGAAAATTGGCCTGAAAGGGCCCTGCGCATGGCGGCCTGCCCGGCCCATTTCATATTTGCACCCGAAATCTGCGGTTCCAATTTCCACTCCCTTTACAATTCAAGGTCGGCGCTCGGGAAGGCCGCTTTTTTCGATTTCCCTCACGGCGCTTTGAATGACGCTGCGGACAACTTCGGGCAAATCGCGGGGTTGGGCAGGGGCGGCCGCGGAAGAACCACGGTCCGCCCCCAACGCGCGCAGTCTTGGCAGGGCGGGGATCGCGTTGGAGCCGTAATGGCCCAGGGCATAAGCGGCGTAACAGATCAGGTGGTTATTGGTCCCTTCGAGGGCGCGACACAGGGCGGGCACTACGATCGCGGGCTCCGCTCCGCCGGCCGCCAGCGCCCGGGCCGCTTGGGCGCGCAGATTGACGTCCTTTTCGGTTTCGAGGAGGCGCACCAAGTCTTTCGCGGCGGGCGCGGAGGCCGGACCGATCACGGCCAACGCCACAATGACATGCAAGCGCGCTTCAGAATCCAAGGAATTATCCCGCAGCATGGACCCCAAAGTCGGCACCGCCGCCGCACCGGACGACCGGGCCACGAAAAAAAACCACGCCGCTTGTCTCCGCCGCTCGGCCGCCGAGGGATGGTGCCAGCGGTTCCCGGTGTGGGTGTCCAACCAGCTCCCGGCCCGGTCCAGCCAGGCGTCGTCGCGGGTCGCCAACGCGCGCGCAAAGACGGGCGCGGAATTGGATCCCAGAGTGCAAATCGCTTCGCGATAATCGGGAACATTCGACGTGGGCAAGTCCAGCATGGCCAACCATTGGTCCACCGTCCAACCCTCGATCCTTCCCGGCGCGGACGCACGAAACCCCTCCGGTGACGAAGCCCAAGCCAGGAACAACAATAGTCCCCAAACCAGGACGCCGTGCCGCGTATCGCTCATGGGTGACAAAATGACGCCGCCGCGGGAAATTGCAAGCGGGAGGCTCACGCGAAGCCGCAAAGCCGCGAAGCTGATCAAGACGGAGCCTATGAGGGAAGGTCACAGGCGCATGACCTCAAAAGCCGGAGGCGAAGAAGACGTGGATGTGCACGAGCCACCTCATTATTACCTTCCCCATTTTCGCCAATCTGTGAGGGTCTGCGGTTAAAACTCCCCTCCCCTGCCCTCCCGCCGCGGCTTTCCAAGACCCCTTGACAGATGCACTTTGTTATGCAAAGTTGAGGGGGTGATGAACGCGAACTGGGCGGCTGAGAATTTGCAAACCATCCGGACCCTGATGGAACGGGCGACCGTTTACCGGCGGGCGCTGGCGCCGTTGATGACCTTCAGCGGGGTCGTGGGCATTGCGGCGGCGGCGGTTGGGGAGGCGAAGCACATCCATGACAGCCAGACCTTTGCGCGCTACTGGATGGTGGTTTCGCTGGTGGCTTTTGGCGGAGTGATGCTGCTGATCCGGCGGCAGGCCTTGCGCGATGGTGAACCTTTTTGGTCCGGGCCCACCCGCCGAGTCACCCAGGCGGTGGCGCCGGCTTTTGCCGCGGGGATGATCGCCGGCGTGGTCTTCGCTTGGAAAGTGGACGGCGTGGAATGGACGCCCTTTTTGCCGATCATTTGGGTGCTGTGTTACGGCTGCGCCCTTCACTCCGCCGGGTTTTTCATCCCCCGCGGGGTGCGTTTGCTGGGCTGGTTGTTCGTGCTCGGCGGCGGCGGGGCGCTGCTGACGATACTGGGCCGGGATTTGCTGAGCCCGCGCTTGAGCCAGCCCTTGATGGGCGGATTCTTCGGCGTTTTGCAGTTGGGTTACGGAGGGTATCTGTATATCACCGAACGGCGCCGGTCCCGAGCGTGAATCCGGAACCCTATATCAATCTGGATCGGGTGATCCACGAGAAGGGACGGTTGTTTATCATGTCCCTGCTGGCGGCCGCGCCGGAGCTTTCCTTCACGGAGCTGCGGGACACGCTGGCCATGACGGACGGCAACCTGACCACGCATATCCGGACGCTCCAGGAAGCGGGCTACGTGGCGGTGACCAAGTCGTATCAGAACAACCGCTCGCACACGAGTTGCGCGTTGACCCCGGCGGGGCGCAAAGCCTTCGCGGACCATATCAACGCGCTCGAAGCGATCGTGCGCCAAAATAAACCGCAGTGAACTTTTTTTGAACCAACCGGCCGCTTTGCGGTCATAACTTTGTAACACAAAGTGACTATGCCATGAGAATCCTACGCGCGGAACATTTGGGAATGTGCTTCGGCGTCCGCGACGCCATCGCCCTCGCCCACCGGGAACAAAACCACCACGGCGCCCTGACCATCCTGGGCGATCTGGTCCATAACGAAACCGTCCTCGGCGAGCTGCGCGGACGGGGTATCCGGATGGAAAACGAGCTGGACCGGGTGCGGACGGACCGAGTCATGATCACCGCGCACGGCGCGGCGGAGCAAACCAAGGAGCGCGCCCGCGCCCGCGGCTTCGCCTTGCTGGAAGCGACGTGCCCATTGGTCACCGTCGCGCACCAAGCCGTGGCGGAATTGGTCCAAGCGGGCTTCCACCCGGTCATCATCGGTTGCCGGGAGCACGTGGAGGTGCGCGGATTGACGGGGGATTTGGCGGAGTTCGACGTGGTGCTCACCGAGGCGGACGTGCGGCAACTACGGGCGCGCCCACGCTTCGGCGTGGCGGCGCAAACCACCCAGCCCCTGGACCGCGTGCAACGCCTGCTCGCGGTGCTGCGGGAACACTTCCCGCAATCCGAGGTGCGGTTCGTGGACACGGTTTGCCGGCCCACGAAGCAGCGGCAACAGGCCGCAGTGGAACTGGCGCGGGACTGCGATGTGGTGGTGGTGATCGGCGGGGCGCGGAGCAACAACACCGCCGAACTGGCGGCGACGTGCCGTCGACACGGCGCACGGGTGCACCAAGTGGAATCGGCGGGGGAACTACGCGCCGGTTGGTTCACGGACACGGACACAGTGGGCCTCACCGCCGGCACCTCGACGCCGGACGCGACCATCCAGGCGGTGGCGGAATGGCTGCACCAATTGGCCGCGTGGCAGGCGACCCGCAACGGTTTGTCGGTGGAACCCCTCTCCTTGCAACACCATGAATAATCACAGCAAATCAGACTCGCGGCCCTTGAGCCCGCGCCAACGTTGGACCTGGGTCGTGGTCTTCGCCATCGCCATGGCCTGGATGGAAGCCGCGGTGGTGTATTATCTCCGCACCCTGGGACATCGCCTGGATCCCCACCAAACGGACGCGTTGCCATCCATTCCCGGCCTGGCGGAAGTGGAAGCGATCCGGGAGGCGGCCACCCTGATCATGCTCTGGATCGTCGGCCTGGTGGCGGGCGAGAATTCGCGCAGTCGCTGGGGTTACGGAGCGATCGCCTTCGGCGTATGGGACATTTTCTATTATGTCTTCCTGCGCGTGATCTGCCATTGGCCGGGCAGTTTACTGGAGTGGGACTTGCTGTTCCTGCTGCCGTTGCCGTGGTGGGGGCCGGTACTCGCGCCAGTGCTGATCGCCATCCTCATGATCGCCTGGGGCACGTTGGCCACGCAGGGAGGACCCTTCCCACACGCGTTCCGGGCGGAATGGCGCGCCTGGCTGGCCAATGGCGCGGGCATCCTGCTGGCGCTCTATGTGTTCATGGAGGAATCCCTGCACCCGCGCGGCCCGGAGAAGCTGCACCACGGGCTGCCCCCGACCTTTCCCTTCAATTGGCCGCTGTTCATCGTCGCGCTGCTCCTGCTGGCCACGCCGGTCATCACCACCGGACGCCGGGTATTGCGCCGCGCGCGGCTTAATTCGTCGGCGCTCACCGCCGCCCAGCCAACATGAACCCGGCTTCCCCCACCACGGACGGGGCATTGCGCGCGCTCTTGCAGGGCGATCCGGCGCAGCCCGCCGCCACGCTCCACACCTGGAGTCGGGCGCGCCTGCTCCGCTACGCGGGTTACCTGGTGGTGGGGACGGGCATTTTCGGCGCGGCGCTCGGCGCCTGGCGCAGTCCACTCCAAGCCCTCTACACGGGCATCAAGTTCCCCCTGGTCATCCTGTTGACCACGGGGGCGAACGCCGGTTTAAACGGCATTTTGGCCGCGCTGCTGGGCCTGAACCTGAGCTTCCGCCAATCCTTCGCAGTGGTCCTGATGAGCTTCACCGTGGCGGGGGCGATCCTGGGCGCGTTCAGCCCGGTGCTGCTCTTCCTCGTCTGGAACACCCCGGCCCCGGTTGGCCAGTTGTCGAGCGTGCTCCACGGTTACGAGCTGATGCAACTGGCCGCGGTGGGGTTCATCGCCTTCGCCGGCGTGGTGGCCAACCTGCGGCTGCGACCCTTGCTGGTCGCGCTCGGGGCGGCACCCGCCACCGCGCGCCGGGTCATCCTCGCCTGGCTCGCAGGCAATCTCTTTCTGGGCAGCCAATTGTGCTGGGTACTGCGCCCGTTCATCGGCAACCCCGCCACCCGCGTCGAGTTTTTCTCGGACCATCCCTGGTCGGGCAGTTTTTACGAATCCGTGTTTCACGCTTTACAACATCTGTTCTTCAACCCTTCCTGATTATGAATGAATCCACGCCTCCTCCCCTCCCCCAGCCCACCGCCGCCAACTTGCTCCCGCCGCTGATTCCGTCGGGCGCGCGCGGCCGCCCCGTGGCAGACGTCCCCCTCGGCGCGAACGCCGAGGAACGCTCCCCCATAATGGGTTGGGCGGCGACCGTCGACGCCCTGTTGCGCCAACCCCGCCGCGTCCTGTACCAACTGCAACAACCCGGCTCCGGGCCGCTCGTGCGCACCCTCCTGGCCATCACCATTGTGTGTGCCCTGGTGTATGGTGAAATCATCGGGCTGTTTTCCGGCGGCACCCAGCTGTGGGCCGCGCCGCTCAAGGTGGTCACCGGGCTGCTGCTCACGGCCGTGATCTGCCTGCCCAGTCTCCACCTTTTCGCCTGCCTCAGCGGCTCGGATGGTCGGCTGGTTGAATTCGCCGGCCGACTCGCCGGTTTGCTGGCGCTCACGACCCTGATCCTGGGCGGCTTTGCGCCCGTGGCGTGGGTCTTTTCGCAATCCACCGCCTCGCCCGCCGCCATGGGGGCGCTGCACCTGGGCTTTTGGGGCGTGGCCACGGCCTTCGGCTTGCGATTCCTGCGCACCGCCTTCGGTGGTCCGTCCGGCGGCCGGCGGGTCGCCTTGGGGGTTTGGTCGGCGGTCTTCATCCTGGTGGCCTTGCAGATGACGACCGCGTTGCGCCCCTTCTTGGGCACCAGCCCGACCCTGCTCCCCGCGGCGAAGGAAAAACAATTCTTCCTTGGCCATTGGTTTCAATGCCTGGAGGGGGAGCAAAAACAATGAACTCCGCCTGTCCGCTCTCGGGTCAACAACTGCGATCCCGCATCCGTTGGGTGCTGGGGATTTTCATGGCGGGGTTGGTTTTCAGCGGGGCGACCGCCATCCCCCTCGCGACGGAATTGGATTGGTTGACGACGTGGTTCGGGAGCAGCGGTTCGCCCTTGGCCAACTGGTTGGGGGCCATCCGCGACGCACTCCAGACCACCAACACACGTTATCCATTCATGGCCTACGGCACCGATTGGCTCGCCTTCGCCCATTTCGTCATCGCCGTGGGGTTCATTGGGGCGTGGCGCGACCCGGTGCGCAATCGGTGGTTGTTTGATTTTGGGCTGATCGCCTGCGCGTTGGTGATCCCCTACGCCATGATGCTCGGCGGGGTGCGGGGTATCCCCATTTTTTGGCGCTTGATCGATTGCTCGTTCGGCCTGGGCGGAGCGGTGCCCCTCTGGTTTTGTCGGCGCTGGGCGTTGGAGTTCGAGCGGCGGGGGGTGGAGGCAAGGAAACCGAGCGGGGTGCGGTAGCCAAACAACCTCAGGGTTTGAAAGTTCGCGCTCACAAAACCCAATTGTAGGAGACGACGTGAGGAGACTCTCGAATCAGCAATTTCGTAGCCTCCGCCAGCCAACGGCGAGGGGGCCAAGTCAGAGTCTCGTTACCTCGTCTCCCACAAGACCCAATTGCAGGAGACGACGTGAGGAGACTCTCGAATCGGTCTTTTCGTCGCCTCCGCCAGCCAACGGCGAGGGGGCTAGGTCAGAGTCTCGTTACCTCGTCTCCCACAAGACCCAAGTGTAGGAAACGACGTGAGGAGACTCTCGAATCGGTCTTCCCGTCGCCTCCGTCAACCGACCGCGAGGGGCCAAATCAGAGTCTCGTCACCTCGCCGCCTACAATATAAAATTGCCGTCCACACCAACACGACGGTGAATCCACCCACCGTGCCGCTCGTGGGGCAAAGCAATCCTAACTCGTCAACAAATCCTGGATCTCCTCCCAGCTCAAGGCGGCGGTGAGTTGCTCCTCGCCGGCCAGCATGCCTTCGAACAGGGCGCGCTTGCGGGATTGGAGGTGGAGGATTTTTTCCTCCACGGTGTCGCGGGCGATGAGTTTGTAACTGGTCACCACCTTGCGCTGGCCAATGCGGTGCGCCCGGTCGGTGGCCTGCGCTTCGACGGCGGGGTTCCACCACGGATCGAAATGAATAACGGTGTCGGCGCCCGTGAGGTTCAACCCCACGCCGCCGGCTTTGAGGCTGATGAGGAAGACCGGGATGCGGCTCTCGCGCTGGAACTTGTCCACTTCGCGCGCGCGATCGGTGGTGCTGCCGTCCAAGTAACAATACTCCAACTCCCGCGCCTGCAGTTCCTCGCGCAACAGCCCCAGCATCGTGGTGAACTGGCTGAAGACCAGGACGCGATGGCCGCCATCGAGGATTTCCTCCAACAACTCGCCGAACAACTCGACCTTGCCGGAAGGTTCCATTTCCGACTTGCCCAGTTGGGCGGCGAGCAGGCGGGCGTCGCAGCAGATTTGCCGCAAGCGCAACAGCGTGGTGAGCGCCAGCATGCGGCTCTTGGCGGCGGCCGGGCCGTCGGCGGCTTCCAAGATTTCGCGGCGGCCGGCTTCCAAGACCTGGGTGTAAAGGGCGCGCTGTTGTTCGCCGAGTTCGCAGTAGCTGACCTGCTCGATCTTCTCCGGCAGGTCCTGGGCGACATCGCGCTTGAGGCGGCGGAGCAGGAAGGGGCGCAGCCGCCGCGCCAAGCGCGCCTGGGCCGCGGCGTTCTTCTCCCGCACGATGGGCACTTCGTAGCGCTCCTTGAAATCGGTCGCCTGGCCCAGGTAGCCGGGCATGAGGAAATCGAAGATCGACCACAAATCCAGCACGGAATTCTCCAACGGCGTGCCCGTGAGAACCAGGCGGTGGCCGGCCCGGATGGCTTTGACGGATTGGGCGTTCTGGGTTTGGCGGTTCTTGATGTGCTGGGCTTCGTCCAGCACCACGGTGTCGTAATCCACCGCGCGGTGCGCGTCGGCGTCCCGCCGCAAGAGGCTGTAGCTGGTCACCACCAAATCACGGTTCGCGAGGGAGGCGAAGTGTTCGTGCCGACGGGGTCCGTGCAACGCCAGCACCCTAAGCTGGGGGGTGAACTTCGCGGCCTCGGCGGCCCAATTGTAAACCAGCGAGGTCGGGCACACGATCAACCACGGCCGCCGGTCCCCGCCCCCGGCCGCCCCGGCGCCCGCGCCCACGCCGCGGAGGGAGTGGATGAGGGCGAGCACTTGGAGGGTTTTGCCCAAGCCCATTTCATCGGCCAGGATGCCGCCGAAATGGTTCGCGCGCAAAAAGGCCAGCCAGGCGACGCCTTCCTTCTGATACGGCCGCAGGACGGACGCCAGCGCCCCCAGCGGCGGGCTGAGCGGCTTGACCTCCCCGCGTTGCTGTGCGGAACGCTGCGTCCAAGCCGCGGGCGCCTGCACCCGCCAACCGCTTTGCCCGCGCAGGGTGGCGTCCAAAAAGCCCGCCTGCCGGTTGTCCAACCGGTAGCCGTTGGCATGTTGCCGCGGTGCGCAATCCAGCAACACCTCCTGCAATTCCTCGACCGCCCCGGTGTCGATGAGCGCGAACTTGCCGTTCCGCAATTTGGTGTGGCCCTGGCCAGAGAGCAGCAGGCGTTGAATGTCCGCGGGGGCGAATTGCTCCCCGCCGCCGCTTTGATACGCGACGCTGAGATCAAACCACTGTTCGCCGGAGGGCGTGATTTGGAATTTGGGTTCGATCCGCTCCAGATTCTGCTTCGTGGTGCGGTCCAAACGCTCCTCCAAGGTCACGTCCCACTCCCGCTCCAAGCGGGGGTATTCGCGGGCAAAGAAGTTGAGGACGGGATTCTGCCCTTTCATTTGCAGCATCCCCTTGCTGTCCGGCCCCACGAAACCCTGGCGTTGCAACCGGGCCAGCGCGGCCTGCTCCGCGCCGAAATCCCGGGTGCCGTAGCGCATGGGCGACCCCGGGTCCGGCAGCCACAGGGCATCGGGCGAGGTCAGCGCGCCGGGGGCGACGCGTTCCTGACCGTAAACGCATTCCAATTTGGCGTCCAGCATCGCCAAACCCCCGGCAAGGTGCAGCCGAAAGCGCGGTTGCGCCGTTTCCAGCACAAAATCGTCCGCCGAAAAATTGGCCGTCACCGTGCATTGCTCCGCCAGTCGGGGCCAGTCGGAGTTCATGAACCGCGGCACCTGGCTGCGCGGCACCTTGGTGGGGCCGGTGAGCAGCCCGGCCAACGCCGGCGGCAAACCCCAGGGCCGCAAGGAGCGCCCCTGCCAAACCCAGAAGCCCGCGCCGCGCAACAACCCCGCCGGGGGCGCACCGGTCAAGCGCACGGTGATTTCCCCCGCAGGCTCCAAGCGCGCCTCCACCGCGGCCCGCACCGGTTCCTCACTAACCGTGACGGCTTCGGTCTTGCCCAGAGTCACCCGCGGATGGCCCACCAACTTGGGCAGCAGCGCCGCGAAGCCGGCCCCCTCCAGTATCATCATGGCCGGCGGCTCGCCGTCATTCAGCGCTTCCAAGGCATCCAGCAGGGCGGCATCCGGCGGGGACAGCGCATAGGCCGTGCCCTTGGGTACGGCGTTCAAAGGGGCCTTGCCCCCCGGCCAACGGCCTTCCCAATACAGCATGATCCGGCCCCGGGCCAGGGCCTCGGGCAAGTTCGGGGGCAGGATCAGGCTCAGTTCCAACGCCTCTCCGCCGGCCTCCGCCGGGGCGCGTTTCAACGCTTTGGAGGGTTTGGGTGGCGGCGCGGCCGGGGCGGCGGTTTTGGCCGGGGTTGGGGCGGCCGCGGAAGGGGCTGGCGCCAGCCGGCTCTTGATGAAATGCAAGCCCACCGCCACCACGTGGGCGCAGATCATCCCCCGTTGACGGGAATCGCGGCAGGGACACTGATTCTCGGCGTCCGAGGCACTGCGGATGACCAGACTGGCCCGGAAGCTGCCGGAGCCGTCCTGGACCTGCCCCTGCAGGTTGGGCGGTTGCCAGTCGGAGCTGAGCACCCGCCCCGCGGCCAGGAGGGTGCGGGCGGTTTTCACCGCCTCCCACCCCGCCAGCTTGGCCAGCAATTGGTCGTTGAGTTCCATGCCCGTCCGGCCGTTGCAGCCCCCTTATTTCGGCGGCAGGGAGCGCATCACCTTGATCGCCTCGGGCGTCTTGTAATGCCGTTTCAGGCCCAGTTCGTTCATCATCCCCGCCGGCACGCGTTGGATGAACTCGGGAAAAGTCCGGTCCACACGGTCGCGCAGCAGTTTCTGCCCGCTCTTGGAGGCCCAGAATTCCTCCTCCACCTTCGCCAGGGCGATCCCGGCTTCATCGGGGGTCATGTTCTCGCGCTTGGCCAGGAACCACACCAACTCCTGGTCGCCCGGCAACACCACGGGAAAGGGCACAAATTTGAGCACAATTTCCTGGTCATCGCCCGCGCCGGCGTCCGTGGCGCGCACTTTCACCGCGCCGGTGAATTGATGACCGTCGGGCAGAGCGATCTCGATCGCCAGCGCCTGTTCCTCGGCATCCGGCTTCACCGTGATGTCCCCGTCGCCAAAGGAGGCAGCCAACTGCATCTTCACCGCGTCGATGCTTTTGGGCTCCAAATTCGGCAATTCGAGCTTTTCGCAATATTTGTCAAAGGCCACCACCCGGGCGGTGGTGCGCAATTCGGTCTCCACGGCCTGGTAAATCACCACCGCCAATTGCGCGTCGTGCGTCGCCTTGGGCAACACCCGCTTGAGCAATTCGAGCAATTCCGCCTCGGTGTTCTTCTTCACCGTCGATTTCGCTTTCTTCATAGTTCAAAAATGGGTCGCATTTGTGCGGCATTTTGGCGGCGGAAGCAATGCCTTTGAAGCCGCTCCTTTTTTCGGGCGGCAGACCGCCGGCGGTGGGATTGCCATCGCCGGAGCGATTCCCGGTGGGCGGGGAGCGGGCGAAGGCCACCCGCGCCCGGGTCGGGACCGTTCGGTTCGGCTTGGCCGCCCCCCCGAACGATCGATCCCAATCCGCCCTATGGACCCGCGGGCAGAACCGTCCGGAGTCCGAGGCCACCCCAGAAATCGGTCGGGTAATCGGCGAACCGGGGTGCGCAGCGATGTTCCGACGCAAAGCTTCGCCAGTCACCACCCCGCAGGACCCGGGCCGGGCCGGAGGGAAACAGGTAGGCTTGGTCAACGGACGGGCCGCGGGGATCCGTCCCTCCGGCATAAGGGGTTCCATACCAATCCCAACACCATTGAAAAGCATTGCCCGCCATGTCGAACAGACCGTAACCGTTCGGGGCGAACGCCCCCACCGGACTCGTGAACGGCCAGCCGCCAAGCGCGTAGTTCGCATTGTAGCCATTGGGCCCCAAGTCATAGGCATAACCGGTATTGCCATTATAGTTCGCCAAGGTTTCGCTGATCAAATTACCCCACGGAAACCGGTAACCATTCGCCCCGCCGCGCGCCGCCTTCTCCCACTCCGCTTCGGTCGGCAGCCGATACCCCTTCGCATTCCAATTCAAATAAGGGGCCGCCTCCCCGTTGGTATAGACTTGGGTAAAGGCCGCATCGGCATAATAAACCGGGGTCTTCCCCGCCTGCTGCGACCGCGCGTTGCACCACTTGACGCAATCGAACCAGTCCACCGACAGCACCGGGTGATTCATATCCTTGCCCGAACCGGCATTCGCCAGGCTGTAACCCTGCGCCACGGCGTAGGCATACACCGACTGCCACAGCCCGTAGCTCACCAACTGGGTGTCCATGTAAAAGGCCGATACATAAACATTCGTCGGGTTAGCATCCGTCACATCGCTGTCCCCGATGGAGTTGCCCATCGTGAAGGATCCGGCGGGAATCAAAGCCATGCCGGCGGGTGTTTGGTTGGTCCCCGGGGCACCGCCCGATCCCGGATTGCGGAGGGCTTGAACGGTCGCCGGATCGAGTTGATTGGTCGTGATCCCGCTCAGGACCGCCAAGGGGACGGTGCCGGTGAGTCGCGCCGCGTTGAGGTTCGTTAACGCCGCGCCGTTGTTCGTGGCGAGGGCGCCCAGGGGGCCGGGCAGGGCCGCGGCGGGCACCCCGCCGACCAACTGCGCGGCCTTCAAATTCGTCAAAGCCCCGCCGTTGTTGTTGGCCCCCAGTGTGGTCAGGGCCGCCGGCAAACTGGCGAAACCGACCGTGCCACTGATGGCCGCGGCGTGGAGGTTGGTCAGATAAACCGCGTTGTTGCTCGTGAGGGGCAGCAAGTTGGAGGGCAACACCCCGGCCGGCACAGTGCCGCTCAAACTGCCCGCCGGCAGCGAACCCACCAATTGGCTGGTGGCCACCGTCCCGAGGACATTGCTCGCGCCGCCGGCAAAAACGGCGTAGGGCACCGGCAGAATCTGGCTGCGGGGCACCAGGGTGGTGAAGGCGGCCGCCCCGTTGGTCCGTTCCGCCAGTTCCAGCCAGAGCGGTCCCCCGATGAAAACCCCCGCTCCGAAATTCAGCGTCAGGGTCGCCACCCCGCCCACCGCGGTGACCCCGAGGTTGGTCAGTGGTCCCGCCACGATCGCTCCCCCGGTGAGCGCGTTGTACAAGGTGAATTTCAAGTCATACAGCCCGTTCGCGGGGATAGAACCGTCTTCGAATTGGACTTGGTAATTGAACGCGGTTCCCTGGGCCTGAACCCGGCCGCCGCCGGCCAGGAGGAACAAACCCAAAAGAGAGCCGACGCTAAAAACACGAAGCAGGGGGTGATGGGTCATAGGTGTTGTGTAGGATGGTTGGAGGGCGAGCGGTGCGGGGACGGGGCCGGTTGCCGACGGCAAAACCGGCCGGGCGGCGGGCAAGCGGGTTTCCGCCGCGGCTGGACACAACCCGGCACGGCCCCCCGGCGCATTAGTTCCGCTGCCCGCGAGCATGGTAATGGATTATAGGGATTGGCCCTTGTTCGGGCAAATGCTTTTTGCCGTCCCAAAGGTGATCCCGGACTCAAGACGAGCCGCCCCCCCCGAACGGTTGTCCAACCTTTGCCAGGCAAAACGCGGTTCGCAGGCTTTCGTTGCGGTGCCCGTACGGCAAGCCTTCAGGACTGCATTGCCGTTCGCCTCCGTCCTTCCCGCGCCTGGCCCCGGCGGCTCCGGGCTTTGGCGGCAGCTCATTGTCCCAAGGGAAGCACCGTGCGAAACCCGTTGTCGTTCCAATTGTTGGTCGCGTAGCGGGCGTTGCGGCGGGCGCACTGGCACTCGGTGGCGAAGTCATTCCAGTGCCCGCCGCGCACAACGGGGGCGTAGTCCAGGGCGGGACCACGAGGGTCGATCCCCCCCGCGTACGCGCTTCCCGTCGGAGGTGGCGAGAACGAATAAATATCCCAACACCACTGCCAAAGATTGCCCGCCATGTCATACAAACCATACCCGTTGGGCGGATAAGAACCCAAGGCAGTCACTCCGGTGGGAATTTGGTTTGGGCCCAAATCATAGCTGAGGTTGGTATTGCCCACGTAGTTCGCCTGGCTCCCGCTGATGGTGTTCCCCCAGGGGAACCGCTGGTTGCTGCGGCCGCCGCGCGCCGCCTTCTCCCACTCCGCCTCCGTCGGCAACCGATAGCCCCGCGCCACCCAATCGACATAAACCGTGACTTCCCCGTTCGTATAGACCTGCGTCAAGCCCGCATCGGTATAATACACGGGCACCAAGCCCGCCTGCTGCGAACGCGCGTTGCACCACTTCAGACAATCATACCAGTCCACCGACTGGACTGGGTAATTCCCACCCAAGCCCGAACCGGGATTGGCAAAGTTGTAACCGTGGGCAATGGCGTAGGCAGACACCGACTGCCACAGCCCGTAACCCACCAATTGGGTGTCGATATAAAAGCCCGACAGGTAAACGGTGGCCGGGCTCGCGTCCGCCACGTCGCCGTCGCCGGTGGAATCGCCGATGGTGAAGGAGCCGGCGGGAATCAAGGCCATGCCGGCGGGTGTTTGATTGGTCCCCGGAGCGCCGCCCGAGCCGGGATTGCGAAGGGCTTGAATCGTCGCCGGGTCGAGTTGGTTCGTAGTGATCCCGCTCAGGACCGCCAACGGTACGGTGCCGGTGAGTCGCGCCGCATTGAGATTACTGAGCGCCGCGCCATTGTTCGTGGCGAGGGCGGTCAGCGGGCCGGGCAGGGCCGCGGAGGGCACCACGCCAATCAACTGCGCCGCCTTCAAATTCGTCAAGGCGCCGCCGTTGTTGTTCGCCCCCAGCGTGGTCAGGGCCGCCGGCAAACTGGCGAAACCGACCGTGCCACTGATGGCCGCGGCGTGGAGGTTGGTCAGGGAAACCGCGTTGTTGCTCGTGAGGGGCAGCAAATTGGGGGGCAACACTCCGGCCGGCAGAGCGCCGGCCAAACTGCCCGCCGGGAGCGAACCCACCAATTGGCTGGTGGCGACGGTCCCAAGAAGGTTGCTCGCGCCCCCGGCAAACACCGCATAAGGCACCGGCAGAATCTGGCTGCGGGGCACCAGGGTGGTGAAGGCGGCCACCCCGTTGGTCCGTTCCGCCAGTTCCAGCCAGAGCGGTCCCCCGGTGAACACCCCCGCTCCGAAATTCAACGTCAGGGTCGCCACCCCGCCCATCGCGGTGACCCCAAGGTTGGTCAGTGGTCCCGCCATGATCGCTCCCCCGGTGAGCGCGTTGTACAAAGTGAATTTCAAGTCATACAGCCCGTTCGCGGGCGTATGGCCGTCTTCGAATTGGACTTGGTAATTGAACGCGGTTCCCTGGGCCTGAACCCGGCCGCCGCCGGCCAGGAGGAACAAACCCAGGAGACAAACGGCGCCAAAGGCTCGAAACAGGGGGTGATGAGGGTTCATAGGCGTGGGATTGGATGGTTGGAGGGCGAGCGGTGCGGGGAAGGGGCAGGTGGCCGATGGCAAAGCGGGCGGGGCGTCGGGTAACCGGGCTTCCGCCGCGGCCGGGCACAACCAAGCGCGGCTCCCCGGCCCATTGGTTCGGTGCCCGCGAGCATGCTCGGGCATTATAGGAACCGCGAATTTTCCGGCAATGGCTTTTTTTCGTCCCGGTTCCGCCGCGGGGTTCAACGTTCGCGGCGTTACCGTCAATTCCCCCACCCCGCCCAAGGCCAACAGCAGTGGGCCACGTCCCAACCTTCCAGAGGCAAATTTGATGCCTCCACGCGCCACTTAAACGTGAGACCGGCTCAACGCGGCACCATTTCCGTAAAGGGCCAGACGTAGGCTTGGAGGAACACCAACAAGCCCATGAGCGCCGCCAGGACGAGGCTGTGGACGAGCACGAAGCGCAGAATGCCCCCTTCCTCGCCGTAGGATTGCGTCGCGGTGCTGGCCACGACGATGCTTTGGGCGTCCACCATTTTGCCCATCACCCCGCCGGAACTGTTCGCGGCGGCCATCAACGTAGGGGAAATGCCCAGTTGGCCGGCGGTGATTTTTTGCAGGCTGCCGAAAAGGACGTTGGAAGCCGTATCCGACCCGGTCAAAGCCACGCCCAGCCAGCCCAAGAGCGTCCCAAAGAAGGGATACAACCGGCCGGTCTTCGCCAGTGCCAATCCGAGCGTGGCGTCGGTGCCGGAAAAGCGGGTCACGTAACCCAACGCCAGCATCGCCGCAATGGTGAGCAGCGAGAACCGCACTTTCACCAACGTCTCCCCATAGAGCCGAAGCATGCGGCCGGGCCGGAGCCCCATCACGCCGCCCGCGAGCAACGCGGAGAACAAAATTCCGCTGCCGGTGGCGGAAAGCCAGTTCCGCACGAACCGCGCGGGTTCGCCCGACTCGGCCACACCGGCTCCGGAGGGCGGAGCAATGGGCGGGCCGCGCAGGACCGCGCCGTGCAGGCCGGGCACGGGCCAGTCTTTCGGCGTCCAGCCGTTCAGCCAGGCTTTCACGTCCGGCAAGCCCCAGACAAAGAGGCACGCGGTCAGGAGCAACCACGGCAGCCAGGCTTGAAAAATTTGGCGCCCGGAATACCGCTCGGAGGACGCGGAGGCGGGCACGGCGATTTGGTCCGCCGCCGCCATTTTCCACTGGCCTTTGGGCCGCCAGTAACGCAGGAGAATGGCCACCGCCAACAAGGAACACATGGCGGAGATAATGTCCACCAGCCAGGGGCCGTGAAAATTGGCGACCAAGTATTGGGGGATGGCAAAGGCCAAGCCGGCGGTCAGCGCCGCAGGCCACACTTCCCACATGCCGCGGAATCCCGCGAGCGCGCCCACCACCCAAAAAGGAATGATGAGGGAGAAGAACGGCAATTGCCGCCCAATCATAGCCGACAAGGTCAACTCACTAATACCGGTGACCTTGCTGAGGGCGATGATGGGCGATCCCAAGCCGCCAAAGGCCACGGGGGCGGTGTTGGCGATGAGGGAGAGACCCGAGGCCAGGAGGGGGCGAAAACCCAGTTGGATCAGGATGGCGGCCGTCACCGCCACCGGCGTGCCGAAGCCGGCGGCACCTTCGAAAAACGCCCCCAGGGAAAAGGCGATCAGGATCACCTGCACCCGGGGATCCGGCGCCAGGGTGGCGAGGCTGCCGCGCAGGATGGCGAAGTGGCCTTTCTCCACCGTCAATTGGTACAAGAACATCAGGTTGAGGATGATCCAGCCAATGGGAAACAAACCGTAGGCGGCGCCATACGCCGTCGCGGCCGCGGCCAGCCGCGGGGGCATACCGTACACGCCCACCGCCACCGCGAGCGCGACCGTCAGCCCCAAGAGCGCGGCCTGATGGATGCGCATCCGGCCCAGGGCGATCCCACCCAGCAGGGCCGCCACCGGCAAGGCGGCCACCACCGTGGAGGCGGCCGCATGGCGCAACGGATTGTATTCTTGGGACCAGGTCATGTCGGGATACAGGTGCGTTTCGTGGCGCGGAGGCTATGCCGGCGGCCGGCCCGGGACAAGCCCGGAACCAACAACTTCCCCCTTTCCTTATTTCGCCGACGCGGCAAAATTGTCCCGTGCGTATCTGTGTCATTTTCAATCCGACCGCGCGGGGCGACAAGGCCCGGCATTTTCGTCGGCATTTGGACACGATCGGGGCGGAATGCGCGCTGAAGCAAACCGCCGCCGCGGGCGCGGCCCGCACGCTGGCGGCGGGCGCGGTGCGCGAGGGCTTTGAGATTATTGTCGCCGCGGGCGGGGACGGCACGCTCAACGAAGTCCTCAACGGCATTGGGGACGTGCCGGGGGGCTTCGACCAGGCCTGCCTCGGGATCCTGCCACTGGGCACGGTCAACGTCTTTGCGAAGGAACTCCGCCTGCCCCTGCGCCTCGCCCCCGCCTGGCAGGTGGTGCGGGACGCGCGCGAGACGCGGGTGGACGTGCTGCGCGTGAACTGCTTGTTGAAAGGCGCGCCCACGCGCCATTACTTCGTGCAAATGGCGGGTGCGGGCCTGGACGCCCGGGCCATCGAGTTGGTGAACTATAAGCTGAAGAAGCGGCTCGGCCCGTTGGCCTACATTTGGGCCGGGATCGGCGCGCTCGGGGAACCGCAACCGCGCATCACGGTGACCGCCGGTGCGCAACAGGCCGACGGCTGCTGGGTGCTCGTGGGAAACGGCCGGTTCTACGGGGGCAAATACGTGTTCTTCCCCACCGCCGATTTGCGCGACGGCCTGCTCGACGTCCGGGTGTTTCCGCGCATCGACCTCCCGGGAGTGCTCCGCAGCCTGGGCATGCTCACGCTCGGCACGGCGCTGCCCGCCGCGGTGGCCCACAACTGGCAAGCGCGCGAGATCACGCTCACCTCCCCCACCCCGGTGCCCCTGGAGGTGGATGGCGAACTCATGGGGCACCTACCCGCCACCTTCACCTTGGAGCCCCAACGGCTCCGGGTGCTGATTCCCTGATCCCGGGAAAAGGAAAACGGGGCGGCCCCTGCAGGCCACCCCGTTGCCTTGCAGCCCCCTCGCGGGGGCGATTCGGTTACTTGGAGATCAGGCGGAAGAACACCGCCGGACTCGCCGCATCCACGGGCACGGTCACGCCACTCGCGCCGCCGCCGGGATAATCAAACCAGTTGGTGCCAAGGCCCGTGCTCAAGCTATTGGTTTGGGCTTGGAGCTTGAAGGAACCCGGCCAGGTGAAACTCAAGCCGCCACCCGTGGCGGGGCTCCAGCCGAGCGCGGGCGGAGTCACGGCAACGGCGAGGACCGCCAGATTGCCGTTCACCGCCAAGTTGGTGGTATCCCAGGCCAATCCCGCAGGCAAAGCCGGGAGTTGGAGGGTGCTGAAACCACCGGCGAAGGAACCCGAGGAGAACAGCGGGAAAACTTCGCCGCCGACCAGGGCGCCGGACAAATTGACCTGCAAAACCCCGCCCAGGGCGAGACTGCCCGCGACCACCAATTGGTCGTTGGAAGCCACCCCGCCGACCGCGGAGACATCCATCACCGTGGTGCCCGCCAGGGTGAGGTCGCTGTTGACGGTGAGGGTGTCGATGGAGGCGTAGCCCGGGGAAATGGCGCCCGCCGGCTTGACCGTGACGGGGGCGAAGATCGTGCCGTTGCCCGCCAAGGTTCCGCCCGCCACGTTCACCGCGCTGCTGTTGCCGATGGTGCCGTTCACCACCAAGGTGCCGTTGCTGATCGTGGTGCCACCGGTATAACCGAAGATTTGGTTGGCCAGGGTCCAGGTGCCGGCGCCGCTCTTGATGAGGCTGGTGACCACACTGCCGCCGCCTTCCGTGAGCCCGCTGTCCCATTCCCCGTCGCCGTTGCCGACCAACCACAGGTTTTTATTCCCGGTGCTGGCGCCGTTTTGCACATTCGCGATGACCAAGCGGCCGGCGGTGGATTGGAAGACCCAATCGGAACCGAACTGGCTGAGGAAGGCGAAACCCGCGAGGGTGTTCGTGCCGCCCAGGCCGACCACGGACGCGCTCGCGCCCGAGCCAAAGTTTTTGGCGTAAATGTTCAACGGGGCCGTGATGGTGACGCCACCGACCAACGCGAGCGCGGCGGAAGGATCGGCGCCGAGGGTCAGGATGCGCCCATTGGACAGGCCGAGGGCGCTGGAATCCGTCACCAACAAGGTGCCGCCGTTGATGGTCACGGGTCCTTGGAAATCGGGATTCGGTCCCGGGACCGTGACCGTATTGGTGTTGTTCTTGTTCAGCGCGCCGGTGCCGCTGAAGAGGTTGGCGAAGACAAAATCCTGGGCCGCGTTAAAGCTGAGCGTCCCGCCAACGTCGATGGTGGGCGCGGCCAATCTGCCCGCGAGAGTGCCGTCGCCGATTTGCAACGTACCGCCCCCGCCAATCGTCACCGGTCCGGGCCCGGTGGCGCTGCCGGTCGCGTTGGCCACGGACAACTGCGCGCCGGTGATGGTCGTGCCGTTGGTGTAGGTGTTGGCGCCGTAGAAGGTGGGCGCCGCCCCGTTGACCACCGCCACCGCCCCGTTGCCGCTGATGGTGCCGTAATAAGCGCCGCCGCCGGCCAGCGTCAAGGTGTTCGTCCCACCCGCGCCCAACGTCACGCCGCCGCCCGAGGCGCCGCCACCAACCAAGCCGCCGAGCCGTTGGTTCAAATTGTTCAAATCCAGCGTCGCGCCGGCGACATTCGCCAACCCGACGGTGCCGTTGGTGGGCAGCAGGTTGTCCAGATTGGTCAGGCGCACCACACCGCCGCTGATGTTCAAGCCGCCGCTGAAGGTGTTGTTGGTGGCATTACCGAGCACCATGCTGCCGGTGCCGTATTTATTGAGGGCCGCATTGCCGCCGATGAGGCCGCTACCGGTGAAAGTGTAGCTCAAGGCCTGGTTGCTCACCGTGAGAAAACCGGGCGCGAGCACGGTGGCCAAACTGACATTGGTGGCCCCTTTGGCGGTGTCGTTGAAGGTCACATAATCGTTCTGATTGTAAAACAGCCCGCCC